>NZ_JAJGQG010000002.1:0-351266 GCF_020783795.1 Xanthomonas sp. NCPPB 1067
GTTCCTCAACGTCCTCAAGCACCGTGTGGCCCGCAAACATGGTAGTTGGTGCTTGAGAGGGGTTTTTCAGGGGCGACTCAAAAAACCCCGCAAATGCGGGGTCTTCCTTGTCTGCTGCGGGTGGCGACTCAGTCGCCCAGCGTCAGCAACGAGGCATTGCCGCCAGCGGCCGTGGTGTTGACCGTGACGACCTTTTCGGTGGCAAAGCGCAGCAGGTAGTGGGGGCCGCCGGCCTTGGGGCCGGTGCCGGACAGGCCCTGGCCCCCGAACGGTTGAACGCCGACGACGGCACCGATCTGATTGCGATTGACGTAGACGTTGCCCACTGCCACGCGGGACGTAATGCGTTCGATGGTCTCGTCGATGCGCGAGTGTACGCCCAGGGTCAGGCCGTAGCCGGTGGCGTTGATCTGCTCGATCACCGCATCGAGCTGGTCGGCCTTCCAGCGGATGACATGCAGCACTGGACCGAACACTTCGCGCTGCAGTTGCGCGAGGGAGCTCAGTTCGTAGGCGCGCGGGGCGAAAAAGCTTCCGTGGGCAGTACCCTCACCCAGCTGGGTGGTAGCGATCAGACGCGCCTCGCGGTCCATGCGTGCTGCGTGATCGTCGAGGATCTTGAGCGCATCTGCGTCGATGACCGGGCCAACGTCGGTAGACAACAGGCCGGGATCGCCGATCTTCAACTCGCCCATGGCACCGGCGAGCATGGTCATGACCTTGTCGGCGATGTCGTCCTGGACGAACAGCACGCGCGCCGCAGAGCAGCGCTGCCCGGCGGAGATGAAGGCGCTGGAGATCGCGTCCTTGACCACTGCTTCGGGCAGCGAGGAGGAATCGGCGATGAAGGCGTTCTGCCCGCCAGTCTCGGCGATCAGGACACCGATGGCGGCATCGCGCGCAGCCAGGGTGCGGTTGATGCTGCGCGCGGTCTCCGTGGAGCCGGTAAAGGCGACACCGGCCACGCGCGGATCGTTGGTCAGCGCGGCGCCAACGCTGGCGCCGTCGCCCGGCAGGAACTGCACGGCCGCTTCCGGAACGCCGGCTTCATGCAGCAGCTTGACTGCCGCAAAGCCGATCAGATTGGTCTGCTCGGCTGGCTTGGCAATGACGGTGTTGCCGGCTGCCAGCGCTGCGGCCACCTGGCCCAGGAAGATGGCCAGCGGAAAGTTCCAGGGACTGATGCAGACGAACACGCCGCGCCCGTGCAGCTGCAGCTCGTTGGATTCGCCGGTCGGCCCTGGCAAACGTTCGGGCGCGCCGAACTGCGCGCGTGCCTGGCCGGCGTAATAGCGCAGGAAGTCGACCGCTTCCCGGACCTCGGCCACGGCGTCGGGCAGCGTCTTGCCGGCTTCCTTGACGCAGATGGCCATGAACTCGGGCATGCGCGCTTCCAGCAGGTCGGCCGCATGCTCCAGGATGGTGGCGCGACTTGCCGCCGGCGTGCGATTCCAGCCAGGTTGCGCGGCGGTGGCGGACGCCAGCGCTTTCTGCACCGTGGCCGGATCGGCGGGTTGCCAATGGCCGACCGTTTCGTTGCGGTTTGCGGGATTGAGCACCGCCTCGCGCGG
Organism: Xanthomonas sp. NCPPB 1067; assembly: GCF_020783795.1. NCBI lineage: Bacteria > Pseudomonadati > Pseudomonadota > Gammaproteobacteria > Lysobacterales > Lysobacteraceae > Xanthomonas > Xanthomonas sp. NCPPB 1067. The sequence goes on from NZ_JAJGQG010000002.1 coordinate 1,572, forward strand.
CGTGCCGATCACTGCGCCAGGCACCAGGGGCGCCGCGGACCATGGCTTGACCGCGGCATTGAGTTGCTCGGCCAGCTGCCGCAGATCGTTGTCGTTGGCGAGATTGGCGCCCATGGAGTTCTTCCTGTTCTGGTTCTGGCTGCGCAGCAGGTCGGTCGGCAGCGGGATCTTGGGATGCGGGATGGAGGAGAACGCGCACACCGCTTCGACCGGATCGCGGATCAGGTCCTCGATGGCGACGTCTTCATCGGTGATGCGGTTGACGAAACTGGAGTTGGCGCCGTTCTCGAGCAGGCGGCGTACCAGATACGGCAGCAGGTCCTCATGCGAGCCGACCGGCGCATAGACGCGGCAGGGAACACCCAGGCGGTCTGCCGGAATCACCTCTGCATACAGGTCATCGCCCATGCCGTGCAGTTTCTGGTGCTCGTAGACTTTGCCGCCGGAGATCGCACGCACGGCGGCGATGGTCTGCGCGTTATGGGTGGCGAACATCGGATACAGCGCATCGCTGTGCGCGAACATGCGCCGTGCGCAGGCCAGGTAGGACACGTCGGTGTTCTGCTTGCGGGTGAACACCGGATAGCCGGGATGGCCTTCGATCTGGGCGCGCTTGATCTCCGCATCCCAGTACGCGCCCTTGACCAAGCGCACCGGAATACGGCGGCAGACGCGACGTGCCAGATCGGCCAGGAAGTCGATGGTGTAGGGGGTGCGCTTCTGGTACGCCTGGACCGCCAGGCCATAGCCCTCCCAGCCGTCCAGCGAGGGATCGGAGAAGGTGGCCTCGATGATATCCAGCGACAGCTCCAGCCGATCGGCTTCTTCGGCATCGACCGTGTAGCCGATGCCGTACGACTTGGCCAACTGCGCCAGCTCCAGCACGCCCGGCGCCAGCTCGGCCATCACCCGCGCACGCTTGGCGTGTTCGTAGCGGGGATACAGCGCCGACAGCTTGATCGAGATGCTGGGAGCGGCGAACACATCGGTGCCGACGAAGCTGCCGCTGCGGCCGATGGCGTGGATGGCGTCGCGATACGCCTGCAGATAGCGCTGGGCGTCCTTCATGGTCAACGCGCCTTCGCCGAGCATGTCGAACGAATAGCGGTAGTCGGCGTTGTCGCCCTTGCGCGAACGCGACAGCGCTTCGCCGATGGTGCGGCCCATCACGAATTGATGGCCCATGATCTTCATGGCCTGGCGCACGGCCAGGCGGATGACCGGTTCGCCCACGCGACCGATCAGGCGTTTGAACGCGCCGGGCACATCGGCGCGGGTGAGGTCGTTGAGCTGCACCAGCCTGCCGGTCAGCATCAGGCCCCAGGTCGATGCATTGACCAGCACCGAGTCGCTGCCGCCCATGTGTTTCTTCCAGTCTGCGTCGCCAAGCTTGTCGCGGATCAGCTTGTCTGCAGTGTCCTGGTCGGGAATGCGCAGCAGTGCTTCGGCCACGCACATCAGCAGCACACCTTCTTCGCTGCCCAGGTCGTATTGGCGCATGAAGGCTTCGATCGCGCCCTGATCCTGCGCCCGTGCGCGTACGCGGGTGACCAGATCGGCGGCAAGCGCCTGCACCTTGGCCTGCTCGGCGGCAGGCAGGCGCGCCTGATCGAGCAGTTCGCGCACGTGGTCAGCTTCGTCCTTGAGCCAGGCGGCGGTGATGGCGGCGCGCAATGCGCCCGGAGCGGCAGAGAGTTCGGGCGCCAGCAGCGCTCGCGCGCTAGCGGAAGAGGCGGGTCGATCGAGCTGAGCGTTCATGCGGAAAGTGCCTGGGAATCGGCGCTCATTCTAGAGAGCCAGCACGTCTGTGCACTTGTGTGGAAGCGGCAGCTTTCCTGCCGTTTTGTGTGGGTCGCCCATCGCCGTATCGGCACTCGTGCGCGCAGCTGGCTGCGGGTATCCATCCTCGGGAAGTGATTGATTCGGACGCACTTTTAGCTGCACTGCAGCAAATTGGCGATCGCCGGAAACGCTTGCCGCCTGCGTCGGCGCGGGTCTACCATCGGGCTGTTCCCGCAGTCCGCTGCGTGTCGCCATGATCGAAGTGCTGCCGTTGATGTCCGAAGGGGTCGGGACGCAATTGCGCTTGCGGCCGCCACGGGCACTGTCGTCCCGGCAGTTCGTACTGTTGTTCGCGGTCCTGGCTGGAACGATGTGGTTGTTTGCGGGCCTGGGGTGGTGGACCGGCAATGCATTCGCGCCGGTGTTCGCCCTGTTGCACAGTGGTGTGGTGGCGCTGGCGCTGCGGCAGTTGTGGCGAAGCGGCGAGCGCGAAGAAGCGATCCGGGTAGGCGACACCGCTGTGGAGGTGTTTCCGTCCGGACAGGCGCCACCGGCGTTTCGGGCACATCCGCACTGGGTGCGGTTGCGCATGGAACGTGATGACAGGGTACTGTTGGTGAGCAGCGGCAGGCAGATCGAGATCGGAAGCTTTCTCGGGCCGGCCGAACGTGTGGAACTGGCAGATACGCTGAAACGCTTGCTCGCGGCCGCCAATGGCCGTCACCGATGACGTAAGGGTCTAGGCAATGACGCAACGCAGCAGCTGGAAGTCGATGGTTACCGGATTGAGCCTGGCGGCGATGGCCTTGACGGCCGCACCGGCAGCGTGGGCGCAGTCGGCCGACCCCAAGGCGTGGCAGCTCAACATGGGCCGCGGGGTGACCCAGACTGCACGCATGGCCTACGAGGCGCACATGGTGGCGCTCTGGGTCTGCGTCGTGATCGGCGCGCTGGTGTTCGCGGCGATGGGCTATGCGATGTTCAAGTTCCGCAAGTCCAAGGGTGCGGTGGCCGCGCAGTTCAGCCACAACACGCAGGCCGAGGTCTTGTGGACGGTGATTCCGGTGCTGGTGCTAATCGCCATGGCCTGGCCGGCGACGGCCAAGCTGATCGCGATGTACGACACGCGCGAATCCGAGATGACGGTGAAGGTGACCGGCTATCAGTGGATGTGGAAGTACGAATACCTGGGCAAGGGCGTGGAATTCACCAGCCGGCTCGCGCGCGAGTCCGACCGCATCCGGCAGAGCGGTGAGCGCCCGACCATGGCGTCGCAGCCGCACTATCTGCTCGACGTCGACAACCGCTTGGTACTGCCGGTCGATACCAAGATCCGTTTCGTGATCACCGCCGACGACGTGATCCACGCGTGGTGGGTGCCGGCGCTGGGCTGGAAGCAGGACGCCATCCCGGGCATCGTCAACGAAGCCTGGACCAATATCGAACAGCCGGGCGTGTATCGCGGGCAGTGCGCCGAGCTGTGCGGCAAGGACCATGGCTTCATGCCGATCGTGGTCGAAGCCTTGCCCAAGGCCGAGTTCCAGCGCTGGCTTGCCGCGCGTCGCAATGCTGCCGAAGCGGCGCCGGCAGCGACGCCGCCCGCAGGGGCCGCTCCGCCACCGGCTGCTCCGGCGCCTGCAGCGGCTCCGGCCCCCGTTACGCCGGCCGCGGCACCGACCGCCGCTCTCTAACCGCACGCAACCGCATCGCAGAGGCCGTTCCGTCATGGCGCATACCGCAGTCGATCACCACGGACACCACCAGCCCGGTTTCGTCGAGCGCTGGTTCTTTTCGACCAACCACAAGGACATCGGCACGCTGTACCTGCTGTTCTCCTTCGTGATGTTCATCATCGGCGCGGCGATGAGCGTGGTGATCCGCGCCGAGTTGATGGAGCCCGGTTTGCAGTTCGTCAAACCGGAATTCTTCAACCAGATGACCACCGTGCATGCGCTGGTGATGATCTTCGGCGGCGTGATGCCGGCCTTCGTAGGTCTGGCGAACTGGATGATTCCGCTGCAGATCGGTGCGCCGGACATGGCGTTGCCGCGCATGAACAACTGGTCGTTCTGGTTGCTGCCGGTGGCCTTCACTCTGTTGCTGCTGACGCTGTTCCTGCCCGGTGGCGCGCCCGCCGGTGGCTGGACGCTGTATCCGCCGCTGTCGCTGCAAGGCGGCTACAACGTGGCCTTCAGCGTGTTCGCCATCCACGTGGCCGGCGTCAGCTCGATCATGGGTGCGATCAACATCATCGCCACCGTGCTCAACATGCGCGCGCCCGGCATCGACCTGCTGAAGATGCCGATCTTCTGCTGGGCGTGGCTGATCACCGCCTTCCTGCTGATCGCGGTGATGCCGGTGCTGGCTGGCGCGGTGACCATGCTGCTGACCGACAAGTTCTTCGGCACCAGTTTCTTCAATGCGGCCGGCGGCGGCGACCCGGTGATGTACCAGCACATCTTCTGGTTCTTCGGGCACCCGGAGGTGTACATCATGATCCTGCCGGCATTCGGCGTGGTCAGCGAAATCATTCCGACCTTCAGCCGCAAGCCGCTGTTCGGCTATCAGGCGATGGTGTACGCGATCGCAGCGATCGCGTTCCTGAGCTTCATCGTGTGGGCCCACCACATGTTCACCGTGGGCATGCCGCTGGGTGGCGAGATCTATTTCATGTTCGCCACCATGTTGATTTCCATCCCCACCGGGGTGAAGGTGTTCAACTGGGTCAGCACGATGTGGAAAGGCTCGTTGACCTTCGAATCGCCGATGCTGTGGGCGGTGGCGTTCGTGATCCTCTTCAGCATCGGTGGGTTCTCCGGCCTGATGCTGGCGATCGTCCCGGCCGACTTCCAGTATCACGATACCTATTTCGTGGTGGCGCACTTCCACTACGTGCTGGTGACCGGCGCCGTCTTTGCGCTGATCGCGGCGGTGTACTACTGGTGGCCAAAGTGGACCGGGCATATGTACAACGAGGCCTGGGCCAAGTTCCATTTCTGGTGGACGATGGTGTTCGTCAACCTGCTGTTCTTTCCGCAGCACTTCCTTGGCCTGGCAGGCATGCCGCGCCGCATTCCCGATTACAACGTCGTGTTCGCCGACTGGAACCTGATCAGCTCGATCGGCGCATTCGGCATGTTCGCCACGCCGTTCCTGATGGCCGGCATTCTGTTCGCATCCCTGCGTCGCGGCGCCAAGGCCGATGCGCGTGCGTGGGAAGGTGCCAAGGGTCTGGAGTGGACGGTCCCGTCACCGGCACCGGCGCACACCTTCACCGTGCCGCCGGTCATCAAGCCTGGAGATCTTGCGCATGAAGACATCGGCCACTGAGTCCACTTCCGAGCCGACGGTAATGCGCTTGCTGTCTGCCGCCGAGCGCCAGGCGCAGCAACGCCGTGCCGTACGGCGTACGGCGATCACCGTGGGCGTCGTCGCACTGCTGATCTACATCGGCTTCATTGCGTCGGGGGTCATCGGCCGATGAACGCACGCGCGCCCGCACCCGCGCCGACGGCTGGCTTGTTCAAGCTGCTTGCCGTGGTGCTGGGTGTGTTCGTGCTGACGTTTTCGTTGGTGCCGCTGTATCGCATCGCCTGCGAAAAGGTTTTCGGCATCCGCATGGAGCGGGCGCCGGGAAGCGCGCGCGCAGGCGCCGGCGCGCCGGCCGTATCCGGCAAACGCACGGTGCGGGTGGAATTCGATGCGGGAGTCAATTCCAAGTTGCCCTGGACCTTCCATCCGGAGCAGATGACGATGGATGTGGTGCCCGGAGAACTCAACGAAGCCCTGTATTTCGCGCGCAACGACAGCGCGCGTGCAGTGGTCGGTAGCGCCGTTCCATCGGTCGCACCGGCGCGTGCCTCCGGTTACTTCAACAAAACCGAATGCTTCTGCTTCACTGCGCAGACCTTGCAAGCCGGCGAGACACGCGACATGCCGCTGCGTTTCATCGTCGATCCGGCCCTGCCCCCGGAAGTGACCACGATCACCCTGTCCTACACGTTTTATCGCAACGACGCGCTCACTTCGCAATTGCCTGGCGCAGGCGCCTCTGGTGCGCCACGCGCCGCTCCATAACTCCATCCACACCCAACACGACACGGAAGCAACGCCATGGCCGATCACAGTCCCAACGCCGATGCGTATTTCGTCCCGAGCCAGAGCAAATGGCCGTTCGTCGGCTCGATTGCGATGTTCGTGATGATGATCGGTGTGGCCAGCTGGCTCAACGATGCGGCCTGGGGCCGATGGACGTTCTTCGCCGGCATGGCGATGCTGCTGGCCACCTTGTTCATGTGGTTCGGCGATGTCATTCGCGAGTCCAATGCCGGCAACTACAACCGTCAGGTGGACGGTTCGTTCCGCATGGGGATGGTGTGGTTCATCTTCTCCGAGGTGATGTTCTTCGGCGCCTTCTTCGGTGCGCTGTTCTACACCCGCGTGCTGACGTTGCCCTGGCTGGGCGGCGAAGGCGATGGCGTGATGACCAACGAACTGCTGTGGAATGGCTACTCGGCCGCCTGGCCGACCAACGGCCCGGGCACGATCGGCGGGCAATTCCAGACCATCCCGGCCTGGGGGCTGCCGCTGATCAATACCTTGATCCTGCTCAGCTCGGGCGTGACCCTGACCATCGCGCACCACGCATTGAAAGGTGGGCGTCGTGGTGCGCTGCTGCTGTGGCTGGGGCTGACGGTGCTATTGGGCTGCGTGTTCCTGTTCCTGCAGGCGGAGGAATACATCCACGCCTATACCGAACTCAATCTCACCCTGGGTTCGGGGATCTATGGCTCTACCTTCTTCATGCTGACCGGCTTCCACGGCATGCACGTGCTGCTGGGCACGATCATGCTGGCGGTGATGTGGCTGCGCGCCGCCAAGGGGCACTTCACCCGCGACAACCACTTCGCCTTCGAAGCGGCCGCATGGTATTGGCACTTCGTCGACGTGGTGTGGCTGGCGCTGTTCCTGTTCGTGTATGTGCTTTGAGGGCGGGGATTCGGGAGTGGAGATTCGAGATTCGTAAAAGCGATCCGCTTTTGCCCTTACGAATCCCCAATGCCGAATCCCCAATCCCATCGGCCGCGTCAGCGACCGACGCCATGCGGTTTGATCCAGCCTGTGTAGATGCCGATGATCACGATGGCGATCAGGGCGACCGATAAGCCGATGCGCCAGGTGAGTGCGTTGACGGTGCGTTTGGTCTGGCCGCGGTCGGTGAGCAGGTAGTAGAGGCCGGCACCCAGGTTCCACAGAATCACGATCAGGAAGGCGACAATCAGCAGCGTCTTGAGCGAATCGTTCACAGCAGCCCCGGTGGTCGTCGGCGTGATCGTCGCATTGCACGCCTTTTCGCGTCGTTTGTCATGATGCGCAAGCACACGATGGTGTTCGGGTGGGCGCTGGCGCTGCTGGTGAGCGCGGGGTTTGCGGCGCTGGGGCAGTGGCAGCTGCAGCGCATGCACAGCAAGGAAGCGCTGCTGGAACGCGCGGCGCATGTGCGGGAGAGGCCGTTGACCCTGGTGCAGGCCCTGGCCAGCCCGCAAGCGTTGAGCTGGGTCAACGGCCGGGTGCGCTTTCTGCCACAACAGGTCCTGCTGGACAACCAGCTGCACGATGGGCGTGCCGGTGTGCGTGTCTATCAACTCGCCGCGGTCGAGGGGCTACCGCAGACGCTATTGGTCGATCTTGGCTGGCTGCCATTGCCGGCCAATCGGCAATTGCCCACCCTGGCGGCGCTGGGTGGTACGCGCGCGGTGCAGGGTTTGCTGAGCGCGCCGCCATCGGCGGGGCTGGCGATCGGTCCTGCGCTGGCGCCCACTGCCGCTGCGACTACCTGGCTGGCCACCCGGCTGGATCCCGCGGCGGTGCGCGAGACGCTGGGCAGGCGCGACATTTCGTCGCAGGTGCTGCGGCTGGATCCGGCGGTGCCGGTGGGCTATGCACGCGATCTGCAGATGCTGCCGAACACGCTGCCACCCGCGCGGCACTTAGGTTATGCGGTGCAGTGGTTCGGGCTGGCGATCGCGGTATTGACCACCGCGGGACTGCTGACCTGGCGTGCGCGGCGTCGCCGTCGACGCGGGCACTGATGCCTGCGGCATGAGAAAATCGCCGGCATGACTTCCTCTTCACCGGCCACGCCGCACGCGGTCAAACGCGGCCGCAGAATGCTGATTGCCCTGGCGGCGCTGTTCTTCGGCTCGATGCTGTTGGCCGGGGTGCTGCGCTTCTCTGGATGGCAGCCGGCGTCGATGCGCAACAACGGCGAGCTGCTGAAGCCGCCTGCCGATTTGCGTGCGCTGGTGCCGGTGCGTGCAAACGGGCAGCCGTATGCGTGGTCGCCGAGCGATCGCGTCTGGCGCATCGCGGTGGCGCCGCCGACCGACTGTACGCGACAGTGCGTGGCACTGGCCGCAGAACTGGACAAGGTGTGGCAACTGCTCGGGCATCGTGCCGACAAGGTAGAGGTGCTGTGGGTCGGTGCGCCGCCATCCGGGCTGCCGCCAATGCCGGAATTGCGCGTGCTGCGCGACGATGCCCGCCTGCGCCAGGCATTGCCGCGTGCCACCGATACGGCTGGTGTGCCCGTGTATGTGATCGATCCCAATGGCTTCGTGATCCTGCGCTATGCCCCGGGCTTCGACCCGGCCGGCTTGCGCTCGGATCTGGTCAAGCTGTTGAAGCTGATGTGAGCCCGTTTCGATGAATCTGTTTGCGCCACCGGCATTGTTCCGCCACTTCCACCGCATGGCCTGGCTGGCGGCCTTGTTCACCGCGAGCACGATCCTGTTCGGCTCGTTCGTGCGCCTGTCCGATGCCGGCATGAGCTGCCCGGACTGGCCGACCTGCTACGGCCGGGTGACCTGGCCGCAGAGCAACGACGAGGCCAACACGCATGTGGCCAGCAAGATCCGTCCGCTGGAGTCGCACAAGGCCTGGCGGGAACAGGTGCACCGCTTCCTGGCCGGGGCGCTGGGTGTCGAGGTACTGGTGTTGTCGTTGCTGGCGGTGCGTCGCCGCCGCATGGGCATTGCGCAGGTGATCTCGGCCGCAGCGCTGGTGGCGTTGTCGATTCCTCTGTACATGTCCGGCTGGCACACCGTGGCCTTCGGAGTGGCGATCGCCGGTGAGGCCATCCTGCTGCTGGCGGCATTGCGCTGGAGCAATATCGACCTGGCACGCGCGGCGGTGTTGACGCTGGCGGTCGTGATCTTCCAGGCCTTGTTGGGCATGTGGACAGTGACGCTGCTGCTCAAGCCCATCGTGGTGATGGGGCACCTGCTGGGCGGCATGTTGATGTTCTCGCTGCTGGTGTGGATGGCCTGGCGCGCGACGCATCTGCCGATCACCCTGGCCGATGCATCGCGGCTGAAATGGCTGTTGCGCCTGGGCGTGGCGGTGCTGGGCCTGCAGATCGCGCTGGGCGGCTGGGTCAGCGCCAACTATGCCGCGCTGGCCTGTGGTGGCGGCAGCTGGTCGGCCGACAACTTCCCGCGCTGTGTCAGCCAGTGGTGGCCGCCACACGACTTCCGCGAGGGCTTCACGCTGTGGCGCGGTATCGGCGTGGATTACGAAGGTGGGGTGCTCGATGGCGCGGCGCGTATCGCCATCCAGATGGCGCACCGCTTGTGGGCGATCGCGACCGCGTTGTACCTGTGGTGGCTGGCGTGGCGGCTTTCGCGCTCGCCGGGCATGCGGGTGTGGGCAGGCGCGCTGGCGGTGCTGGTGGCCGTGCAGGTGACGCTGGGCATGCTCAACGTGAAGCTGGCGCTGCCGCTGGAGGTCTCGGTCATGCACAACGGCGGCGCAGTGGCGTTGCTGTTCGTGCTGGTCTCGTTGCTGGCGCGGCTGCGCGCGCCGGAGTGAGCATGGCCGTCAGCGCACGCGATTACTGGGATCTGACCAAACCCAAGGTGGTGGCACTGATCGTGTTCACCGCGTTGGTGGGCATGTTCCTGGCCATTCCCGGCATGCCGACCTGGGTGCAGGTACGCACCGGTGCACTCGGGTTCCTGGGAATCTGGCTGGCCGCCTCGGCGGCTGCGGCGATCAATCAATTGCTCGACGCCAAGATCGACGCACAGATGGCGCGCACCTCGTGGCGACCGTTGGTGGTGGGCAAGGTGCGGCCATGGCAGGTGCTGGTGTTTGCCAGCGCGCTGATCGTGATCTCCATGACCATCCTGGTGGTCTGGGTCAATGTCATCACCGCAGTGCTCACGTTCGCCTCGTTGATCGGTTATGCGGTGATCTACACCGTCTACCTGAAGCGTGCGACCTCGCAGAACATCGTGATCGGCGGCCTGGCCGGCGCCACGCCGCCGATGCTGGGCTGGGCCGCGGTGACCGGGTTGCCGACCAGCGCCGACTGGGTCAATGCCTCGCTGCTGGTGCTGATCATCTTCATCTGGACGCCGCCGCATTTCTGGGCGCTGGCGATCTTCCGTCGCGCCGACTACGCCAAGGCGGCGATCCCGATGTTGCCGGTGACCCACGGCGTGCCGCATACGCGCAAGCAGATCCTGGCGTACACGATCGCGCTGGCGATCGTGACCCTGCTGCCGGTGGCGGTGGGCATGAGCGGGGTGTTCTACCTGGGCGGCGCGCTGGTCCTGAACGCGGTGTTTCTCTGGTATGCATGGCGCATGCTCGATCCGCCGGACGAGCTGTTCTCGATGAAGATGTTCGGTTATTCCATCGTCTATCTGATGGCGCTGTTCGCATTCCTGATGGTGGATCACCTGTTGCTGCCCTGGGTGCGCTAGCGGCGCCGACCGCCGTGTGCCGGCGCCGCATGCAACCAGATTGCGCAGGCTCAACTCAACCAGCTTGCGCAGTCGCTGGGCTGCATGTCCTTGCAGCCGGACCTTGCTTTCTGCTGCAGTCGGGTCAGCACCGCGCCGCCTTCCGGACGATGCTGCTCGCTCCATGCCTTGAGCTTCTTGCCGAACTCGGTGAAGTCCGCGCGATAGCGTTTGCGATAACTGTCTGGCTGCGCGTTCACGACATCGATGACCTGGCCGGCAGCGGCTTCGATGTCGGCTGCATCGCCGGGGCGGAGCCGGATCAACGCCTCGATGTACGGTACGGCCGCCTGCAGGCGGGCGATCTCGCCTTGCGCGCTTTCGTATTTTTTCCTGTACCAGGACAGCGTGGTCTTGGGGTCGCCACGTCGTTCGGCCAGTTCGGCCAGATCAAACATGTAGTGAGACGGCGTCTTGCTGCGAGGCAGTTCTGCCAGCAACAATTGCTCGGCACCGCTGTGGTCTTGGATCTCGCCCAGGATCGATGTCGCATTATCGATGACGACAAGGCGCTCTTCATCGCTCACAGGCTGATCGGTGGCCCATTGCACGCGTCGATGGACCAGCTCGACCACCTCCTTGGGGAGCGGCGGACTGTCCGGTTTGCCCTCGGCGGGCTGGCCCTGGGCCAGACGAGCAAGTGCGATATGTGAGTAGACGGTGTCCAGCCGGTCGAGAAGTGGCAGGGTGGGATCGGCGTAGGCCTTGTCCAGCGCTTGCAACAGGGCCTTGGAGGATCTGCTCCGTTCGGCCGTGTCGCTGCTGACGGCCATGACCAGACGGTCGGCGATCTCGTTGACCGTTCCTAGATTGCGGTGCAGTTCTGTCGGATCGGTGAGCAGCGCGTCCAGCAGTCCGCGATACACCGGTTCGCCCGGGGTGGGGTTCTTCGCAAAGTGGAGCGTCAGCAGCGCAAACCGGTGCTGCAGAGCAGGGCTCGGCGCGGCCTCGCTCAGTTGGGTAAGGACCTTGGCTTTGTCCTTGTCCTTGACCATCTGTGCGTCGACGAACCAATCGTAGTTGCTGAGCACCTCCCAGTCCTCGGCAGTGAGCTCCCGCGGCGTGTGCAGTGCCTTATCCAGCAGTTGCTTGGCCGAGCCGGTGCTCTTTGCTGCGGCGCTCAGCGCAGCGACCAGATGTGCGCTGCTGTCGATGCCGGACAGGCGGGTGATCTCGCTGCGGTCCGGGCGCAGCAGAATGATTGTGGGATAGCCCCTGATACCGAAGCGATCGCCCCAGATGTGCGCCTCTTCCAGGTCGCCATCCAGATGCACGGCGATGAACTGCTGCGTGCTTGCGATGAAGGCCGGATCCTTGAACACGGTGGCCTTGAGCACATTGCAGGGGTGGCACCAGACCGCTCCCCAATACAGCAGCAGCGGCTTGCCGCTCTGTTTGGCTTGGTCGAAGGCGGCGTCGATATCGCCTTCGCGCCAGGCGATACCGGGCGCGGCAGCAAGTGCGGTCGCCTTCGGCTGCGCCGGCACGGCGGGTGTAGCCGGTTTATCGCAGCCGCTCAGCGTCGCGAGTGTCGCCAGCAGCGCGAACACGCATGGAACAGAACGTCGGGTGGACAACGTCATGACAATCACCATGGAGGGCAGCAGGGGAGTGAGCGCTCCATCACATCGCCTTGCACCGGCGTATGGCTCGTCAGTACCGTTGTATCCCTGCTCGCGCTCGGCGGACGCAGGCAATGCGAATCGGTGTCACCCCCAGCGCAGCAGCCCGCAGGTTGTGCTGCGTGCGGTGCACGGGCATGGAGTCAATGCTGCCCGCCATCCGGCTGCGGGTCGGCTGCTGTGGTGCGTGCGTAGCGTGCCGCCACGAAGGCGCAGACGATCAGCTGCAGTTGGTGGTACAGCATGATCGGCAACACGATCGCGCCAAGGCCACCGCCTGCGAACATCACCTTGGCCATCGGAATGCCGGTGGCCAGGCTCTTCTTCGAACCGCAGAAGACGATGGCGATCTCGTCGGCACGGCTGAAGCGCAGGCGCCGTGCCAGAAACACGATCGATGTCATCGCCACTGCGAGCAATGCAGCCGCGATCCCCAGCACTGCGAGCAGCGCCGGCAGCGGGGTCTGTTGCCACAGGCCTTCGTTCACCGAGGCGCTGAAGGCGGTATAGACCACCAGCAGGATGGTGCCCTGATCGGTATAGCGCAGCACCGCGCGATGCCGCTCGACCCAGCCGCCGATCCATGGACGCAGGAAATGGCCGGCCAGGAACGGAACCAGCAATTGCAGCAGGATCTTGCCGATCGCATCGGCCGGATGCGCCATCGCGCCCTGGCTGCCGACCATTGCGCCCATCAGCAGTGGGGTGAAGAACACACCCAGCAGACTGGAAAGCGATGCGGCGCAGACCGCTGCCGGGACGTTGCCGCGCGCCATCGAGGTGAAGGCGATCGAAGACTGCACCGTGGACGGCAGCGCGCACAGGAACAGCACTCCGACATACAGCTGCGGCGTCAGTGCGAGATGGGCCAGTGGCCGGAACAGCAGCCCGAGCAACGGAAACAGCACGAACGTACAGGCCAGGATCACCAGGTGCAGCCGCCAATGCAGTGCGCCGGCCTTGACCGCTTCGCGCGAGAGCCGCGCGCCATGCAGGAAGAACAGCGCCGCGATCGCCACGTCGGTGACATCGTCCATGATCCTGGCGGCCGAGCCCCGGACCGGCAGCAGCGAGGCGAGCGTGACCGTGCACAGCAGCGCGCGGGTGAAAGGATCTATGCGCAACCGCGCCAGCAGCTTCTTCATCGAGGTATCGACGGTGTCGCGCGATCGTGCGCCTGGAGCGGATCATTCTACGACGCGTACGGGCAGGTCCTGCGGCCGGCAGATCGCCGCCGCCTGCGCCACTGCCTCAGCGTTGCGGGGCAGCGTCCAGTTGCCTGCGTACGGCCGGTTCCAACGACGGCTGCATGCCGGCATTGCGCCCAAGCTGCAGGGCCTGATCCGTGCTGGCGCCGTCGCGCGCTGCGAGCAGGGCCACTAGCGCGCCAACGCGATTGCCGCTGGCGCAATGCAGTAACACCTGGCCACGCGATTGTTGATTCAGGCTGCGCCGTAGCGCGCGTACTGCCTCGGGGGTGAGTGCGTCTGCATTGCGGATCGGCAGGCGCACGTAGCGCAGGCCGAGCGACTCGGCAACGCGTGCTTCGTCGTAACCGCGTGGTTCGTCGGGTGCACGTAGATCGATGACGGTGGTGACACCGTCCGCTGCGGCAGCGCGCAGTTGCGCGGGGGTCGGTTGGCCGGAGGTGAGCACATCGTGGCGGATCCAGGCCGGTGCCGTCTGCGCCGCGGCAACGTCGCCGAGCAGCGCGATCATCCAGAGCGCGTGGCGCATCCGGCGGCGCATCACAAGGCCGCTCGCGCCTTGAGCAGCTCGCGCAGCTCGTACTTGTCGGTGTCGTCCAGGCCTTGCGCGCGCTGCTTGGCCTGCAATTCCTCCAGGCGTTGCTGCAGCAGTTGCTTTTCCAGTTGGGCAATGGCGTCGTGCAATTCCATGGCCCAGCTCTGCTCGTCGCCAGGCATCGCCTGCGCGGCGAGCTTCTGCAAGGCGGCCTGCTCGTCGCGTTCGGCGAAGTGTTCCAGCAACGCGCCGGTGCTGATTTCCGGGCGCTGCTGCACGAGGTCCAGCAACTCGATCAACAGCTCCACGCCGGGCAGGCGCAGCCCGGCCAGATCGTGATGGCGGTCCAGGCCCATGGCCAGCGAGGGTTGCTGCAGCAGGATTGCGATCGAGGCGCGCACCAGGCTGCGCCGCTGCACCGGCGCGCCCACGCGCGCGGGCACACGCGCCTGGGGCGAGGCGCCCTGACCAGGCGAACTGGGCGAGGCGCCGACGCCGGTCATGCGTGCCAGTTCCTGCCGCATCAGATCGCCGAACGCACCGTCGGGAATCTGCGCCAGCATCGGGCGTGCGCGCTCGGCCAGGCGTGCCTTGCCATCGAGCGTGTGCAGGTTGATCTGCCGCGACATCTCGTCGAAGAAGAACTGCGACAGAGGAGTGGCCTGTTTCAGGCGCGCATCGAAGGCCTGCGCGCCTTCCTTGCGCACGATGGTGTCCGGGTCCTCACCATCGGGCAGGAACAGGAAGAAGGCCTGGCGACCATCTTTCATGCGCGGCAGCACCGACTCGAGTGCGCGCCAGCCGGCCTTGCGCCCGGCGTTGTCGCCGTCGAAACAGAAATACACGTCCGGTGCGTTACGGAACAGCAGCTCGGCATGTTCCGGCGTGGTTGCCGTGCCCAGTGTGGCCACCGCCTGGGTCACGCCGAACTGGAACAGCGAGACCACGTCCATGTAACCCTCCACCACGATCAGTCGCTCGATCTTCTGGTTGGCCTGGCGCACCTGCCACAGGCCGTAGAGTTCGCGCCCCTTGTGGAACAGCGCGGTTTCCGGCGAGTTGAGGTATTTCGGGCCCGGATCGCGGCCATCGGCCGGGGCGCCCAGGATGCGCCCGCCGAAGGCGATCACGCGGCCGCGGCGGTCGAAGATCGGGAACATCACCCGGTCGCGGAACTTGTCGTAGACATGGCCGCGGTCGTTCTTGGAGAACAGCCCGGCGCGTTCGAGCACGTTCAGGCGGCGCGCGTCGGTGCCCAGGGTGTCCTTCAATGCGCTGTAGCCATCGGGCGCATAACCGATCTGGAAGCGCGCGCGGTTGTCGGCGTCCACACCGCGCCCGTCCAGGTAGTCGGCAGCGCGCGGGTTGCCCTCGAGCTGGCGCTGGAAGAACTTGGTCGCCGCCTCCAGTGCCGAGTACAGCTCGCGACTGTCGTCCTGCTGCTGCGGGCTGCGCTGCTGGGTGTCGCGCGGGATCTCCATGCCGGCGCGCTTGGCCAGCTCGTCGACCGCGTCGAGGAACTCCAGGCGGTCGTAGTTCATCAGGAAGCTGATCGCGGTGCCATGCGCGCCGCAGCCGAAGCAGTGATAGAACTGCTTGGTCGGCGAGACCGTGAACGAGGCCGAGCGCTCGTCGTGGAACGGGCAACGCGCCGAATACTCCTTGCCCTGGCGTTTGAGCGGCACCCGACCACCCACGACCTCGACGATGTCGGTACGTGCAAGCAGTTCGTCGATGAATGCGTCGGGGATGCGGGCCATCCCACTAGGATATCCCAGCGGCCGGCGCCGGCCTGATTCAGGCGGCGCCGACGTCTGCGTTTCTCAAGTGCAGTGCACCTGGTCTGCGCGCGTCAGCTGCGCGTCGCCGGGTCGGGTCTGGGTGCTGCATCGGGTTCGGGCATGACGACGGTGGCGGGCGGGTGGTCCGGATCCACCCCGGCCTCGCGCAGCTTGCGGTGCGAACGCACGCGTTCGTCGATCACCGCGGTCAGCAGCGCGCCGGTGAAGAACACCACCGAGGCGTAGTACATCCACACCAGCAGGATCACCAGGGTGCCCATCGAGCCATAGGCGCTGCCCGGCGCGGCCGTGGCGATGTACACGCCGATGGCGTAGCGCCCCAGCGCGAACAGCAGGGCGGTAATGACCCCGCCGACGAAGGCCTGCCGCCAGTTCACGGTGCGATCGGGCAGATAGCGGTACAGGAATGCGAAGGCCAGCGAGTACAGCGCCAGCGTGGTCACATAGCCCACCGCCGGGAGGACGGAGGGCAGCCGCGCGAACACCACCTGCAAGGCGGTAGTGGCGATCATCGAGACGATCAGCAGAAAACCCAGCGCCAGGATCACGCCGAAGGAGAACACGCGCTTCTTCAGCCACGCCATGATGCCATCCAGGCGTTGCTTGTCGGTGCGGAAGATCAGGTTCAGCGCGTTCTGCAATTGCGCGAACACGGCAGTGGCGCCGATGAACAGCAGCAAGGTACTCCACAGGCCGGCCAGCGAGCCGATGCCGGGTTGGTCGGTGGCATTGCGAATCACCGTGTCGGCCACCTCGGCAGCGCTGCCGCCGGCCAATTGCGCGATCTGCTGCACCAGTGCTTCCTGCGCAGGCGGATACAGCGAGGCGGTCAGCCACAGCAGCAGCACCAGCAGCGGTGCCAGCGAAAGCAGCGCGTAGAACGACAGCGACGCGGCCTGCGTCATCACGTCGATCTCGAGAAAGCGGTTGAACAGCGCCATCGGCAGGCTACGCTGCAGGCGGGTCAGATGTTTCTGCAGGTGTTCGGTGGAAAGTGTCGTCACCGGCAAGATCCCTGGCGCATACCGTCGCGCACGCAGGTGGCATGGAGCCAGACCGGTATGCGGAGTGCCTGGCCCGCGCCTGCGCTGGCGTCTTCGTTCTAGCAGGGCTCGATCGAAGATACGGTGAAAGCCGCGCGCCTGCGGCATGCTGCTGCGCGTGCGCCGGCCGGCGGCACGCGCAGCAGAATTGGGCATCAACAGCACGTTCGGTGACGCGGTAGCCGCGCTTCGCCAGCGCCACGCGCGCCTGCCCTGGCAGATGCACAGGGCAGGTGGATCGACTGCGTCAGCCTGCCAGCTGCTGCTTCACCAGCGTGGAGACCAGACCCATGTCGGCCTGACCGGCGAGTCTGGGCTTGAGCGCGGCCATCAGCTTGCCGATGTCGGCCGGGCTGCTGGCACCGGTCTCCGCGATCGCGGCCTGGATGGCGGCCACGATCTCGGCTTCGCCCATCTTGGCCGGCAGGTAGCGCTCGATCACCACGATTTCCTCGCGCTCGATCTGCGCCAGGTCCGCGCGGGAGGCGCCTTCGTATTGGGTCACCGAGTCCTTGCGCTGCTTGACCATCTTGTCGAGCACGGCGATGACGGCGGCATCGTCCATCTCGATGCGCTCGTCCACTTCCTTCTGCTTGATCGCGGCGTTGATCAGCCGGATCACGCCCAGGCTGTGCTTGTCGCCGGACTTCATCGCGGCCTTCATGTCGTCGGTAAGCTGCTGCTTGAGGGGCATGCTGTAACTCCTGAGATTGCAGATGATGAAGGCCGATGCACCTGGACAGGCGCACCGGCAGGGATCGGGGCGATGGCCGCTCGCGGGCTGGCGCCGCGTGACAGAGTGCGCGCGGATGCCGAAGGGCCAATGCAAAAAGCCGGCGACGCTTGCGCGTGCCGGCTCCTGGGTCCGATCCCGCCGGGTCGCGCCTGCAGCGCTCACCCGACGGCAAGGAACCGCGTTCGATCAGTACAAGCGCTGGCGCTTGGTGACGTCGCGCGAGGAACGACGCAGCTGACGCTTCACGGCAGCGGCAGCCTTGCGCTTACGCTCCTGGGTCGGCTTTTCGTAGAACTCGCGCTTGCGGGTTTCGGCCAGCACGCCGGCCTTTTCGCAGGTGCGCTTGAAACGACGGAGCGCAAATTCGAAGGGCTCGTTCTCGCGGACTTTAACGCTGGGCATGTGTTCTCCAGATAGGGATTTTTCCGTCCGGGAGCCCCGGGCGGGTGCGAGCGGACTCGCGTGACGGAATTTCCGGGTTGCCCCGGCGAGCCGCGCATTATAACGACTTGCCAACGACCTGCAAGCCCCAAGCGAAAATCGCCCGGGGCCGCCATGCGGAGGCTGCGTCCACGCGCGGTTCCGGGCTGCTCCCATGGCGGCGCCGAATCTGCGCAAGGCCAATCTGCGCAGCGAAAAAGCTGCGAAAATGCCCGCACGCCTTCTTCTGCCGAGTTGCCGTGAAAGTCCTTGGGATCGAATCATCATGCGATGAGACCGGTGTGGCGGTCTACGACACCGCCCTGAACGGGGTGGCGGCATTGCGCGCCCATGCGGTGTACAGCCAGATCGCGCTGCATGCCGAGTACGGCGGGGTGGTGCCGGAGTTGGCCAGCCGCGACCATGTGCGCAAGTTGCTGCCGCTGATCCGCCAGACCCTGGCCGAGGCCGGGCTGGGGATCGACGAGCTCGATGGCGTGGCCTACACCGCCGGTCCCGGCCTGGTGGGAGCCCTGTTGGTTGGCGCCGGGGTGGCGCGCTCATTGGCATGGGCACTGGAGGTGCCTGCCATCGGCGTACACCATATGGAAGGGCACCTGCTGGCGCCGCTGATGGAAGACGACCCGCCGCAGCCACCGTTCGTGGCCCTGCTGGTGTCGGGCGGCCACACCCAGCTGGTATCGGTGAAGGCGCTGGGCAGCTATGAGGTGCTGGGCGAGACCCTGGACGATGCGGCCGGCGAGGCCTTCGACAAGACCGCCAAGATGATGGGCCTGCCGTACCCAGGCGGCCCGCAGCTGGCGGCGCTGGCCGAAACCGGCACGCCCGGACGCTACAGGTTCGCGCGGCCGATGACCGACCGGCCGGGGCTGGATTTCAGCTTCAGCGGGCTCAAGACCCAGGTGTTGCTGGCCTGGCGGTCCAGCGACCAGTCCGATACCACCCGCGCCGACATCGCCCGCGGTTTCGAGGACGCGGTGGTGGAGACACTGGCGATCAAATGCCTGCGCGCGCTGGACGCAGCCGGCTGCAATACGCTGGTGGTGGCCGGTGGCGTGGGTGCCAACAAGCGCCTGCGCGCGCAACTGCAGGAGGCCGCGCAACGCCGTGGCGGCCGGGTCTGCTTTCCGCGCCCGGCCCTGTGCACCGACAATGGCGCGATGATCGCCTTTGCCGGCGCGCTGCGGCTGCAGGCCGGCGAACACGCCGACGCGGCGGTGCATGTGACGCCGCGCTGGGATATGGCTGCGCTGCCGCCACTGGTGGTGGCGCGGGATTCGGGAGTTGGGATTCGGGATTCGTAGCAGCCCGTTCTCGCCTGATGTGTTCTGCTCTTGCCAATCCCGAATCCCGAGTCCCGAATCCCGAATCCCCATGGACAAAGTGTTTATCGAAGGTCTGGAAATCGATGCGCTGATCGGCATCTACGACTGGGAGCGGCGGATCCGCCAGACGCTGCGGTTCGATCTGGAGATGGGCTTCGACAACCGGGTGCCGGCGGCCAGCGACGCGATCGCCGATACGCTGAACTACAAGGCGGTGAGCAAGCGCCTGATCGCATTTGTCGAAGCCTCCGAGTTCGGACTGGTGGAGACCCTGGCCGAACGCTGCGCGGCGATCGTGCTGGAGGAGTTCGGGGTGCGCTGGCTGCGGCTCAAGCTCAGCAAGCCCGGCGCGGTGCGCGGCGCGCAGGCGGTGGGGGTGATCATCGAACGGGGGCAGGCGCTCTGACCGCTGCTCGCGCCGGGCGCGAGCGCGTGCGGTGGTCGCGCTGCGCAGTGTCCGGTCCGTGCCATCCGGGGAAGGGGCGGCGCAACCGAGGCACGGTTTGGCCACGATCCTGGGTCAGCGTGGCCAAACCGTGCTCGACAACACCCCAGACCCGGCTTTCGCCTCCCGCCACTTGCATCTGCGCGGCCACGGCAGGCTAGAATTGCCGGCCATGTAAACGTTTTCTCAAGGATCTCATGGCTGCTGATCGCATCGAAACCCTGATTGCCCGGATGACCGTCGAAGAGAAGGTCGGACAGTTGGGTGTGTTCGCCGACATGGTGCGGCCGTTCGCGCCGGACGTGAATCCCGAAGCCAACGTGCGCAACGCCGACGAAGTGTTGCAGCAGGTTCGCCAGGGGCGGGTCGGCTCGCTGTTCAATGGCGTGGGTGCCGCACTGGGCGCAAAGATTCAGAAAGTGGCGGTGGAAGAGAGCCGGTTGGGCATCCCGGTGATCCTGGCCGCCGACGTGATCCACGGCATGCGCACGGTGTTCCCGATCCCGCTGGGCGAGGCGGCCAGTTTCGAGCCCGCGCTGGCCGAGCGCACCGCGCGTGCCACTGCGGTCGAGGCCACGGCTGCCGGCCTGCACTGGACCTACGCGCCGGCGGTGGACATCGCCCGCGACCAGCGCTGGGGCCGCGGTGCCGAGGGCGCCGGCGAGGACGTCGTGCTGGGCATGGCTTTCGCCGCCGCGCGCGTACGCGGCTTCCAGGGCGGCGACCTGACCGCCGCCGACTCACTGCTGGCCACGCCCAAGCACTTTGCAGCCTATGGCGCGGTCGCCGCGGGCATGGAATACAACACAGTGGACATCGCACCGCAGACGCTGCGCGATGTGCATCTGCCGCCGTTCAAGGCCGCACTGGATGCCGGCGCATTGGCGGTGATGTCCTCTTTCAACGACATCAATGGCATACCGGCCAGCGCCAACCATGAGTTGCTCACCGAGATCCTGCGCGGCGAGTGGCAGTTCCCGGGCGTGGTGATTTCCGACTACACCGCCGACATGGAGCTGATCGCGCACGGCTATGCCGCCGACGAGCGCGATGCGACCAGCAAGGCGTTTCTGGCCGGGCTGGACCTGAGCATGCAGAGCGGTTTCTATGCCGCGCACCTGCCTTCGCTGGTGGAAAGTGGCGAAGTACCGATGGCCGCGCTGGATGCCAGCGTGCGGCGCATCCTGCAGCTGAAAGAGGCCATCGGCCTGTTCGACAATCCGTATCGCTCGCTGGATCCGGCGCGCGAAGCCGACACCGCCCACCTGGCCGCGCACGATGCGCTGTCGCGCGATGCGGCGCGGCGTTCGATCGTGCTGCTGAAGAACGACGATGCCGTGCTGCCGTTGAAGAAGAGCGGGCAGCGGATCGCGTTGATCGGGCCGTTCGTGCAGGACCGCGAAAACATCGAAGGCTGCTGGACGCTGTTCGGCGACAAGGCACGTTACGTGACCCTGGAGCAGGGCGTGCGTGCGGTGGTCGCCGACGAGTATCTGAGCGTGGTGGCCGGCTGCGGCCTGGAAGACGCACTGCCGGGCGGCATCTCCGCAGCCATCGACGCCGCGCAGGCCGCCGATGTGGTGGTGCTGGCACTGGGCGAGCCGCAGCGTTACAGCGGCGAAGCGCAGTCGCGCACCGAGATCACCTTGCCGCCGGCGCAGCAGGCGTTGGCCGAAGCCGTCGCCGCCACCGGGACGCCGGTGGTGGTGCTGCTGCGCAACGGCCGGGCGCTGGCGCTGACTGGCGCGGTGCGCGATGCGCAGGCGATTGCGGTGACCTGGTATCTGGGTACCCAGACCGGCACCGGCGTGGCCGATGTGCTGTTCGGCGATTACAACCCGTCCGCGCGCCTGCCGATCAGCTTCCCGCAAGCGACCGGGCAGCAACCGTATTTCTACAACCATCTGCGCACCGGCCGCCCGGAGCTGCCGACCTTGTCCGAGTACAAGGCGCGCTGGCGCGAAATGCCGAACGAGCCGCTGTACCCGTTCGGTCACGGACTGAGCTACACCACCTTCGCCTATGCACAACCGCAGTTGAGCACCGCACGCCTGGGCTGGGACGACACGCTCACCATTACCACCCGTGTGACCAACACCGGCGATGTGGCCGGCGAGGAAGTGGTGCAACTGTACGTGCACGACCGCGTGGGCAGCCGGGTACGCCCGGTGCGCGAACTCAAGGGATTCCGCAAGGTGTTGCTGCAGCCTGGCGAAAGCGCGGATGTCGTGTTCACCCTTGCACGCGATGCACTGGCCTTCACCAATCCCAAGGGGCTGTTCGCCGCCGAGCCGGGAGCATTCGATGTCTGGGTCTGCGCATCGGCCAAGAATGGCGAGGCAGTGAGCTTCGAGTTGCTCGGCGGCTGAGCGCGCCGTGGGGCAATGCGATGACGGCGCAGCGTCGACCGCTTGCGCGGTGATGCCGGGAATGCGGGCCTCAGCAAGGTCACGGCGATGCGCAGCCGGAGCGGCAAAACGAAACAGGGCGCGCAGCCGTCAGGGAAACGCGGACGGCGCGCCAAGGACCAAAGTATCGGTGTGATGAATACCCTTGCGACTGCCGGCCGCGTGCGACCGGTGGCTGCGCAGGCGCTGATCGGTTGCTTCGGGCACAGGCGCCTGTGCGAGCGTCCGATACTGCACCGCCTGCGCAATCCTTCGACGCGCAGGCGGTGCCCCCCTTTGACCGACTCAGCTGCTTACGCGTCGTTGTCGACTGCCGCCCTGCTCTTGGGCGTCAGCTTGAGCAGGCGCCCGGTGCTGCCACTGGCCTCGTCTTCGAGTAACCACAGTGCGCCATCGGGGCCCTGCTCCACTTCACGGATGCGCGCTTCCATGTCGTAGCGCGCAAGTTCGGTTGGCTGATCGCCCAGCGACACCCGCACCAGGGCCCTGGACGAGAGTCCGCCGATGAATCCGTTACCGCGCCAGGCCGGGAATTGCTTGCCGTTGTAGATGACGAAGCCGGCCGGCGAAATCACCGGCGTCCAGCTGATCTTGGGGGCCGCAAACTCGGGTCGTGTGTTGTGGTCGGGAATCGGCCTGCCATCGTAATGGTCGCCATTGGACACGATCGGGTAGCCATAGTTGGCGCCGCGCTGAATCAGGTTGAGCTCATCGCCGCCTGCCGGCCCCATTTCGTGTTCCCACAACTGGCCCTTGGCGTCGAAGGCAATGCCGAGCAGGTTGCGATGACCCAACGACCAGACCTGTGCGGCCACACCGCCCTGTGCGGCGAACGGGTTGTCGGCCGGGACGCTGCCATCGTCGTTGAGGCGGATCAGCTTGCCGAGGTTGGACTTCATGTCCTGTGCGGGATCGAACCGCTGGCGTTCGCTGGAGGTGATCCACAGTTTGCCGTCTTTGCCGAATGCGATCCGGTGACCGAAGTGACCGTTGCCACTCACGTAGGGAACCTGTCGCCAGATCACTTGCAAGCCGCTCAGCGTGCCACCGCCGTTGGCGTCCAGGGTGAGCTTGGCGCGGGCGACGGCGCCGCCGCGTGTATTGTTCTGGCCGAGCTCGGCGTAGCTCAGGTAGACCAAGCCGTTCTTGCTGAAATTCGGGTGCGGGACCACATCGCCGAAGCCACCCTGCCCGCCGTAGGCGACGGTGGGCACGCCGGTGATGGCGCGTTTGCGCTTTGTCCTGGTATCCAGGCGCATCAGCGCGCCGCGCTTCTCGCTGACCAGCAGCGTGCCATCGGGCAGAAAGCTCATCGCCCAGGGCTCGTCGAAATCGGCGACGACAGTCGCCTGGAACGGCCATTGCGCCTTGGGGATGGATGCCGCGGGGGCGGCTGCCGGTTCGGCCAGAGCAGCGCCGGTGGCGAACAGGGTGGCCGAGCAGGCCAGGGCAAGCAGACGTCGGACAGACATGGGGTCCTCCAGGGGATGGGCACGACCACGCTGCAGCCCTCCCGCAACGTGTGCCGCGTTGGGTTTTCAAGTACCTTACACGACGCTGCCGAGGCCGCCCTTGTCGCAGATCACTCTCCGCAGGGCGGACGCGTCTCACATCGCTGTTTCACCATGAAATATCACCATGAAAAGGAGTTTCCATGGCCACGCAAAAAACCTCGCCCGCTTTCGTTGCCGCATCCTGGGCCGCCTTGCTGCTGGGCAGCGCGGCATATCTGATCGGCCTGTGGAATGCGCAGATGCTGCTCAACGAAAAGGGTTACTACTTCACCTTGCTGTTGTTCGGCCTGTTCGCATCGGTATCGTTGCAGAAAAGCGTGCGTGATCGCGCCGATGGCATCCCGGTCACTGGCTTGTACTACGCCATCTGCTGGTTCTCGCTGATCATCGCGCTGGTGCTGCTGACGATCGGCTTGTTCAACGCCAGCTTGCTCCTGAGCGAAAAAGGTTTCTACGCGATGGCCTACGCATTGAGCCTGTTCGGTGCGGTTGCGGTGCAGAAAAATACCCGCGATGCGATGGATGTCTCGGCTGCCTCGCGCGTATCGCATGCGGTGCCGCCAGCGCTGGACTGAGACGCCGCGCTGGCTGCACCAACGACAACGCCACCATGACGGTGGCGTTGTCGTATCAGTTGCATCAGCGCTTGGGCGACGAGTCGCCGCTGACGAAGTCTGCAGCGTTTTCCCAGGCCCGCTTCACCGCATGACGCGCCTTGCTCCAGCTCAGCGACGATGTGCCGCGCTTGGCCTCCCAATCGCGATGCAGCTCGGCCTCCACCTGGTCGTAGGCGCGCGCGTTATCGCGGATACGTGCCTCGTGGCCCGCCAGGTAGGCGCCCTCATAATCTTCGAAGCGATCGCCTTCGGTGTAGTAGGGTTCTTCGGTGAACCGCTCGCGCCAATACGTCGAGATGTTCTGACTACGGTCTTCGTCCGGTGCGCGGCCCGGAATCTGGTACGGCACATTCATGCGCGTCTCCATCGTTTCGAAAGTGAGGCTCAACTTAGTGGGCGACATGTTAACGACGCGGCATGCCGGGTGAGGAGCTGATCAAGACGGATGTGCGCGCGCGCACGGTGTTGGAACAGCGCCCCTTGCTGCATCAGCTGGCGGCCGATGCAGCTTCGTAAGGCAGGGGCTTGGCTCCTGCAGCGAGCACAGCCGTGTCGGCCGCCTGGAGGGCAGACTCGTCCGCATCGATGACCACCAGCACCCTGCCCGCTTCGATCTCGTCCTCGAACTGGCGGCGGATCGGATCGGGCACCGTGGCACCGACCAGGGCCGCCGACCAGCTGCCCACCAGTGCGCCTGCCAATGCCATGACGCCTGCGCCGGCAAGGGTCAGGCCGATTGGCGGTACCGCCACCGCGACCAGCCCCGCAACCAGGCCCGCGGCGCCGCCGGTTGCCGCACCACGTGCTGCGGCGGGAACGAAGTCGGTCTTGGCTTCCTTGCGATCGTCAGGGACGTCGTGCAGTTCGATGTCCGAGCGTGCAATCAACGACAGCGCTTCGTTGTCGATGCCTGCGCGACGTGCAGCGTGCAGCGCACGTTGCGCGCCTTCCAGATCGGGTGTGCTGTAGACACGGCGCAGCTTCATCGCAGGCTCCCATCGGGTGATGGCCGCAGCGTTGGGTGTGCGCGGTTAGGTCTGCGTGAGCGCTGCGCGAGTGCGCTGCGAAAGCCTCATGCCGGCTTGCGCGGGAACAGATAGAACGCACAGCCCACCAGCAGCGCGACTGCGGCGGCGGCCAGATTCTGCCAGCTGGCGCTGGCCAGCAGGCCCAGCGACAACAGGATCGCGGCAACGGGAATGAGTGGGCCCCCCGGCAGGCGCAAGGTCTCGGTGCGCTGCCGGTAACGCCGCGCCAGCACGATCACGGCCGCCGCGGTGCCGATGTAGGCGAACAGCCGGGTGACCATCGACAGCAGCGCCAGCTGGGTGAACGAGCCGGACACCGCCAGTGCCAGCGACAGCACACCCTGTGTGAGTACCGCTGCCGCCGGCGTGTGGAACCGCGGATGCACGCGGGCCAGGAATGCCGGGCCGTAGCCGTCCTTGGCCAGCGCGAACAGAAAGCGCGGCCCCAGCATCACCGTGTTGCTGGTGGTGCCCAGGATGGAAATGGTGGCGCCCACGGTCAGGATCAGCGCCAGCGCCTCACCGCCAAAACCGCTGGCTGCGTCGGCCAGCGGCGTGGGCGATGCGGCCAGGTCGGGCAGCGTGCCCTGCGCGACCACCTGCACCGCGGCATAGATCAAGGTCACCGTGACGATCATGGTGATCAGCGCGAACGGCACGTCGCGGCGCGGATTGCGGTACTCGCCGGCAGCGGCGGGAATGTTCTCGAAACCGGCATAGGCGAACAACAGCAGCAAGGCCGCTTCGCCGAGATTGCCCAGATCCCGCAGATCCGGGGACTTGCCCGCGAACGCCCACGACCAATCGACGTAGAACAGGCCGATCGCCACGAACAACAGCAACGGGACCAACTTGCCGATCACCAGGGCGATGCCGGTGCGCGCGGCGGACTTCACGCCGACCACGTTGATCGCGGTGAGTACACCCAGCGAGCCGACCACCACCAACAGACGCGCCCAGGCCTCGGTGGAGGCTGTGGGCCAGAAGCGCGCCACCGCATCGGCCAGGCCGTTGCTCAGCGCTGCGGCCGAACTGATGCGGGTGAGCCAGATCATCCAGCCGATCTGGAATCCCACGAACGGGCCGAAGGCCTCGCGCGTATAGAGATAGCTGCCGCCGGGGGTGTCGAAATAGCTGGCAGCCTGCGCATAACACAGCACCAGCAGAGCCACCGCCAGGCCAGCCAGCAGCACCGCCCACAGGCTCATCGGGCCGAGCAGGGCGGCGGTGGCGGCGGGCAGCAGATAGATGCCGCTGCCGATCACATCGTTGATCGACAGTCCGACGATCTGCCAGCGGCTGACCGCGCGCACCAGGCCGGTCGCATCGAGTCCGGGTGCCGGCGCGCTCATGGTGCGGCCTCGTCCAGCGCCGGCAGTTGCCACGTTGTCTGCAGTCGCGCGTACTCGGCACGCGGCAACAGCACGAACAGCGGATGGTCGGCCGGCTTCAACCACGCGAGCAGGCGCTGCATGTCGGCAGGATCCATCGCGGTGCAGCCGGCGGTGACCTGGCCCGGACTGCGCCACAGATGCGCGAAGATGCAGCTGCCGCGCCCGGCGATTGCAGCCGGGTTGTGCGCAATGACGAAGCCTTCGCGATAACGCCCGTCGCCGGGCGTGCGCAGGTCCAGCCGCATCGGTTCGGTGGAGCCGGCCACCGCCGCCTGGCCGACCTGTGCCGCGTCGACGATGCGGTTGTACAACGGCGAGGCCGGCACATCCATGCAGTAGTGGGTGGCGGTCATCGCCTGATAGGGCAGGGCGGTGTTGAGGTGTGTCGCATAGCCGAAGGCCGGGCCGATGGCGAACACACCGGCCGGGCTGCGGCCGTCGCCTTCGCGCTTCTGCGGGCCATTCGGCTGCGCCGGGTGCAGGCCTTCGCCCCAGGCGCTGCCGTGGCGACCGAGTGCGACTGCGAAGCCGGCCCCGGCCGGCCGCCACTGCCCATCGGTACGCGTGAAGGTCTGCAGCCGCGCCTGAGTACTGTCCCAGTCGTGCGTGGTCACCACGATCAGCGCACGCGCCTGTTGCACGGCCTGGATCGGTTGGGCCGCAGCGACGGTGCCACTGCACAGTGCCAGCGCCATTGCCATCGGCATCGGCATCGGCAGGATGGATCGCAACAGGTGGGCAAGACGCATGCAGGCTCCGGAGGCAGTGGTTGGATCGAGCGGACGACCGGAGCCGCAGCAGTTTGCAGCGCGGCGTCGGCGGCGCTCTGGATATCGCACCGATGGCTACTGTACCCAGCAATGCGCACCGATGGCGCGGGTCTGTCGTCATCGGTCGCGGTATGACTGCGCCGCTACGGTGGCAACAGCTCCAGCCCGCGGATGCGGCCGATTCCCAGACCCGGCACGGCGTCGATATGGATCTGTGCCTCGTCGAAATGCACGGCGCCCTCGGCCGGATCGAATTGCGCGAGTGCGGGCGCGTCCAGATCGGCCAGGGTGATGCTGTCGGCCTTGGCGACCGCCAGATGCACCGCGGCAGCAACGCTGACACTGGATTCGATCATGCACCCGATCATGCAGGGCACTCCGTACAGGGCGGCGATGTCGGCGGTACGGATGGCATTGGACAGCCCGCCGGTCTTCATCAACTTGATGTTGACGATATCGGCGGCGCGGCGCTGGATCAGGTCGATCACCTGCGACGGCGAGAACACGCTTTCGTCGGCCATCACCGGGGTGTCGATACGCGCGGTGACGAAGGCCAGTCCTTCGATGTCGGCGGCCCTGACCGGCTGTTCGAGCAACTCCAGCACGATGCCGGCCGCTTCCAGCACGCGCATGTTGCGCACCGCTTGCTTGGGCGTCCAGCCCTGGTTGGCATCCAGCCGCAGCGTGGCCCGCCCATCGACCGCAGCGTGGATCGCCTTGATGCGGTCGACATCCGAGTCGCTGTCCTTGCCGACCTTGATCTTCAGGGCGCGATAGCCGCGTGCCAGCGCCGATTGCGCCTGCGCGACCATGGTGTCGATGGCATCGGCGCTGATGGTGATGTCGGTGGTGATGCGCGGCGTGCCACCACCCAGCAGCTGGTAGAGCGGCGCGCCGTAGGCCTGTGCCCAGAGATCGTACAGCGCGATCTCTACCGCGGCCTTGGCGCTGGTGTTGCGTTCCAATGCCTGCTGTACCAGCCCGCACAGGCGATTGAGGTCGGCGATCTCCTGGCCGATCAGGCGCGGTGCGATGCAGTGCGTGATCGCGGCGACGATGCTGCCATGGGTATCGCCGGTGATCGGTGCAGTGGCCGGTGCCGCGCCGTAGCCGATGTGGCCGTCGTCGCTCTGCAGCAGCACCACCACGTCCTCGATGGCGGTCACGGTGCGCAGCGCTGTCCTGAACGGGGTTTTCAGCGGCACGCGCAGCATGCCGAGGCGCAAACCTGTGATCTTCATGGGGAACCGATCGGTGCGATGCGTTGGATACGGACGATGTGCGCGACCAGCGGCGTGCCATCGGTGGCCAGCAGGGGCAGCAAGGGCGTTACCGAGACGCCGTTCAGAGGCGCGCGCTGCACGCTGCCGTTGGCGCTGCGATAACTGATGCCGGCCACATCGTGAATCACCCATGGGGTGCCGCGCTCATGACCGATGACCAGCATCACGTGGCCGGGGATGTAGATCAGGTCGCCGACGCGCAGCTGCGCCAGTTGGCGCGTGCGTTGCGATGGCGGTGCATGCGCGTCGAACGCGACGCGGTGCGGTACCGGGCTGCGTGCCTGATCGCCGGTGTTGCGCGGCAGGGCGATGCCGAGACTGCGGTAGACATCCAGCACGAAGCCGCTGCAGTCGCGCGCAGCGTAATCGTTGCCCCAGCCATAGCGCTCGCCCAGAAACTTGAAGGCCTGGCGCAGGAGCGCATCGTCGCTGGCCGGCAGTGCGCCAACCCGGACATCGGCGCCACGCGGCACCAGCGCCGGCACCCGCTGCAGACGCCCATCGGTTCCGCGTACCGGCAATTGCACCACATGGGCGGCAATGGGCGACTGTCCGTTGACCGCTTGCTGCGGCGGCCAGTCGGTCAGCAGTGGCAGGCTGCTGCCCATATCCAGCCGCAATGCCGACACCGCGGGCAGTTCCGGCGTGTAGACAGTCTGCACGTGGGCAGCGGTGACGATCAGGCGCGCACCGTGCTGCGCGTAGTCGAGCACGTCGGTGCGGCTGCCTTCGGCGATATGGTCGGCGGCGATCCATGCGGCGTAGTTGGCCGCGATCACGAACCGCCACGCACCATCGGCGCTGGCGTGCAGCACGGCGACGGGCGTGCCGGGGTAGAGCGCCGACTCCTGGAAACGATCGATGTCGCGGTCGTCGGGACTGGCGAACACGCGTTCGCTGGTGGGAAAGGTGCGCAGCGCAGCGCGCTGGACCACCAGCGCATATCGCGGCGCGACCTGCGGGGGAAGCGCGTCCAATGCCAGCGTGCGCTGCCACTGGGCCAGGCGCGCTGCGGCGATGCGATGCCCATGGGCGTCGTACAGCGCACGCGTCGGCGGTGCCGACAGCGCCTGGATCCGCGCACGCACCGCCGCGCCCGGCAGGGTGGCGGGGAGCCGCGACAGGTCGTGCATCGATGCATCGTCACGCAGCAGCCGCGCGTTGAAGTCGGCGATCTGCGCACCGCTCAGGCGCGGCACCTGTGCGCCGGGAGTGCGCTGGCTCCAGTAATCGGGTGTCAGCTGCGCATCGTCGACCGCGAACGGAGCAGCGTGCGGCGTCGGCACACTGGCCGAACGGGACACCGCGGCGCAGGGCAGCGCGAAGACGATCGACAGCAAGGTCAGCAGGCAGCGCGACAGTGGCATGAAACGCTCAAGGAGATGGGAGCCGTTGGCCGTGGCCCGATCGCGGGAAGCGAAAGACCTGACCCGCCGCACTGCCTCGGCAGATTCGCCAGGACAGCCAGCTTGCGAGCATGATCGCAGTGTACGCGCGCTGCCGTGCTTTGCGCAGGACCTGCGCGGTGGTGCATCTGCGGTCGCCAGTGCGCGGTGCAGGCGAGGCTTGCATCGCTGGTGCGCGAACGTCCCGTGGCCGAGTGCGCAGTCGTCAGCACCGGTACCTGCCAACGACAACGCCGGGCGGGGTAGGGTGTGCGGCGTGGCCCACCCTGCCGATGACAACCGAGCGGATAATGGAGCGCCACGGCAGCGCGTTGCGACGCTGGACGCCGTGCGGGGCCATGTGCATTCGTCCAGGAGAACACCGGTGTCGTCAACGTCCCTTCCGTCGTCATCGGCCTGGCTGCGTGGCGCCGCATGCGTACTCGTGCTGTCGCTGGCCGCCTGCGCGCACGCGCCGCAACGCAATCCCCTGGCCCGGTGGGTGCCCTCGCCCAACTACGATGCGCGGCGGCCCATCCTGATCGTGCTGCATTTCACCGACCAGCATTCGGTGCAGCAGAGTCTGAACACGCTCCGTAGCCGCAACAGCGGCGGGCGGGTCAGCGCGCATTACCTGATCGGCGAGGATGGGCAGCGCTACCAGCTGGTCGCAGACGATCAGCGCGCCTGGCACGGCGGTGCAGGGCGCTGGGGCAGCATCACCGACATCAATTCGGCCTCGATCGGCATCGAGCTGGACAACGACGGCAGCGAACCGTTCGCCCCGGCCCAGATCGACAGCCTGCTGGTGCTGCTGGAGGATCTGTGCAGCCGCCTGCGGATTCCGCGCACGCAGATCGTCGGTCACGAGGATGTCGCCCCGACGCGCAAGAACGACCCCGGCCCGTTGTTTCCCTGGAAGCGTCTGGGCGATGCCGGTTTCGGCCGCTGGCCGGCGGCCGATGCGCCGGCGGCGCCGCCGGGCTTCGATCCCTGGCAGGCACTCGCGGTGCTGGGCTACAGCCTGGACGATCCTGCCGCCACCTTGCAGGCGTTCCACCACCACTATCGCGGCAGCAGCGCCACCACCCTGGACGCAGAGGATCTGCGCATCCTGCACGCCCTGACCCTGCCGTTGTCCAGTCCGACGCGGGGTGGGCGACCGCCTCCGGCGGCCGATGCGGGTGTGGACGTTCCGTAGCCCCTGCCGGTATCGGTGAGGTCCCGCCGCGCGGTGCCGTGCAGGCCGGCATGGCGCCACTATCCGCCGGATCATGCCGGGCCCACCACCGCCCGATGCGATCATCGCCGATCGCTGGCCTATGCTGTGCGCATGACAGATATCCATGCATCCCACCGTGTGTCGCGCTGCCCTCGCCAACGACTGCGCCTTCGACGTTGGCGGTTGGCCGCTGCAGCGGCCGCCTGTGTGTGCGGCAGCGCCATCCCCGGCCCCGTCGTTTCGCCGGCCACCACCGCTGCGCAGGCGGGCCTGATCGATGTTGCGACGCTGGCGCCGGACATCGCGGTGGACATGCGCTACGCGCGCAGCGACAACTTCACCGGGCAGGTAGTGCCCGGCTATGACGCCGCGCGCTGCTACCTGCTGCGCCCGGCAGCCGACGCGCTGGCGCGGGTCGCGCTGACACTGAAAACGCAGGGATACCGGCTGCAGGTGTTCGATTGCTACCGGCCGGTGCGGGCAGTGCGCGCCTTCGTGGCGTGGGCTGCGGATCTGCAGGACCAATCGACCAAGGCGCGCTACTACCCGCGCGTGGACAAGCGCGCGCTGCTCGGCGACTACATCGCCGACACCTCCGGGCATAGCCGCGGCGCGACGCTGGATGTCGGCCTGCTCGACTGCCGGCAGACGCCATGCCGGGCCGTGGACATGGGCACCGGGTTCGATTTCTTCGATCCGCGCGCGCGCACTGATGCGCCCGACCTCGACGCCGGTCAGCGCGCGAACCGCCAACGCCTGGTGCGCGCCATGGCGGCGCAGGGCTTTGCCAACTATCCCATGGAGTGGTGGCATTTCACCCTGACGCCGGAGCCGACGCCGCACACCGCCTACGATGTGCCGGTGAAATGACCGCACTGCCAGCGCGCAGCGCAGCCGCGTTCGCCTGTCGCCTGGACACCATGCCGGCGCCTCCATCGCCCGCGTCGCGCGCAGCGCGGCCGTTTCCACCAACGCAGGAATCGCCATGACCGACCCGGAACGCTTCATCGATATCGCCTGCCCGTATTGCGGGGAATGGATCACCCTGAGCCTGGATATCAGCGGCGGCGACCAGTGCTACATCGAGGACTGCCAGGTGTGCTGCAAGCCGATCACGGTCGCCGTGCAATGGGATGAGCAGGGCGAGGTGCAGGTGACCGCGCGTGGTCAGGACGATGCCTGAGGGCGGTACCGTCTCTGCAGCGCTGCCGGGGTGGTCGCGTCGTGGCTAACAGGGCGAGCTAACCGTCGGTTGGGAGCCGATGCCGATGGCGCCAGCCGCTACACTGGCCCGCCTGCCGCCTGGATCGTCACGATGAATCTGCCCCTGCATTTCGGCTTGCTCGGTTCGCTCGAGGCCGGCCTGATCGCGCTGGTGCTGGGTATCGCGATCTTCGCCGCGGTCGAATATGGCGGCCGGCGATTGCAGTTCACGCAGGGCCACACGCTGGGAGCGGCCTGCCTGCTCGCGGTGGCGGCCGGTGCGGGATACGACATCTGGAATCTCGTCTACACCAGCATCGTGCGGCTGGAATCGCCGTTGTACGCGCGTCTGGCGCTGGCACGCATCCACGATCCCAACGAATTGGGGTCGCGCGTGGTGCTGGAAGTGGCCGGCGCGATCGCCGGTGTCGTGCTGGGTTGGAAACTGTTCAGTTCCGAGCGCTGGGACAGCGACGCGTCTGGCCCCTGAAATCGCTGGCCAAAACGCGGCACGGTTCGCACAAATCGCTGCGATGAATGGACCACTTCTATTTGACTCACCCACGCCTAACAGGCGGCTAGGCGCAAACGTTGGCGCGGTGGTTAAGAGGACGTTCTACGGCAAATTGCGGCAGGTCGGGCGTTCATCCGTGCCGGGTAGGGTGGTGCCATGTGCGGCGACACCGTGCATTTCCAAGAACAGGAGACCACCCAATGAAGAACCGCAATCGCACCTCGCTGTTGGCCGCCACTGCCGCGCTCGCCGCTGCCCTGGCATTGCCGGCGATGGCGCAAAGCAATCCGCAGGATGCCGCCGCCCAGACCGGCAATGCGGCGCAATCGGGTAGCTCGGCGACGTCCGCGCAGGGCAGCGGCGCAAGCTCCGGCGGCGGCCAGACCTGGGCCAGCGTGGACACCGACAGCGACGGTGCCATCAGCAAGCAGGAGGCGCAGGTCAATGCAGGTCTGGCGCAGATCTTCGACCAGGCCGACAGCGATACCAATGGCAAGCTGACGCCCGACGAGTACAAGGCCTTCGTCGCCAAGCAGCAGGGCGGGGCGGCGGCGAGCGGCTCGCAGGGCAATTGATCGCCGGTGCCGTGACCGAGTGACTGGCGGTGCGGAAATCGCTTTGCGCTGTCGAACGTCATAGGTCAAGTAGCCAGCGAGCGCTTGTCTGACGGTCACGCGGCCAGCAATTAAGTCACGCGGCCAGCAGTAACAGGATGGAAGATCGGGAGCGACCTGCCAGGGTCGCTCCCTTTTCGTATGCTCCCCGCATGGCGCCACTTTTTTTACATGTTGCGCGCTATGGTGGGAGCATCTTTCATCGGCCCATCCCATGTTGCCACGCGTTATCGTGCTGGCTGCGCTGTCGAGTCCCTGGCAGGTTCTCGCCGCGCCTCCGGAGCTGCCTCCCGTCGATCCACAGCAGGCGCCAGTGGTGCTGCCGACGACCAGTTCGCCGGCGATGTCGCCATTGCCAGTCGAGCCCCCTGCGCCGGCGGCTACGCCTTTGCTGCCCGTCGGCCCGGCTGGCCCGTCCCCTGCCAAGGGGGGCGCCGAACCGTCTGCAGCACCGACGGCCGGAACATTGGCGCCGCGCAGCTTTCGTAGCCTGGACGGCGATGCCGACGGTTCGCTGACCCTGGCCGAAGCCGGCGCGGACCCGATCCTGCGCGAGAGCTTTGCCGGCTTCGACAGCAACGGCGATGGGCGGCTGTCGCGCGACGAATTCGCCAGTTATCAGCCGGGGCCGGGCGATGCGGCCGGAGACTGATACGGCGGCGCCGGGGCGCGCTGCTAGACTTGTGCGATGACACCTATTGCACAGCGCGACGGCCAGGCGATCCAACTGGTCGGCTTCGACGGCGACGATACCCTGTGGAAGAGCGAGGACTACTACCGCAGTGCCGAGGCGGATTTCGAAGCCATCCTGGCGCGCTATCTCGACCTGGGCGACAGCCGCATGCAGCAGCATCTGCTGGCGGTGGAGCGGCGCAATCTGCAGATCTTCGGATATGGCGCCAAGGGCATGACCCTGTCGATGATCGAGACCGCGATCGAGCTGACCGACGCCCGCATCGAGGCGCGCGATATCCAGCGCATCGTCGAGATCGGCCGGACCACGCTGCAGCATCCGGTAGAAGTGATTGCCGGCGTACGCGAGGCGGTGAGTGCCATCGCTGCCGAGTATGCGGTGGTGCTGATCACCAAGGGCGACCTGTTCCACCAGGAGCAGAAGATCGAGCAATCCGGTCTGAGCGACCTGTTTCCGCGTGTGGAAGTGGTCTCGGAGAAGGATCCCAGGACCTATGCACGCGTGCTGAGCGAATTCGACCTGCCGGCGCAACGCTTCGTGATGATCGGCAATTCGCTGCGCTCGGACGTGGAGCCGGTGCTGGCGATCGGCGGGTGGGGCATCTACACCCCGTATGCGGTGACCTGGGCACACGAACAGGAGCATGGCGTGGCTGCCGACGAGCCGCGCATGCGCGAGGTGCCCGATGCCGCCGGCTGGCCGGCAGCGGTGCAGGCGCTGGATGCATTGGCCCGGCAGCACGCGATAAGCTAGATCCTGCGGCCCGTTGCTGATGTATTCCGGCTGGCGGACGCGACCGGTGTTGGCAACCAGCGGCGGTTCAAGCGCATCACGTGGCAGTCAGTGTCTGCGCTGGTGCGCAATCACGGCGTTGCATCGCAAGCTGGTTGCGGGCATGGCGGAATGCCGGTGTGTAGATGAACTGAGTTAACACGTGGGCGCCTGGGGGTGCCCATCAACAGGACGTTCCGGCCGAACGCGCGTGCGCGGCCGATCTTGGAGAAGTGCCATGAGCATGTTGTCCGTCATTCGTCGCGCGGGATTGCCCGTCGTACTGGGGTTGGCGATCTGCGCGGTGCCGCTGGCCGCGGCCGAACTGGAAGAGGAAGTCGTCAACCCGAGCGAGGTGATCTTTCGTAACGGGCAGCCCTATTACGACGATGCCGGCGACCAAGTTCGCCTGCGAACGCGGCAAGTGGGTGGAGAAACGGTGTATTTCCGCATGGTGCGCTTCGACCGGGAGCATGGCTATGTAGATGCTCATGGCCAGAGCATCGCGGTCCTGCCGTCGCGGCCCGCTGTAGGCGATCGCGGCAATGCAGTCGGCTTCGATCGCTCTTTCGACGATCACTACGGCGGCTATGCCGGTGGCCACACCGGCTATGGCTATGGTCCGCGACTGTCACTGGGCGCATCGCGCAACCGGCCCTATGGGCAGATCTACTACGGCAACGGCCTGTATGGCCCCGACCCGTACGGCAGCCCGCACAACCGCGATGCGCGCCAACGCTATGTCGGCCCCGGCTACGTGGGTGCCTGCGACCTGAGCGGCTGCCGCGAAGTGCATACCTTTGGTGTCTACGATCTGCGCTGAGACGCGCATCGCCTGACACCGGCGCATGCATGCGGCATCATCGGCTGCATGCCTGTTCCATACTTTTCCCGATGGCGACTGCTGCCCGTGCTGGCGGCCCTGCTGGTTCCGGCACTGGCGGCAGCCCAGAACGTGCCAGTATCCGCCGCCGCGGCCGGCACGCAGGACAGCGCACCGGTGGCGATTCCCGGCACCGGCGATGCCTGGGTGGACCAGCACCTGGCCGACATGGGCAGCTACGCGCAGCGCTACCCGGACAGCTTCATCGACGAGGTGGCGCGCTACGCCGGCACGCCGCGTGGCTACGTGCAGGCGCTGCTGCAGGTGCACGGCTGGCATGCTGGGGATATCTATTTCGCCTGCTTCTGGGCGCAGACGGTGCAGCTGTCGTGCCGCGACAGTGTGCGTGCCTACAGCCGCGATCACCGCGACGGCTGGGAAGGCGTGATCACCCGCTTGTCGGTGGCGCCGGACAACGCCCACATGCGCGCATTGCGGCATGCCATCGTCGCCAGCTACGACCGCTGGGAGCGGCCGATCGCGCTGGATGCGCTATTGCGTCGTCAACTCGGCGACCCTGCGCAACGGCTGGAGGCCGCGCGCGAGGCCGCCGAGGCGGCCGAAGCGGCGGCGCAGGCGGGGCTGTAGGCCGCGTTGCGCGTCACACAGGCAGTCGCCTGCGTCGTCCGTGCGAGCGGATGCTGCCGTGCAGCTGGCCCGGGCAGGGCAGGGTCGGCGAGAATGCGGGCAACGCCGGCCCCGGCCGGCCCCTGCCAAGACCCGATCCATGCGCGATACCGTGTTTGTCTCTCCCGATCAGATCCGCAGCCTGTTCGCGCAGGCGATGTCGGACATGTACCGCGCCGAGGTCCCACTCTACGGTGAGCTGATGACGCTGGTGGCGCGAGTCAATGCGCAGACGCTGGAAGCCGATCCGGCACTGGCGCTGCGGTTGCAGCGCAACGACGAACGCGCGCGCCTGGATCTGGAGCGGCATGGCGCCATCCGGGTCGGCACCGCGGAAGAACTGGCCACCCTGCGCCGGCTGTTCGCGGTGATGGGCATGCATCCGGTGGGCTACTACGATCTGTCGGTGGCGGGCGTGCCGGTGCACTCCACCGCGTTCCGGCCGATCGACGAGGCCGCGCTGTCGGCCAATCCGTTCCGCGTGTTCACCTCGCTGCTGCGGCTGGAGTTGATCGACGATGCCGCCCTGCGCGAGCAGGCCGCGCAGATCCTGCAGCAGCGGCAGATCTTCACTGCCGGTGCGCTGCAGTTGATCGAGCAGTGCGAACAGCAAGGCGGTCTGGATGCGACCCAGGCGCAGCAGTTCGTGGCCGAAGCGCTGGAGACCTTCCGCTGGCATGGTGACGCCACGGTGTCGCTGCCGACCTATCGCGCGCTGAGCGATGCGCACAAGCTGATCGCCGACGTGGTGAGCTTCCACGGCCCGCACATCAACCACCTGACCCCGCGCACGTTGGATATCGATGCCGCGCAGGCGCAGATGCGCGGTGCCGGTATCGATGCGAAGGCAGTGATCGAAGGGCCGCCGCGGCGGCGCGTGCCGATCCTGCTGCGCCAGACCAGCTTCAAGGCGCTGGAGGAGCCGGTGCGCTTCGTCGGCGACGGCGGGCAGGCCGAGCATGGCACCCATACCGCGCGCTTCGGCGAGATCGAACAGCGCGGGCTTGCGCTGACGCCCAAGGGCCGGGCGCTGTACGACGCGCTGCTGGCGCAGGCGCGCGATGCCGATGGCGCCGGCAGTACGGGGGCCGATTACGCCACCCGCCTGCAGACCGCCTTCGTGGCCTTTCCGGATGACGAAGCGTTGCTGCGCCAGGAAGGATTGGGCTATTTCCGCTATGCGCTCACCGAGGCCGGACGCGCCGATCCGGCACAGGTGGCGGCCATGCCGGCGGAAACCGCGATTGCGCTCGGCCTGGTCAGTGCCGACCCGATCGTCTACGAGGACTTCCTGCCGGTCAGTGCGGCCGGCATCTTCCAGTCCAACCTGGGCGGCGCCGAGCAGCGCGCCTACGCCGCGCAGTCGAGCAAGCGCAGCTTCGAGCAGGCCCTGGGTGCGCAGGTGCACGACGAGTTCGCGCTGTACGCGCAACTGGAGCGCGACTCGCTGCAGGGGTTGTTGGCGTAACGCGTCCCCGTCGCAGCGCAGTCGCCACGGCCATTGCCGTGGCTCAGTGCGCTTGCGCCGCCGGACGACGCGCCGCGGCGCGTTCGGCCCGCTGCGCACGCTTGCGCGCGCGGCGGGCCTTCCAGCGTTCGCTCAGGCACGAGAAGATCACGTACAGCGCCGGGGTGCTGAGCAGGGTCAGGCTCTGCGAGAACACCAGCCCGCCGATCATCGCAATGCCCAACGGCCGGCGCAGTTCCGAGCCTTCGCCCAGGCCCACCGCCAGCGGCACGGCCGCCAGGATCGCCACCATCGTGGTCATCATGATCGGCCGGAAGCGCACGATCGATGCCTCGCGTGCTGCCGCCCGCGCATCCATGCCATGCACGCGCTGCGCCACCAGCGCGAAGTCGATCATCATGATGGCGTTTTTCTTGACGATGCCGATCAACAACACCAGCGCGATCATCGAGATCACCGACAGCTCGGTATTGGTGAGGAACAGCGCCAGTAGCGCGCCGACGCCAGCGGCCGGCAGCGTGGACAGGATGGTCACCGGGTGGATCAGGCTCTCGTAGAGCATGCCCAGCACGATGTAGACGGTGAGCACCGCGGCCAGCAGCAGGATGCCCATCGAGTTTGGGCTCAACTGCACGTTGAATCCGCCGCCGTCGCTGATGCGAATGCCGTCGGGCAGGCGCAAACCTTCCACCGTGGTCTTGATGATCAGATCCGCCTCGCCGGTGCTCACGCCCGGTGCGAGGTTGTAGCTCAGATCCATCGTGGTGTACTGGTTGTCGTGGGTGATCTGCGGCGGCGCCAGTCCGGGCACCTGGGTGGCGACGGCGGTGATCGGCACCATCTGCCCGGCGCGATTGGGCACGAAGATCTGGTCCAGCGCCTTGGGGGTTGCCGTCTGCGAGGGCAGTGCGTTGACCACCACGCTGTACTGGTTGAGATCGGAGTAGATGGTGGAGATGGAGCGCTGGCCGAATGCGCCGTAGAGCGCGCCGTCGATCGCGCCGACCGAGATGCCCAGGCGCGCGGCCTTGGCGCGGTCGATCACGATGTTCTGGCGCAGGCCGGAGGTATCCACGTCGGTACCCACATCGCGCAGGCGCGGATTTTTCTTCAAGGCGGCCTGGACCTTGGGCAACCACTCCTGCAGCTGGGCCAGATCGTTGCCTTGCAGCGAGACCTTGTACTGCGCGCCCTGGCTGGTACCGCCGCCGCCGTCGCTGGGCAGGTCCTGGATCGGGCGCAGGCGCAGGTCCAGGTCCGGGTAGCGGTCGGCCTTGGCGCTGAGCCGCGACACCACCTGCGCGGTGGTGTCGCGGCGGCCTTCGCTGCGTTTCTTCAGCTCGATGTTGAACGAGGCGCTGGCTCCCTGGCGGCCCGAACCCAGCCGCGCACCGACGGTCTTCACCGCCGGGTCGGCCATCAGCATATCGGTGATGCGGCGCTGGCGGCCGACCATGTCGGCGAAGGACACCGTGGCGCTGGAGTTGGCGCGCCCCCAGATCAAGCCGGTGTCCTGCGCCGGGAACGAGCCCTTCTTGACCGCGCCACCGAGGAAGACGGTGGCGACGATCAACAGCAATGGCGTCAGCGCCAGCAGCAGCGCGTGGCGCAGCGAGAAATCCAGCGCTACGGTGTATACGCGCAGCATCCGCTCGTGCATGCGGTCCAGCCAGGCGCCGAAGCGGCTGGGGCGCTGCACGTGCTCGTGCGCGGACAGGAAGCGGCTGCACAATGCCGGCGTCAGCGTCAGCGACACCAGCATGGAGACCACGATCGCCGCCACCAGGGTCACGGTGAATTCGCGGAAGAACGCGCCGACCATGCCGCTGGCGAACAGCATCGGAATGAACACCGCCACCAGCGAGGCGGTGATCGAGACGATGGTGAAGCCGATCTCGCGCGCGCCGGCCAATGCGGCGTCCAGGCGCGGCATGCCTTCGTCCAGGTGCCGCATGATGTTCTCGATCACCACGATCGCATCGTCGACCACGAATCCAATCGCGATCACCAGCGCCAGCAGGCTGAGGTTGTTGAGCGTGAAGCCCAGCACGTACATCACCAGGGCCGAACCGGCCAGCGACAGCGGTACGGTGACTGCGGCGATCAGCGTGGGCGCCAGCCGGCGCAGGAACAGCGCCATGGTCAGCACCACCATCGCCAGGGAAATCATCAGCGTGGCCTGCACCTCGTGCAGCGAGGCGCGAATGGTGGGGGTACGGTCGAAGTAGGGCGTGAGGGTGGTGCCGGGTTGCAGGTAGGCGCGCAGCTCGGGAATCTGCGCCTTGACCTGATCGACGGTCTCCACGATGTTGGCGCCGGCACGGGTGAAGGCATACATCACCACCGCGGGCTTGCCGTCGAACCAGGCCGCCTGGTAGGCGTCCTGCTGGCCGTCGTAGACGGTGGCCACATCGCCCAGCCGCACGATGCGTCCATTGGGTTGCGTGGAGATCGCCAGCTGCGCGAAATCGGCGGCCTTGGCCACCGCATCGTTGGCGATGATGGCCATGGTGGTGTTGCCGTCGGACAGAAAGCCGGTTGGCGAGGTCACATTGGCCGCGCGCACCGCGTTGCGCAGATCGTCCGGTGTCAGTCCCAGTGCATTGAGCGCGCGCAGGTCCACGTCCACGCGTACCGCCGGGGTGGAGGCGCCGGCGATGTCCACCGAGCTGATGCCGGTGATCTGCCGCAACCGCTGCGCCAGAAGCGAATCGGCCACGTTGTACAGCTCATCGGCCGATTGCGTGTCCGAGGTCAGCGCGATGGCGATGACCGGGTCGTCGTTCGGATTGGCCTTCTGGTACATCGGCGTGCCCAGGCCCGAGGGCAGGTCCGATTGCGCGGCGTTGATCGCGGTCTGCACGTCCTGCGCGGCCGAATCGATGTTGCGGTTGCTCTGGAACACCATGAACACCATGCTGCTGCTCTCCGAGCTGGAAGAGCGCATGCGATCGATGCCGGGCAACTGGCCCAGGTGCCGCTCCAGTGGCGCGGTGACGGTGGAGGCCATGGTGCTGGCATCGGCGCCGGACTGGGTGGCGTGCACGAAGATCACCGGAATCTGGATGTTCGGCAGCGCCGCCACGCCCAGGCGCAGATAGCACATCAGTCCGATCACGAACAAACCGATCGCCAGCAACGAGGTACCGATCGGGCGCTTGATGAAGGGCGCGGAGATGTTCATCGGGAAAATTCCGGGACTCGGGACCCGGGACCCGGGACCCGGACAAGCAGTAGGGCCGGGACTCGGGACCCGGGACCCGGGACTCGGACAAGCAGTAGGGCCGGGACTCGGGACCCGGGACCCGGGACTCGGACAAGCAGGAGCAAATGCAAAGGCGCCTGCGCCTGCAACCGCATGTCCACGCTGCCCGCTCCATCCCAGACCCGACGTGCTCGGCTTGCGTGCTTGGCTTCACCACGGGACCCGGGTCCCGGGTCCCGGGTCCCGACAGCGGCGCACAGATTCATACCCGCCCCTCCACATGCCGATGCGCCGCCGCACGCCCCGCACGCCGCGTGCGCCATGCTTGCAGCCGCTCGCTGGCGCGTTCCATGTACAGGTAGATCACCGGGGTGGTGTAGAGCGTGACCAGCTGCGACAGCAGCAGGCCGCCGACGATGGCGATGCCCAGCGGCCGGCGCAGTTCCGAGCCGATGCCGGTGCCCAGCGCCAGTGGCAATGCGCCCAGCATCGCGGCGGCCGTGGTCATCATGATCGGGCGGAAACGCAGCAGGCAGGCGCGCCGGATCGCATCGTGCGCGTTGGCGCCTTCGCGACGTGCCTCGATCGCGAAGTCGATCATCATGATCGCGTTCTTCTTGACGATGCCGATCAGCAGCACGATGCCGACGATGCCGTCCACCGACAGGCTGAGTCCGCACATCATCAGCGCCAGCAATGCACCCACCCCGGCCGGCGGCAAGGTGGAGATGATGGTCAACGGGTGGATGTAGCTCTCGTACAGCACGCCCAGCACGATGTAGATCACCACGATCGAGGCCAGCAGCAGCCATACGATATCGGTCTGGCTGCCGGTGAACTCGGCGGCCTTGCCGACGAATTGCGCGTGGACCTGGCTCGGGATCCTGAGCTCCTCGCGCGCCTGCTCGATCGCCTCCACCGCCTGCGACAGCGAATGCCCCGGCGCCAGGTTGAACGAGATGGTGACTGCCGGCAGCTGCTGCTGGTGGCTGACCACCAATGGCGTGTTGGTGACCTTGGCCTGCGCCAGCGACGCCAGCGGAATGATGCTGCCGGCGCCGACCACGATGCCGGTGTTCTGCGCGCCCACGCCAGTGGCGGTGGACGAGTTCGACGAGGTCACCTGGCCGAAATTGGTGGCGTTGGTGCCGGTCAGCGCGCCGCTGCCGTTGCTGGCCACCGCCAGCTGGTTCATCAGCGCGGTGCTGCTGCGGAATTCCGGCGCCACTTCCAGCACCACCCGGTACTGATTGAGTTCGGTGAAGATGGTGGAGATCTGGCGCTGGCCGAAAGCGTCGTACAGTGTGTCGTCGATGGTCTGCATCGGCACGCCGAGCATGCTGGCCTTGTCGCGGTCGATGCTCAGTTCCAGCGCACGGCCCTGGTTGGCCAGGTTGTTGTCCACGTCGGCCAGTTCGGGCAGCTTGCGCATCGCCTCGGTCATGCGCCCGGCCCAGGTGGCCAGTTCGTCGCTGTCCACGTCCGACAGCGAGTACTGGTATTCGGTGGCGGCCACGCGGGTGTCCAGGGTGACGTCCTGTACCGGCTTGAGGAACAGCGCCACCCCCGGAATGCCGGCCACCGCGTTCTGCAGGCGTGGCAGCACCTCGTCCAGGCCATCGCGGTCGCCACGTGTCTTCAGCACGATCGACAACTGGCCCTGGTTGAGGGTGGGGTTCATGGTACCGGCGCCGATGAAGGCGGCCACGCCGGTCACCGCCGGATCCTTGCGCAGCGCTGCGGCCACCGCCTGGGTGCGCTGTTCCATCTGCGGAAACGCCACGTTCTGGTCGGCCTGCACCACGCCGGTGATCAAGCCGGTGTCCTGCTCGGGCAGCAGGCCCTTGGGGATGGCCACGTACAACAGCACGGTCAGCGCCACCGCGCCGATCGCCACGCCCAGGGTCAGCGGCTGGTGGGCAAGCACCCAATCCAGGCTGCGCTCGTACACGCCCACCGTGCGCGTCCACAGGTTGGTCCTACCGGCGGCGGCCGCGCGTTCGTGTGCGTCTTCGCCCTCGGGCAGTGCATCGGGCTTGAGCAGGTAGGCGCACATCATCGGCGTCAGCGTCAGCGACACCAGCATCGAGATCACCACCGCAATCGACAGCACCCAGGCGAACTCGTGGAACAGCCGCCCGGTGACGCCGGGCATCAGCAGCAGTGGCAGGAACACCGCCACCAGCGACACGGTCAGCGACAGCACGGTGAAGCCGATCTGCCGAGCACCGATCTCGGCCGCTTCCGGTCCGCTCTTGCCTTGTTCGATGTAGCGCACGATGTTCTCGATCATCACGATCGCATCGTCGACCACGAAGCCGGTGGCCACCACCAGCGCCATCAGCGACAGGTTGTCCAGCGACATGCCGGCGAAGGCCATCACCCCGAAGGTGCCGGCCAGCGACAACGGCACCGCCACCGAGGGAATGATGGTGGCCCACAGCCGGCGCAGGAACACGAAGATCACCGCCACCACCAGGCCGATGGTCAGCACCAGGGTGAACTTCACTTCGTGTACGGACGCGCGAATGGTTTCGGTGCGGTCGGAGAACACCTCCAGGCGCACGTCCGCCGGCAGCACTCCCTGAAGCTGCGGCAGGATGCTGCGGATCTGTTCCACCGTCTGCACGATGTTGGCGCCGGGCTGGCGGCGGATCTCCAGCAGCACTGCCGGCTTGCCGTC
This sequence comes from Xanthomonas sp. NCPPB 1067, assembly GCF_020783795.1. Classification (NCBI taxonomy): domain Bacteria; kingdom Pseudomonadati; phylum Pseudomonadota; class Gammaproteobacteria; order Lysobacterales; family Lysobacteraceae; genus Xanthomonas; species Xanthomonas sp. NCPPB 1067. The sequence continues at coordinate 45,601 of NZ_JAJGQG010000002.1, forward strand.
GGCCCAGGCGGCGAGCTGGTCGTTCTCCACGCCATCGACCACCTTGGCCACATCGGCCAGCCGCACCGGCCGGCCGTTGTTGAAGCTGATGATGGTCTCGCGGTACTGCGCCGCATCGGTGAGCTGGTCGTTGGTGCCGATGCTGTAGGACTGGGTTTTGCCGTTGAGCGAGCCCTTGGGCGCGCTGACGTTGGTCTGGGTCAGCGCGCTGCGCAGCGACTCCATGGTCAGGCCCATGTTCGACAGCTGCGCCGGATTGACCTGGATGCGCACTGCCGGACGCACGTTGCCGGCGATCGACACCAGGCCCACACCCGGCACCTGCGACAGGCGCTGAGCCAGTATCGCATCGGCATAGCGGTTGACCTCACGCAGCGGCAAGGTATCGGAGGTGAGCTTGAGGGTGAGGATCGCCGCATCGGCCGGATTCACCCGGTTGTAGACCGGCTGGTATGGCAGCGACGAGGGCAGGGTGGCCTGGCGGATCGCGGCCTGCACGTCCTGCGAGGCGATGTCGATATCGCGATCCATCGAGAACTGCAGAATGATGGTGGACAGGCCCGCCGACGAATCGGAGGTCATCATCTGCAGTCCGGAAATCTGTCCGAACTGGCGTTCCAGCGGCGTGGTCACCAGCGAGGCCATGGTGGTCGCGTTGGCGCCGGGGTATTGGGTGGTCACGACCAGGCTGGGCGCATCGATTTCCGGCAGCGCCGACACCGGCAGTTGCCGGTAGCCCAGGATGCCCAGCAGCAGAACGCCCGCCATCAACAGCGAGGTGGCGATGGGGCGGCGGATGAAGATGGTCGAAAAGCCCACGGAGGAGTCCTTGCTGAAGACGTCGATCGATGCCGGCGCACGGCGCGCCGACGCGCACCGCCGACGGGAGGTCCCGCCGGCGGTGGTCAGGCGTTAGCGCGGACCGCCACCACGACGGCTGCCGCCGCCACGGCTCTGCTTGTCCTGTGCGGCCTTGAGCTCGGCCTCGGTCGGCTCCGGTGGCGTTTCGCCCGGCTTGAGCGCGCTGACCTTGCTGCCCGGCTTGAGCCGGAACTGGCCTTCGGTGACCACGCGCTCGCCGGGCTTGAGGCCCTTGGTGACCTGTACATGGCTGTCGTCCACTTCCACGCCCTGCACCACGGTACGCATCTGTGCGGTGTTGTCGTTTCCGACCACGTAGACATAATCGCCATCGGGGCCGCGCTGCACGGCCTGGGTCGGCACCACGGTGCCGCCGGTGATGGTGCGCAACTGCAGCCGCACATTGACGAACTGGCCCGGCCACAAGGCGTTGTCGGTGTTGTCGAAGATCGCACGCGCACCGAAGGTGCCGCTGTCGGCGGCGATGCGGTTGTCGATCACCTCCAGCCTGCCGTCGCCGCTGATCATGCGCGCATCGCCGCGATCCAGCGCCGCCACGCCCAGCGGCGCCGCCGCCTGTCCGCTGCGCACTGCCTGCAGGTCGCGTTCGGGCAGGTTGAAGGACACATAGATCGGGCGGATCTGGGTCAGCGTCACGATGGTCGAGGTGGTGCTGACGATATTGCCCACGTCCACGCCGCGGATGCCGGCAATGCCGTCGATCGGCGCGGTCACCCGGGTGAACTGCAGTTGCACCTGTGCCGAGCGCATCTGCGCATCGTTGGCGGCTACCGCTGCCTCGTACTGCGCCACCTGGTTGCGCTGGGTGTCCAGATCGGTCCGTGAGACGTACTGCTTGTAAGCCGGATCGTTGGAGCGCTGATAGTTCACCCGGGCGGTCGCCAGCAGCGCCTGATTCTGTCGTTTGGCCGCCAACGCCTGGTCGTAGCTGGCCTGCAGCGTGCGCGCGTCGATCTGCGCGAGCAGATCGCCCTTTTTCACTTCCTGGCCTTCCTTGAAGTTCAGGCTGATCAGCTGGCCGCCCACCTGCGGATTCACCGTGACCGTATTGAGCGCGGTCACCGTGCCCAGCGCACTGGCGTACACCGGCACATCCTGGGTGGTGGCGGCCACGACCGTGACCGGCACCGGGCCGCTGTTCTCGGTGCCGTTGCCATCCGGCGCGCCTGCCGGCTTGCCACGGCTGCCCCCACCCATCATCCGCATTGCGACGAATACAAGCACGAGCACTGCGACGACCAGCAGTGCGATCTTCCAGAAACGCGACATTGCGACAACTCCTGAGGGCGGGCCGGGCGCCTGGGGCGACCGTGGGGACGGCGTTGCGAAGCATATCGTCGCGCCTGCGCAATTGAGCGTTACTGAAGTAACGCCCCGCACGGCGCGGCGCGCTTGGCGTTCACGTGCGCGTGGGGCGACAACGCGCCAGCACCGCGTCGGTTGACCGCCGTGCTGAATCGGGGTGCACCGCCGCATGCCCTGGCATACGCCCGACCGCCGCAGGGGTTGCCAGCCCCGCCACCGCGGCTTATCCGGGCAGGCAGTGGCGGCACACAGGCGCGCGAGCCCACGCACCTTGCACCTGTGCACGCGGTCCGGCCGATACCAGGCAGGAGCCGTGACCTGCCGCCCAGCGTTTGCGGCGCAGGCCGATCTTCCGCTGTGCCACGCGCCATCGCGGCGCGGGTGGACTACAGTGAAGACCGTTCATGAGAGGACTACCGATGCGCCACACCTGCCTGCTGTCCAGCGCGCTGCTGCTCGCCCTGCCCATGCTTGCCGCCGCGCAGGGGGCGCCGCGGCCCGAGGTCGCCGCCGCTGCCACCACCCTCCAGCCCAAGGTGGTGCAGTGGCGACGCGACTTCCACCAGCATCCGGAGCTGTCCAACCGCGAGGAGCGCACCGCCGCCACCGTGGCCGCGCAGCTGCGCAAGCTCGGCCTCAAGCCGCGTACCGGCATCGCCCATCACGGCGTGGTGGCCATCATCAAGGGCGGCAAGCCGGGGCCGAAGATCGCCCTGCGCGCGGACATGGACGCGCTGCCGGTGAAGGAGCAGACCGGGCTGCCGTTTGCGTCCAAGGCTACCGCCGAGTACCGCGGCGAGCAGGTCGGGGTGATGCATGCCTGTGGTCACGACGCCCACACCGCCATCCTGCTCGGCGTGGCCGAGGCGCTGGTGGGCATGCGCGAACAGCTGCCGGGCGAGGTGATGCTGATCTTCCAGCCCTCCGAGGAAGGCGCACCCGGCAACGAAGAAGGTGGCGCGTCCTTGATGCTCAAGGAAGGGCTGTTCGCCGACTTCAAACCACAGGCGGTGTTCGGCCTGCATGTGTTCTCCAGCGTGCAGGCCGGCAAGATCGCGGTGCGCGGTGGCCCCCTGATGGCGGCTTCGGACCGCTTCGCGATCAAGATGATCGGTCGCCAGACGCATGGCTCGGCGCCGTGGAACGGCATCGACCCCATCGTGGCCAGCGCCGACATGATCGGTGCCGCGCAGACGGTGATCAGCCGCCGCGCCAACCTGTCCAAGCAGCCGGCCGTGCTCAGTTTCGGCGCGATCAAGGGTGGTATCCGCTACAACATCATTCCCGACGATGTCGAGATGGTCGGCACCATCCGTACCTTCGACGAAGGCATGCGCCAGCAGATCTTCGCCGACCTCAAGAACGTGGCCGAACACACGGCCGCCGCGCACGGGGCCAAGGTGCAGGCGCAGGTGCCGGATCAACCCGGAAACCCGGCCACCGTCAACGATCCCGCACTGACCGCCAGGATGCTGCCCAGCCTACAGGCCGTGGTGGGTGCGGACAATGTCTACGAGCCGCCGTTGCAGATGGGCGCCGAAGACTTCTCGTTCTACGCCCAGCAGGTGCCATCGATGTTCTTCTTCGTCGGTTCCACCGCCAAGGGGATCGATCCGGCCACCGCGCCCAGCAATCACTCCCCGCAATTCCTGCTGGACGAATCGTCGCTGGATGTAGGGCTGCGCGCATTGCTGCAGGTGTCGCTGGATTACTTGCAGCAAGGGTGATTCGGGAATCGGGATCGGGGATTCGTCTGCGGCTGGGCGGATCCCGCCTTCGGTGATGGAGCGGCATGGCGGGTTTGCGAGTGGAACCCGCCATTCCATGGGGGCGTGGAGCTGCGCTGCCGTACACCGCACGGCCAGCCAGACGGCCTAAAATAGCGGCATGAATACCCCAGCAGATTCCACCCTCGGTCGTGAGGTCGCTTACCCGAGCGGCTACGATCCCTCGCTCCTGTTTCCGATCCCGCGTGCGGCCGGGCGCGACGCCATCGGTCTGGCCAGCGCGCTGCCGTTCATCGGGCGTGACCGTTGGCACGCCTACGAGCTGAGCTGGCTCGATGCGCAGGGCAAGCCGTGCGTGGCCACCGCCACCTTGCATGTGCCCTGCGATTCGCCCTCGCTGATCGAATCAAAGTCGCTCAAGCTATATTTGAATTCGCTCAACGCGACCCGTTTCAACAGCGCCGAAGCGGTGCGCACGCGCATCGCCACCGACCTGTCCACCCGCGCCGGTGCCGATGTGACGGTGGAATTCGGTCTGCCGCCGATCGACACTGTGGGCGAGGGCGAGTCCATCGACGCACTGGATGTCAGCATCGACGATTACGGCCCGCCCAACGCCGGGTACCTGCGTGCCCATGCGCAGGACGTCGTGGAACAGGTGCTGACCTCGGCATTGCTCAAATCCAACTGTCCGGTCACCGGCCAACCGGACTGGGCCAGCGTCACGCTGCGCTACCGCGGCGCGCCGATCGACCGCGAAGGCCTGCTGCGCTATCTGGTGAGTTTCCGCGACCATGCCGAATTCCACGAGCAATGCGTGGAGCGCATCTTCAACGATGTGATGCAGCGGTGTGCGCCCGAATGGCTGGTGGTGGAGGCGCGTTATACGCGGCGCGGTGGACTGGATATCAATCCACTCCGTAGCTCGCCCACTGTCCCGATTCCGCTTTCGATCTTCCGCGATTTGCGCCAGTAATCGCTGCCTTGCGTGATCGCGCCGGCTTCACGGCGGCGCGATCCATGCTTAACGGCGCCCCGCGCACCCTGCTGGCATCGCATGCCGAGGGACTGCCGCAATGAGTGCCGACAAGAAAGCCGATTTTTCCAATGTGACGTCCTCCGTCGAAAGTACCGGCGATGTCGCGCCTGCGGCCGATTTCTCCAACGTACGTTCCAGCGTTCAGAGCACGGCGCAGTTGGCGGGCGAAACGGTGACCGTGCAGACCGGCGACAGCCTGTCCAAGATTGCCAAGCGTCATCTCGGCGATGGTGCGTTATGGCCGCGTATCTTCGAGGCCAACCGCGACACCCTGCAGGATCCGGACAAGCTCTTTCCGGGCCAGGTGCTGCATCTGCCGCCCAAGGCGTAATCGAGCGACGGTTCGCTCCGTGCATGCAACGCGCCGCGCATCGATGCCCGGCGTCATCATTCGACTTACTCGTCCTATCGGAGATCGATTCATGCGTACTCAATCCGTTTCCAGCACCCTCGTTCTTGCCCTGGCCGGCGTCCTGGCACTGTCGGGTTGCCGCAAGGAGGCCAATGACGATTCCAACGTGGCCAAGGATCCGACCTCTGGCGCGGCCACCGATGCCATGCCGGGCCCGGCAGCCACGCCGCCGGCCAGCGACCAGGCTGCACAAAGCACCGCGACCGGCGCGGCCAGTACCGATGGCGCGGCCATGACCGGCAGCGGAGTCACCGTCTCCAGCGTCGCAGTCGGCACGGTTGCCGCAGCCGACAAGACGGTAACGCCATCGGCCAGCGTCGGCAGCAAGGACACCATCATCGTCTCGGTCAAGACCGAAGGCACTGCGAGCAATGTGCCGGTGACGGCCAAGCTCACATATCAGGATGGACAGGTGGCAGGCGAGCAGAACGCGACGCTGACCACCACGGGCGCAGAGACGACCAATATGAGCTTCAACAAACCCGATGGCTGGCCAGCCGGCACCTACACCGCGCAAGTCATGGTCGACGGCAAGCCCGCAGGCACGCCGCAGACCATTACGGTCAAGTAGCAGACCATCACGGCCAAGTCGGTGTGTGCGGCATACGCGTAGGTCGGTGCCGCACGAAGCGGTCTTGATGGAAGGTGAGCTGCAGCCGAATCGGCGCGCGGCAGGCGCGCGCCGTCGGTCGAAGAATCCGTAAAGGCGACCGCCGCTCAGGTGGCAGGAAACCGCACGTCCAATAGTTCGATGAACATTCGCTTGGGCCGATACAGTTGGCGATACCGCGCCAGTTCGGATGCGAACGCGGATTGCCCATCCTTGCCAAGTTGACGGCGGCAAAGACGCTGCAGCACCTTCAGGAGTTCCACCGCCTGCAGATATCCGTAGCGCTTGGTCTGCCCAACATTCGCCTCGATCATGACGTGGCAGATGCGGATCGCGGTCGCCGGGTCGTATTCCTCGGCGTGAGGCAGCAGCGATTCCCAGGTGCGCAGCGGAAGCTGGCGGTCCGGATCGGCTGCGAGTTCCAGCGCGCGTTGGATCTGCTCCTCGGCAAGCAGCAGATTGATGCGGGTATCGTGCGCATCGATGAAGCGCGGCACCGCCTTGGTGTCCAGCGCCTGCAATGCACGTTCGCGCCATGCCTCCCAGGCATTCAGTAGCGATGCCGCCTCTTGCAGGGCCAGGTAGGTCTCTTCATTGGGCATGAGCAGATACGCCTTCCAGCGCAACGTCAACGCATCCTCAGGAAAGCCATCACGCACGTAGGCTGTCGCCAACGCGGCCAGCAGGCGGCCGTCCTGAGGGTCGGCCTTGACGCCGCGCTCCAGCCACTCCAAGGCCTGGCGCTGGCGCCCGTGTTCGCCACAGCGGCGCGCCATCTCCAGGTGGTCCCAGCCGCTGGAACAGGTGTGGGCGAAGAACTCCAGCATGGCATCCACGCTGGCGCCGCAACGCGCGGTGTCTTCGAGCAGCGACTCGGCCGACAGTCGCCGCGCCCGGTCGCCGCGGGCATGCAGGATCTTCAGCGCCGCGTCTTGCAGCCGTGCGATGTCCGCTGCACTCAGCAGTGCGGCATAGTCCAGCAGGGGGCGCAGCAGGCTCCACTGGTCGAGCATGCGCAGCTCGAACAGGCGCTCGCCGAGCGTATCGGTGCCGGCTGCACGCGCGGCTTCCAGGTGCGCATGTCCCAACGCACGCAGGCGCTCGCCCAGATCGCCGCGCGAATCGTCGACCTCTGCGTAGATCGCCAGCAGCCGTTTGAACGCGTACTCGTGCAGATCCAGCGCCGCCAGCGGGTCGCGCCGCCGCGCCTGCTCCAGCAAGGATGGCAACGCGCCAAGCTGCTTGGCATAGGCAATGGTGGCACTCCAGTCCATGAATCGCTTGCGGCCAAGCAAGGTGGAGATCGCCTTGCGCCACTGCTGCAACGGCGCGACGGCCAGTTGTGCCTGGCTCAGCAGGCGCTTGCGCAACTGGGCATCGTTGTCAGCCAGTTCCAGGATCAAGGCCTGCAAGGCCTGTGGGGTCTGCGTCGACAACCAGTGCTGCAGGACACGATCGCTGGATTCGGCCACTGGCTCGCCGGCAGTCCTGCGCTTGGTGCGTTTTTGGAAGCTGGGGTCGGCGCTCGTCCGTGCCCAGCTGAGGGCAACGGCTACCTGGTGCTTGCAGAATTCCGCTTGCTGACCGATCGGGCAGTCGCATCGCCCCTGCAGGCGGCCATTTCGCCAGACCAGCTCCACGGCATAGTCATCGCTGCCGCTGACGATAGCGTCGACCCGCAGCGGCTCAACCGTCTGCAAGGTGACGCGGTCCTGATCTGCATAGACCAGGCCGCGCGCATAGTAGCTGGGCGTTGTGATGCCGAGCAGGAAGGAACGATCGAGATCGGCAGGCGAAAAGCGGGCTGTCATGCAGGGATGGACGATATCCGCGCCAATGGCGCAGTGGCAGGATGGTCGAGCCGGATTTTGCCAGAACGGGATGGACACGCGACAATCGCGGGCCGTACCCATCGGGGGCGTTCTCCCCGATGCCGCCCGCGATCCAGTCGGCAACGTACCCTCCCGTATGTCGCCACTGTCTCCTTTCCTCCGAGGTCCTATCCCGCGCCATGTCGAAGACACCGAAGATCCTCTACACGCTCACCGACGAAGCTCCCTTCCTGGCCACGCAGTCGCTGCTGCCGATCATCGATGCCTATACCGATACCGCCGGCATCGTGGTCGAAACGCGCGATATCTCGCTGGCAGGACGCATCCTGGCGCTGTTTCCCGAGCATCTGAGCGAGACGCAGAAGATCGCCGACGACCTGGCTGAACTGGGCGAGCTGGCCACCACGCCGGAGGCCAACATCATCAAGCTGCCCAACATCAGTGCCTCGGTACCGCAGCTCAAGGCCGCCATCAAGGAACTGCAGGGTCAGGGTTACGCGCTGCCGGCGTATCCGGACGAGCCCAAGGATGCTGCGGAAAAAGACATCAAGGCGCGCTACGACAAGGTCAAGGGCAGCGCGGTGAATCCGGTGCTGCGCGAAGGCAATTCGGATCGTCGCGCACCGCTGTCGGTCAAGAACTACGCACGCAAGCATCCGCATCGCATGGGCAAGTGGAGCAGCGATTCCAAGTCGCACGTCGCGCACATGGACGCCGGTGATTTCTTCGGCAGCGAGCAGTCCGCCACCATCGCCGATGCCGGGGCGCTGAAGATCGAGTTCGTCGGTGCCGATGGCAGCAGCACGGTGCTGAAGGACAAGGTGGCGGTCAAGGCCGGGGAGATCGTCGACGCCGCCGTGCTGAGCAAGCGTGCGCTGGCCAGCTTCATCGATGCCCAGATCGCCGACGCCAAGGCGACCGGCGTGCTGTTCTCGCTGCACCTGAAAGCCACCATGATGAAGGTCTCCGACCCGGTGCTGTTCGGCGTGGTGGTCGGCGAGTTCTATAAGGACACGCTGAGCAAGCATGCCGATGCGCTCAAGTCGGTCGGCTTCGATCCCAACAACGGCATCGGCGATCTGTACGCACGCATCGGCACGTTGCCGGAAGCGCAGCAGGCGCAGATCACCTCCGATATCCAGGCCGAGTACGCGCAGCGCCCCGGTCTGGCGATGGTCAATTCCGACAAGGGCATCACCAACCTGCACGTGCCCAGCGACGTGATCGTGGACGCCTCGATGCCGGCGATGATTCGCGACTCCGGCCAGATGTGGAATGCGCAGGGCAAGCTGCAGGACACCAAGGCGGTGATTCCGGACCGCTGCTATGCCGGCGTGTACCAGGCGGTGATCGACGACTGCAAGGCGCATGGTGCGTTCGATCCGGCCAGCATGGGCTCGGTGCCCAATGTCGGCCTGATGGCGCAGAAGGCCGAGGAATACGGCTCGCACGACAAGACCTTCCAGATGCCTGCCGCCGGCACCGTCAAGGTCAGCGACGGCAACGGCAAGACGCTGTTCGAACATGCGGTGGAGGCCGGCGATCTGTGGCGCATGTGCCAGGTCAAGGACGCGCCGATCCAGGACTGGGTCAAGCTCGCCGTGGAGCGCGCGCGCCTGAGCGATACGCCGGCGGTGTTCTGGCTGGACAAGGCGCGTGCGCACGACGCGCAGGTGATCGCCAAGGTCGAGCAGTATCTGAAGGATCACGACACCAGCGGTCTGGATATCCGCATCCTGCCGCCGGTGGAAGCGACCACCTTCTCGCTGGAGCGCATCCGCAAGGGCCAGGACACCATCTCGGTCACCGGCAACGTGCTGCGCGATTACCTCACCGACCTGTTCCCGATCATGGAGCTGGGCACCAGCGCCAAGATGCTCTCCATCGTGCCGCTGATGGCCGGCGGTGGCCTGTTCGAAACCGGTGCTGGCGGTTCGGCGCCCAAGCATGTGCAGCAGTTCGTCGAAGAGAACTGCCTGCGCTGGGATTCGCTGGGTGAATTCCTGGCGTTGGCCGCGTCGCTGGAGCATCTGGGCAACCGTTACGACAATGCCTCGGCCACCGTGTTGGCCAAGGCGCTGGACGTGGCCAACGGCCAGTTCCTGGACAACAACAAGTCGCCGGCGCGCAAGGTGGGCGAGCTCGACAACCGTGGCAGCCATTTCTATCTGGCGATGTACTGGGCGCAGGCCCTGGCCGCGCAGACCGAAGACACCGCGTTGCAGGCCAAGTTCGTGCCGCTGGCCAAGGCGTTGACCGAGAACGAAGCCACCATCGTGGCCGAGCTCAACGGTGCGCAGGGCAAGCCGGTGGAGATCGGCGGCTACTACCACCCGGACCTGGCCAAGGTCAGCGAGGCGATGCGCCCGAGCAAGACCTTCAACGACATCCTGGCCACGTTGAAGGCCTGAGTTGCCGCACCGCCGGTCGGTGCGTGAGCTGCAGCGACACCCAGGGCCCGCCTCGTTCAGAGGCGGGCCCTGTCGTTTCAGCGGAACGGCGACAGTGCCGTAATGGCGTGCAGCAGGCGGCGCGTGCGGCGCGCCATGCGTTGTTCGCGCCGGGCGCGTTGCGCCGCGTCGATGTATTCCGCGCCGGTCGCGGGGGGCGCCTCCGGGGCTTGCGGCGCTGCCGGGTCCGCGGCAGCGTCTGGCTCTGCCAGCCGCTGTGCAAGCGCAACGTCGGCAATGTGACCGTGCTGGAACAGCAAGTCGGTAAAGATGCGCATGATCCCGCCTCCACTTGAGTGGAATCCACAGTAGATGCAGGCTAGGGGCTGCAAAAGCGAGGCTTTTGCAAGGTCATTTTGAATTCCATTCAAGGGTTCAGCCATGTCGCGCCCGCCGCTCCACGCATTGCAAGGCTTCGTCAGCGCCGTACGCCTGGGCAACCTGTCGCGTGCCGCTGCCACGATGCATCTCACCGTCAGCGCGCTCAGTCACCAGATGCGCGCACTCGAACAACGGTTGGGCTATCCCGTATTGCAGCGGCATGCGCGCGGGGTCACCGCCACGCCGCAGGGCCAGCAACTGCTCGATCGTATCGCCCCGCATCTGGATGCGATCGCCGAGGCGTTTCAACCGTTCGGTCCGCGCCGCGGCGACACGCTCACGTTGAGCGTGACCCCATCGATGGCATCGACCTGGCTGGTGCCGCGCCTGGGAGGTTTTCTGGCCGACCATCCCACCATCGAGATCAATCTGCTTTCCAGCGAACGGCTGGTGGACTTCGAGCGCCAGCAGCAGGTGGACGGCGCCATGCGCATCGGCGCCGGACAGTGGCCAGGTCTCATTGCCGAGCCGCTGTTCGACGACTGGCTGGTTCCGATGGCGAGCCCGGCGCTGATCGCGCGCATGGGCGGCGCGGACGCACCGCCCTTGCAGGACTGGCCGCTGCTGGGCGACCCGGACGATGCGTGGCGCCGCTGGTTTGCCGCGTTCGGCGGCGCCGCGCCGCGCCGCTATGTCGCCGTGCTCGACGAATCGGAGGCCCATCACCGTGCCGCGTTGGAGGGCGTCGGTGTCGCCCTGGGGCGGGTGACGCGCGCACGCCTGTTGCTGGCGTCCGGCCAATTGGTGGCGCTGTCCACGCAACGGCTCAAGACCGGCTGGTCGCATTATCTCGTGTATCCACCACGCTCGGCCGCGCATGCCGGCTTTCTCGCATTCCGCGCGTGGTTGCAGCTGCAGGCGCGCGAACATGTTGCGCATGCGCAGCAGAGCGCAATCGCGCCGACCGCGCCATCTGCTGCACCGATCGCCGCACCGACTGCGGCGGCGCCTGCCACGCGCCGCCGCACGCGCGCGAGGACACTGCCGGCATGAACCTGCCACCCTTGCCGCCGCAGTCCGAGCGCCGCGCACTGGCGATCGCCCAGGCCGTCTACGATGCCTTCGAGGATTACCACGCGCGGTTCTCCGAGATCACTGCCCGCGCCAGGCAACGCTTCGAGACGCGCGACTGGAGCGGCGCCCGCGATGACGCCGTGGCGCGTATCGCGCTCTACGACCACTACATCGCCGAATGCATGCTGCGCCTGCGTGCGGTGCTGCTGGGCCAGGCGCACGACCGCGCGCTGTGGATGCGGGCGCGCAATTGCTATGCCACGCTCCTGGAAGGGCTGATCGATCAGGAGTTGTACAAGACCTTCTACAACACTCTGACCCGGCGTTACTTCGGTACCCACGGGGTCGATGCCGGCATCGAATTCATCGCGCTGGATATCGAGCCGACCGATGCCATCACTGTGCCGGTTGCGCGGCACACCTATGCGGTGTCGCCGGGCCGGCTGACCGACATGCTGGTGCGGGTGCTGGGCGACTACGCCTTCGCGGTGCCGTACGCGCATCGCACGCGGTGTGCAGCGGCCATCGCAGTTCGCCTGCTCGACGATCTCGCCCACTGGGGCGAACACCCGGTGCGCAGCGTGGAACTGCTGGAAACCGTGTTCTATCGCGAACGTCGCGCCTACCTGGTCGGGCGCGTGTTCGGCGAGCACCGGTTCTCGCCATGCGTCATCGCCCTGGTCAACGACGACGCGGGCCTGCGTGCCGAAGCGGTACTGACCCGGCGCAGCGATGTGGCGCAGCTGTTCAGTAACTCACGCAGTTATTTCCAGGCCGATCTGTCCACCGTGGGCGATGCAGTGGTGTTCCTACGCAGCCTGTTGACGCACAAGCCGGTGGACGAGCTCTACACCATGCTGGGCCGGGCCAAGCAGGGCAAGACCGAACGCTATCGCACGTTCTTCAGCCATTTCCAGGCCCATCCGTCCGAGCAGCTGGTGCATGCCGATGGCACCCCGGGCATGGTCATGGTGGTCTTCACCCTGCCCAGTTATCCGCTGGTGTTCAAACTCATCCGCGACCGCTTCGCCTATCCCAAGACCATGAGCCGCGCGCAGGTGGAGGGCAAGTACGAACTGGTGTTCCAGCTCGATCGCATCGGCCGCCTGCTCGACGCTCAGCCCTATCGTTTCCTGCGTTTTCCAAGGGCGCGGTTCGCACCGGCGCTGCTGGAGGAGCTGCAGCGCAGTTGCGCGATGAGCCTGAGCGAGGACGGCGACGATGTACTGATCGCGCTGTGCTACGTGCAGCGGCGTCTGCGCCCGCTCAACCTGTACCTGCGCGAGCAATTGCCCGAGGCCGCGCATGCGGCGGCGCTGGACTACGGTCAGGCCATCAAGGACATGGCGCGCAACAACATCTTCCCCGGCGACATGCTGCTGAAGAACTTCGGCATCACCCGTCACCAGCGCGCGGTGTTCTACGACTACGACGAGCTGTGCCTGATCACCGAATGCAATTTCCGCGACTGGCCGACGCCGACGACCTACGAGGAACAGATGGCGGCCGAGCCCTGGTTCCATGTCGGTCCACGCGATGTCTTTCCCGAACGCTTCGCGCTGTTCATGGGATTGCCACCCTCGCAGCTGGAAGCGGTCAAGCACCTGCATCCGGAACTGTTCGACCCACAGTGGTGGCGCGACCTGCAAACCCGCCTGCGCGAGGACGACTACCCCGACACGCCGCCATATGCGGAATCGCGGCGGCTGGCGTGAGCATGCTGGAAGCGGCGGCAGTGCCGCCGCCAGGCAATGCGACGACGCCCGTCGCATCTACCCTGCGTAGGTGGCGCCGGCTCGGTGTGGTACTACGCCCGAGCAGCCTGTATCGACGCGGCGATGCGGCTCGCTGTCAGGCGACGCCCGGTGTGAGCGACACCCACAAAAAACCCCCGCACCGCGGGGGTTTTCGTTTCGATGACGCAGACCGCGGTCAGCGCTTCATCGAACTGAAGAATTCGTCGTTGGACTTGGTGGTCTTCATCTTGTCCAGCAGGAATTCCATCGCCGCGATCTCGTCCATCGGGTGCAGCAGCTTGCGCAGGATCCAGATCTTCTGCAGCAGCTCCGGCTCGATCAGCAGATCTTCGCGGCGCGTGCCCGAACGATTGATGTCGATCGCCGGGTAGACACGCTTTTCGGTGATGCGACGGTTCAGATGCACTTCGCTGTTGCCGGTGCCCTTGAACTCTTCGTAGATCACCTCGTCCATCTTGCTGCCGGTTTCCACCAGCGCCGTGGCGATGATGGTCAGCGAGCCGCCTTCTTCCACGTTGCGCGCCGCGCCGAAGAAGCGCTTCGGGCGATGCAGGGCATTGGCGTCCACGCCGCCGGTGAGCACCTTGCCGGAGCTGGGCACCACGTTGTTGTAGGCACGCGCCAGGCGGGTGATGGAGTCCAGCAGGATCACCACGTCCTTCTTGTGCTCGACCAGGCGCTTGGCGCGCTCGATCACCATCTCGGCGACCTGCACGTGGCGCGCGGCCGGCTCGTCGAACGTGGAGGAGATGACCTCGCCGCGCACGGTGCGCTGCATTTCGGTCACTTCTTCCGGGCGCTCGTCGATGAGCAGCACGATCATGTGCACTTCGGGATGATTGGTGGTGATGGCCGTGGCCACCTGCTGCATCATCATCGTCTTGCCGGCTTTGGGCGGGGAGACGATCAGCGCACGCTGACCCTTGCCCTGCGGTGCCATCAGATCGAGGATGCGGCCGGTGATGTCCTCGGTGGACCCATCGCCACGCTCCAGACGGAAGCGGCGGCGCGGGAACAGCGGGGTCAGGTTCTCGAACAGCACCTTGTTCTTACTGGCTTCCAGCGGCTCACCGTTGATGGTGTCCACGATCGACAGCGCGAAGTAGCGTTCGCCGTCCTTGGGGAAGCGGATGCGACCGGACAGATGATCGCCGGTACGCAGGTTGAAGCGGCGGATCTGGCTGGGCGAGATATAGGTATCGTCCGGGCCGGCCAGATAACTGGCCTCGGCCGCGCGCAGGAAACCGAAGCCGTCGGGCAGGATTTCCAGCACGCCATCGGCGGCGACGCCTTCGCCGTGGCGGGTCAGCACCTTGAGCAGGGCGAAGATGACGTCCTGCTTGCGCGCGCGGGCCACGCCTTCCTGGATATTGAGCTGCTCGGCGATATCCAGCAGCTTCTGTGCCGGCATGCGCTTCAGATCGCTCAGCGAATAGACCGGGAAGCCTTCCGGCACGGCCGGATGCGGACGCGGCACGAACGGCTCGTTGCTGCCGTCGGAAGAGGCCATGCCGCCGTCGTTGCCGAAACGGTCGCGAGGGCCGCGGTCGCGGCGGTTGCGGAACCGGTCGCGGCGGTTGCCCTGCTGGTTCTGGCCCTGGCCTTGCGAATTGTGGCCGCCGTTCTGGCCCTGGTGCTGGCCTTGTCCCTGGTTCTGGTTCTGGTTCTGGTTCTGCTGTTGCTGCGGGTGCTGGCCGCGCTGCTGCTGCGGCTGGGTGCCCTCGCGCGACTCGCCCTGGGCGTCCCCGCCCTGGCTGGCGCCAGCAGCGCTGCCAGTGGCTGCGCCATCGCCGGACGTCTGCGCGGGGGCCATTTCGGCGGTGCGCGACGGTGCCTGCGGGGCTTGAGGTGCTTCGGGGGCTGGGGTGGCGGGCAAGGGCAGGTTGGGTTGCTGCGTGCCGGCATCGTCGTGGGCGACGGCGGTCTTGCTTACGCGCGGTTTGCGCGCGCGCTTCTCGACGGGAGCGTCGACGCTGCTCCCGGTATCGGAGGAAGGATGATCGGACAAGTGCGTGATTCCTCGCTAAGGTGCGAGCGCCCGGCTGGGCGAACTATTGGTAGATGGGAGTCTAGAAGAGGTTTCTAGAGGGGTACGGCGGCGCACGAACGTGTGCCGGACCAACTGACACTATCACCGCCGCGCGTCACCGCGCAAGCGTCTGCCCCGGCCGGAGTTAACTGCCGGCAAACCATGCAGGGCGTCCATCGCTGGACGCCCCTCCGTTCAAGCGGCCGCGCCGCCCAGGCTCTTGTCGATCATCTGCACGAGCTGGCCCTTGCCCACCGCTCCGATCTGGCTGGCCTGCACCTGGCCGTCCTTGAACAGCAGCAGCATCGGGATCGAACGCACGTGGTACTTGATCGCCAGGGCGCGGTTCTGGTCCACATTGACCTTGGCCACCTTGAGCCTGCCCTGGTAGGCCTCGGCCAGATCGTCCAGGACCGGCGCGATCATCTTGCACGGGCCGCACCATTCGGCCCAGAAATCCACCAGAACCGGTTCGCCCGATTGCAGTACCGCTGTCTCGAAGTCGGCGTCGCCGACATGTTGAACCTTGTCGCTCACGTTGGGTCTCCTGGAAACCAAACGGCCCACCCGATCGGGCAGGCCGCCACATTGCGTTAAACTGTGGCATTGCGCGACTGAATCAAGTGTCAGTCCTGAAGCCGCGCTGTCCGCCACAAGGGCCGCAGTTTGCGACGCTGTCGGCATCGATGCAAGCCGCGCCCGGGCTGCCCAGGGCGCCTCACGAAGACGGAATAATGAGCGACAAACCGCTGACCGATTTGACTTTTTCCTCGTTCGACCTGCATCCGGCGCTGATCGCCGGGCTGGAAGGCGCCGGGTTCACCCGCTGTACCCCGATCCAGGCGCTGACCCTGCCGGTCGCCCTGCCAGGCGGCGATGTCGCCGGCCAGGCCCAGACCGGCACCGGCAAGACGCTGGCGTTCCTGGTCGCGGTGATGAACCGCCTGCTGAGCCGGCCGGCCCTGGCCGACCGCAAGCCCGAAGACCCGCGCGCGCTGATCCTGGCGCCCACCCGCGAGCTGGCCATCCAGATCCACAAGGACGCGGTCAAGTTCGGCGCCGACCTGGGCCTGCGCTTCGCGTTGGTCTACGGCGGGGTTGACTACGACAAGCAGCGCGAAGTGCTGCAGCAGGGCGTGGACGTGATCATCGCCACCCCGGGCCGCCTGATCGACTACGTCAAGCAGCACAAAGTGGTCTCGCTGCACGCCTGCGAGATCTGCGTGCTGGACGAAGCCGACCGCATGTTCGACCTGGGCTTCATCAAGGACATCCGCTTCCTGCTGCGGCGCATGCCCGAGCGCGGTACGCGGCAGACCCTGCTGTTCTCGGCCACGCTCAGCCATCGCGTGCTCGAGCTCGCCTACGAGCACATGAACGAGCCGGAAAAGCTCGTCGTGGAGACCGAGTCCATCACCGCCGCGCGGGTGCGCCAGCGCATCTATTTCCCATCCGACGAAGAGAAGCAGACGCTGCTGCTGGGCCTGCTGTCGCGCAGCGAAGGCGCGCGCACCATGGTGTTCGTCAACACCAAGGCGTTCGTCGAGCGGGTGGCGCGGACGCTGGAGCGCAACGGCTACCGGGTCGGTGTGTTGTCGGGCGATGTGCCGCAGAAAAAGCGCGAGTCGCTGCTCAACCGCTTCCAGAAGGGCCAGCTCGAAATCCTGGTCGCCACCGACGTGGCTGCGCGCGGCCTGCATATCGACGGGGTCAAGTACGTCTACAACTACGACCTGCCGTTCGACGCCGAGGACTATGTGCATCGCATCGGCCGTACCGCGCGACTGGGCGAGGAGGGCGACGCGATCAGCTTCGCTTGCGAGCGCTACGCGATGAGCCTGCCGGACATCGAGGCCTACATCGAGCAGAAGATTCCGGTCGAGCCGGTGACCTCCGAGTTGCTGACGCCGCTGCCGCGCGCGCCGCGCACGCCGGTGGAAGGCGAAGAGGCCGACAGCGAAGGCGAAAGCGTGGGCACGATCTTCCGCGAGGCGCGCGAGCAGCGTGCCGCCGACGAGGCCCGCCGTGGTGGCGGCCGCAGCGGGCCGGGCGGTGGTTCGCGCAGCGCTGGCGGTCGTCGCGACGGTGGTAGCGCCGATGGCAAGCCGCGTCCGCGGCGCAAGCCGCGCGTGGAAGGTCAGGCGGCCGCATCGCCTGCCGCCACGGTGGCGCCTGCGGTTGCCGCAGCGGCGGAACAGGCACCATCGACGGTCGTCGCCGACAGCGAACGCGCGCCGCGCAAGCGCCGCCGTCGCCGCAACGGCCGGCCGGTGGAAGGCGCCGAGCCGGTCGCCTCCACGCCGGTGCCTGCACCTGCCGCACCGCGCAAGCCGACCCAGGTGGTCGCCACTCCGGTGCGCGCGGCGGCCAAGTCGGCCGGCAGCCCGTCGTTGTTGAGCCGGATCGGGCGCCGTCTGCGCTCGCTGGTCTCGGGCAACTGACGTTCGGGCCAGGCGAGCGCATCGCCGGTGTGCGGCGATGCGACGCAAGCGCTGGCGCTCCGGCATAATCGCTGAATGACCGTTCTGCGTTTCGACAACGTCAGCAAGCACTACGCCGGTGGCCACCAGGCGCTGACCGATGTCAGCTTCGAAGTGGCCGATGGCGAGATGTTGTTCGTGACCGGCCATTCCGGCGCCGGCAAGAGCACGTTGCTCAAACTGATCCATCTCAGCGAGCGCCCGAGCCAGGGCGCGGTGCTGCTGGGCGAGCGCAACCTGCTCAAGGTGCGGGGCCGGCAGATTCCGCTGCATCGGCGGCAGGTGGGGGCGGTCTACCAGGACCATCGCCTGCTCAACGACCGCAGCATCGCCGAGAACGTGGCGCTGCCGCTGATCCTGCGCGGCACGCGCCGCGCCGAGATCGGCAAGCGCGTGCGCTCGGCCTTGGAACGCATCGGCCTGGCGCATCGCGAGAGGGCCCTGCCGTCGCAGCTGTCTGCAGGCGAGCAACAGCGTGTGGGCATCGCCCGCGCCATCGTCGGCGAACCGCGCCTGCTGGTGGCTGACGAGCCCACCGGCAATCTCGATCCGGCCCTGGCTGCGGAGATCATGCAGCTGTTCGCCGAACTGCCTGCGCGCGGCACCAGCGTGCTGGTGGTCAGCCACGACCTGGCGTTGCTCAAGCAGATGCGCAAGCGCGTGCTGATCCTGGATCACGGCCGCCTGGTCGACGACATCTCGCCGCAGGACCTGGCCGAATGAGCAAGCCCGCCAATACCGACACCGTCGCACCGTCTCGGCTGGGCGTGTGGATCGACCACCACCTGCACAGCGTCGCCTTCAGTCTGGGCCGCGCAATGCGCAAGCCGTGGGCCACCTTGCTGACCATCGTGGTGATGGCGCTGGCGCTGGCGTTGCCGCTGGGGCTGTCGATCGCGCTGGACAACGTCAAGCTGCTGGCCGGCAGCGTGCAGCAGTCGCGCGAGATCAATCTGTTCCTCAAGGTCGATGTGGCCGCCGATGCGGCGCAGACGCTGGCCGGCCAGCTGCGTGCCCGCCCCGACATCGCCAAGGTCACCTTGCGCACGCCAGAGCAGGGGCTGGCCGCGTTGCGCGAGAGCGCCAGACTCGATGAAGCGGCCGATGCGCTGGGCGACAATCCGCTGCCCACCTTGCTGATCGTCACCCCGGCCGATGCCGCCGACGATGCGCAGCTGGCCGGCACACTGCAGGCGCTGCCGCAGGCCGATCAGGTGCAGCACGATGCACTGTGGCGCAAACGCCTGGATGGCTGGCTGCACTTCGGCGAGCGCCTGGTGCAGGTGCTGTCGGCCCTGCTCGGCATCGGCGCAGTGCTGGTGGTCGGCAATACCGTGCGGCTGGACATCCAGTCGCGGCGGGAGGAGATCGGTGTGCTGCAACTGCTGGGTGCCAGCGACGGCTTCATCCGGCGCCCGTTCCTGTATCTGGGCGCGTGGTATGGGCTGGGAGCCGGGGCGGTCGCGCTCGCTCTGATTGCGGTATCGGGCCTGGCCTTGCGGACGCCGTTGGCGGCATTGGCCGATAGCTACGGCAGTTCCTTTACCCTGCATGGGCTGGATCTGTTGCATTCTGCGATGGTGCTGGTCGGCACCCTGGTGCTGGGTTGGCTGGGCGCCTGGCTCGTCACCGGCCATTTCCTTCGCCAGACCCGTCCTACCGAGACCTGAGGCCTGCCATGCATCCACCAGATCTCAAACACCTGATCAGCGACGCACCGCGCGTGATGGTGGTCGATGGCTCGAAGCTGGTGCGCAAGTTGATCGCCGACGTCCTCACCCGCGACCTGCCGAACGTGCAGGTGGTCGGCTGCGCCAGCATCGCCGAGGCGCGGCAGGCGCTGGAAGCCGGCGCCATGGATCTGGTCACCACCTCGCTGTCCCTGCCCGATGGCGATGGCCTGGCGCTGGCGCGCAGCGTGCGCGAGGCGGCCGGCCAGGCCTACGTGCCGGTGATCGTGGTCTCCGGCGATGCGCAGCAGCATCTGGTCGAACGGCGTTTCACCGAATACGTCACCGACTATTTCGACAAGGCGCTGGGCCACGAAGCCCTGGCCACCTTCATCCGCGGCTACGTCCAGCCCGAACCGGTGGTCGGCGCCACCGTGCTGTACATCGAAGACAGCCGCGTGGTGGCCGAGGCGACCAAACGCATGCTCGAACGCCAGAGCCTCAAGGTGGTGCACGTGCTCACCGCCGAGGATGCGTTCGCGCTGCTCACCGCCGAATCGCTGGGCCGCACCGAGCGCCGCATCGACGTGGTGCTGACCGACGTGACCCTGAAAGGCGAGCTCAACGGGCGCGATGTGGTCGAACGCATCCGCATCGACTTCGCCTACGGCAAGCGCCGCCTGCCGGTGCTGGTGATGACCGGCGACACCAACCCGCGCAACCAGTCCGAACTGCTGCGCGCCGGTGCCAACGATCTGGTGCAGAAACCCATCGAAGAGCGCCTGCTGGTGACCAAGGTGCTGTTCCAGCTGCGGCTGGCGCGCCTGGAAGACCAGGCCGTCATGCTATGACCGAAGGGGAGGGGCGCATCCAGTTGGAACCGTCGTGGAAGGCCAGGGTGGGCGACTGGCTGCTGCGTCCGGACATGCAGGAGCTGTCGGCCTTCCTGCGCCAGCGCAAGGCGGCCGGCGCGCGGGTGTTCCCGCCCGGTCCGCAGATCTTCGCCGCCTTCGACGCCACCCCGTTCGAGCAGGTCAAGGTGGTGATCCTGGGCCAGGATCCGTATCACGGCGAAGGCCAGGCGCATGGGCTGTGCTTCTCGGTGCTGCCCGGCGTGCCGGTGCCGCCGTCGCTGCTGAACATCTATAAAGAGATCCACGACGACCTGGGCATCGCGCGGCCGGATCACGGCTACCTGATGCCATGGGCGCGCCAGGGCGTGCTGTTGCTCAATGCGGTGCTGACGGTCGAGCAGGGCCGGGCGGGCGCGCACCAGAACAAGGGCTGGGAAGGCTTCACCGACCATGTGGTGGAGACCCTCAACCGCGAGCGCGAGGGGCTGGTGTTCCTGCTCTGGGGCAGCTACGCGCAGTCCAAGGGCAAGGTCATCGACCAGGCACGGCATCGGGTGTTCAAGGCGCCGCACCCGTCGCCACTGTCGGCGCATCGCGGCTTTCTGGGGTGCAAGCATTTCTCCAGGGCCAACGAACACCTGCAGCGCCGCGGGCTAGGCCCGATCGACTGGTCGTTGCCGCCGCGCGACGCCCTGGACACAAGGTCGGCCGCTGGCTGAACGACAGGCGCGCAGGCGCGGTGCACCGCGCAGTTGTCACGGCCTGCAAAGGGTGGCGGTGGTACGGTAGGACCAGATTCAAGAGGCCCTGGATGGAACGCAGCCAGGAGCCAAAGTCCGAACATCCCATAAATGGAACGCTGGGAACTCTTTCTGTACCCGGCAGTCCAATAGTTCGACTGCTAAGATGGTGCCTATGAACCAGATTACCTCGACTGCCCTTGTGGCAAACAATCTCCCGATTCCCAGTGCGCTCGGTTCGCTGGACGCCTACATCGGTGCCGTGCACCAGATCCCGGTGCTGTCGGTCGATGAGGAACAGGATCTGGCTCGCCGCTTCCGCGACGAGCTCGATCTGGACGCCGCGCGCGAACTGGTCCATTCCCACCTGCGCTTCGTGGTACATGTGGCCCGCGGCTACAACGGCTACGGCCTGCCGCTGGGCGACCTGATCCAGGAAGGCAATATCGGCCTGATGAAGGCGGTCAAGCGCTTCGACCCGGACA
Source organism: Xanthomonas sp. NCPPB 1067 (assembly GCF_020783795.1). Classification (NCBI taxonomy): domain Bacteria; kingdom Pseudomonadati; phylum Pseudomonadota; class Gammaproteobacteria; order Lysobacterales; family Lysobacteraceae; genus Xanthomonas; species Xanthomonas sp. NCPPB 1067. The sequence goes on from NZ_JAJGQG010000002.1 coordinate 67,268, forward strand.
TGGGCGTACGCCTGGTCAGCTTCGCGGTGCACTGGATCCGTGCCGAAATGCACGAGTTCATCCTGAAGAACTGGCGCATCGTCAAGGTCGCCACGACCAAGGCGCAGCGCAAGCTGTTCTTCAATCTGCGCAAGTCCAAGACCCGCCTGGGCTGGCTCAATGCGTCGGAAGTGACTGCTGTCGCCAAGGACTTGAACGTTTCCGAGCGTGAAGTGATGGAGATGGAGTCGCGCCTGTCCGGTCGCGATATCGGCTTCGATGCGTCGTCCGACGAGGATGACGATCACGGCCCGCCGTCGCCGGTGAGCTACCTTGTCGCCAACGAGGAAGATCCCTCGCAGGCCTACGAGCGTCACGACAGCGAAGACAATCAGCTGCAGTTGCTGCGCGAAGGCATGGCAGGGCTGGATACGCGCTCGCGCGATATCGTCAAGCGCCGCTGGCTGGATTCGGAATCCAAGGTGACGCTGCAGGAATTGGCCGACGAGTATGGCGTGTCGGCCGAGCGTATCCGCCAGATCGAGGCGAACGCGCTGAAGAAGATGAAGGCACTGTTCGTTGCCTGATCCCATCGACATGCGGTGAACCTTGCACGAACGGCCCGGGCGATCCGGGCCGTTCTGCATTGGGATGCTTCGCACGTAGGTGCTGCAGGCCTTGCGGCGTTGGCCGGCGTCTCACTCGGGCAGGCGCGCCACCGGCAGATGCCAGCCATAGCGGATGGCCATGAAACGCAGGCCGAAGCAGACGCCGGCGCCGGTGGCCAGCGACCAGGCCTGTGGCAGGTCCAGCACCTGTCCGATCGCTACCAGCCCGCCACCGGCCAGCGCCGCGACGGCGTAGAGTTCGGCCTGCAACACCACTGGCGTGCGCGCCACCAGCAGATCGCGCGCGATGCCGCCGCCGATGCCGCTCAGCATGCCCAGCAAGGTCGCGCTGAGCGGACTGAGGTGGTAATCCAGCGCCTTGCTGGTGCCGTAGACCGCAAACAGCGCCAATCCCGCCGCATCGAAGATCTGCACCGGATTGCGCAGGCGCTCGACGGCCGCGTGCCAGTAGAAACCGGCAACGCCGGCCAGACAGGCGATGAGCAGGTATTGCGGCTGCACCAGGGCAGCCGGCGGCGTGGCGCCGATCAGCACATCGCGCACGATCCCGCCGGACACCGCCGCCGCGCACGACAGCACCAGTACGCCGAACAGATCCAGGCGATTGCGCACCGCCACTGTGGCGCCGCTCAGGGCGAACACGAAGGTGCCAAGCAGATCCAGCAGGAACAGGACAGTCGCCACGATCAGGCCGTCGAATCAGGCCGCACAGCATCGCGTACGGCGCGCACCGCTGTCATCCGTCCTTGCTGCTGGGCGGCGGGTCGTCGGTGGCGCCGCCGAAGATGATGCGGGCGGCGCGCTGGTAGCTCCAGTACGCCATCGCCCAGTTCACCAGCACCACGAAGCGGTTGCGGAAGCCGATCAGGAAATACACGTGCGCGGCCAGCCAGAACCACCAGGCCACGATGCCCGATAGCTTGAGCTTGCCCACGTGCACGATGGCGGCCATGCGGCCGATCGTGGCCAGATTGCCGTAGTCCCGGTAACGGAAGGCCGGCGCGGCCTGTCCGCGCTGGCGCGCCCGGATCGCCTTGGCGATGTGCCCGCCCATCTGCTTGGCGGCCGGCGCCACGCCCGGCACCGGGCGACCGTCCTGTTGCAACGACGCCAGATCGCCGCCGACGAAGATCTCCGGATGGCCGGGCACGCTCAGGTCGGGCTCCACCAGCACACGGCCGGCACGATCCAGCGGTACGCCGAGCGTGCGTGCCAGCGGAGAGGCCGCTACGCCCGCCGCCCACACCACCGTGCGGGCCGGAATGAAGCGCTCGCCGAGCTGGTAGCCCAGCGCATCGATATGCGTCACCGGGGTGCCGGTGTGTACTTCAACGCCCAGCCGTTCCAGCTGCTTGCGCGCCTTGTCGGTGAGGTCTTCCGGGAACGAGGACAGCACCCGTGGGCCCGCTTCGACCAGGCGTACGCGTGCCAGTTGCGGATCGATATGGCGGAACTCGTTCTTCAAGGTATGGCGGGCGATTTCGGCCAGGGTGCCGGCCAGTTCCACGCCCGTGGGGCCGCCGCCGACCACGGCAAAGCTCAGCCAGGCCGCGCGTGCGGCGGGGTCGGTCTCGGCCTCGGCGCGCTCGAAGGCGAGCAGCAGCTTGCGGCGCAGTACCAGGGCGTCGTACAGCGTCTTCAGGCCAGGTGCGTGTTCGGCCCACTGGTCGTTGCCGAAGTAGGCATGGGTGGCGCCGGTGGCGAGCAGCAGCAGGTCGTAGCCGAGCGTCTTGCCATCGGCCAGTACGATCTCGCGGCGCGCAGGCACGACTGCGGCGACATCGCCCAGCAGCACCTCGACATTGGGCTGGCTGCGCAGGATATGCCGCAACGGTGCGGCGATGTCCGGTGCCGACAGGCCAGCGGTGGCTACCTGATACAGCAGCGGCTGGAACAGATGGTGATTCTGGCGGTCGATCAGGGTGATGCGGATGCCGGGGTCGTGAAGCGCGCGCGTCGCCCACAGGCCGGCAAAACCGCCACCGACCACGACCAGATGCAGCGGAGCGGAGGAGGGGGAGGAGGTCATCGTGGAATCCATTGGAACGCGACGCGGGCCAGGCAGCATGCCAAATCGCCAATGAACATGACGCGTGGGCGCAGCACGTCTACGGCATCATGCTGCATCCCTCTCGACGGTCTTCGCATGTCCTCGCTCCCGCCGCCGCTGCCCCCGCCGCCGAGCGCGGCAGCCAACACTGCAGCACCGATCGCCCCAGCGACGCCCGCGGGCAAGAAGCCGCTCAGCGGCGTGGCCATCGGCCTGATCGGCATCCTGGCCTGCGCGAGCGTGTTCGGGGTGGTGGTGCTGGCCGCGGCCCTGTGGCTGGTCAATACGGGCTGGTCGATGTTCGCCGAGCAGGCACGCGCTGCGCTGCAGGAGGATGCGGTGGTGCAGGAACATATCGGCCAGATCCGCAGCATGCGGGTGGACCTGGTGCGTACCGGGCTGGCGCCGGGGGGCGAGGAGTTCGTGTTCGACGTGGAAGGCGACCGCGGCGCCGGCCGCGTCCAGGCGACCTGGGTCAGTGCCGGTGCCGACCAGGAGATCCTGAGCGATGGAGTGCTCACCCTGCGCGATGGCAGCCAGTACACATTGCCGGCCGCAGAGACGGTCGAAGAGGCGACGCACGATGCCGATGCCGATGCCGATGCCGATGCCGAGCCGGAACCGGAAATGGAGACCGAGACCGCAACCGAAGACGTCACCAACGCTGCAATGGAGCATTGAGCATGACCGACAATCCCGACAAGCGGATCGCCTTGCTGATCGACGCCGACAACGCACCTGCCGGCAAGATCGATGTGGTACTGGCGGAAGTGGCGCGCTACGGCGTGGCCAACGTGCGCCGCGCCTACGGCAACTGGAAAAGCCCGCACCTGAAAGGCTGGGAAGCGGCGCTGCACGATTATGCGATCCGGCCGATCCAGCAGTTTGCCTACAGCTCGGGCAAGAACGCCTCGGACATGGCGATGGTGATCGATGCGATGGATCTGTTGTACGCGCGCAATCTGGACGGCTTTGCCATCGTCTCCAGCGATGCGGACTTCACCCCACTGGTGATGCGCCTGCTCACCGACGGCATGAAGGTGTACGGCTTCGGCGAGAAGAAGACGCCAGCGCCGTTCGTCAATGCCTGTTCCAAATTCACCTACGTGGAAGCCCTGGGCGAGCAGTCCGCCGCAGCCAGCGACACGGCGGCCGGACGCAAGGGAGCGACTGCGCTGCGTAGCGACACGCGACTGGTGCAGATGCTGCGCAACGCCATCGTCAGCGCCTGCGAAGACGATGGCTGGGCGCTGTTGAGCGCGGTGGGCAAGCAGGTGGCCAACCAGGCCTCGTTCGACCCACGCAATTACGGCTATCGCAAACTCAGCGATCTGGTGCGTGCGATCGGTCTATTCGAGATCAAGCAGGACGAGCAGGCGCTATGGGTGCGCGATACGCCCAAGGGCAGCGGCAGCCGCGCGAAGACCACAGCAGAGGCCGCGGTGCCGCCATCGGCCAGCAAGCGCGCGGCGCGCCCGCCCGCCGAGCCTGCACCAGGAAAATGACGATGACGCATGCAGTCATGACTGCGCCGACCTGATGCTCGAGCCTGCGCTGAGGCGAGCGTGGCTCCTTGCAGGCACCACGCACGCCGCGCGGCTTGACGGTTCGCGTTGTCCGCAGGAACGCGACCAGGCTTTGGCGGCAACGCCTCGTCGCGCCCGGGGGCGCTCCTGCACGGCCGGGAACACCGCACGCAATGACAGCGGCTGAGTGCGTGATACGCCCCTGGCTAATACAGATCGATCGGATCCACATCCAGCGACCAACGCACGCGGCGCGCCTGCGGTAGCGCGTAGATGGCCGGCAGCTGCAGATCCAGCAGGCGATGCAGGGCCGGGCGCTGTTGCGCCGACAGCAGCAACTGGGTGCGCTGGAAGCCAGCGCGGCGCGGCATCGGTGCCGGCATCGGGCCATAGCATTCGACTGCCGCCACGGCCGGCGGCTGCGCGCCGGTGGCTGCCGTGGTCAACTCGCGCACCGCCTGCAGGAACTGATTGGCCGCCGCCACGTCCTTGGCCTCGGCGCGGAACAGCGCCAGGTGCGCGAACGGCGGAAAGCCGGCCGCCTCGCGCTGTTGCAGTTCGGCGTCGGCAAAGGCGTGATACCCGCCGTTGACCAGGGTCTGCAACAACGGGTGCTCGGGATGGTGCGTCTGCAGCCAGACCTCGCCCGGGCGGTCGGCGCGCCCGGCGCGTCCTGCCACCTGGATCAGTTGCTGGGAGAGCTTTTCGGCGGCGCGGAAATCCGCCGAGAACAGGCCTTCGTCGATGCCGACCACCACCACCATGGTCAGCCGCGGCAGGTCGTGGCCCTTGGCCAGGATCTGGGTGCCGACCAGGATGCCGGCCTCGCTGCCGAGCCGGGCGAGCTGGGTTTCGAGTGCGTCGCGGCGCTGGGTGGTGCTGCGGTCGATGCGCACCACCGGACAATCCGGAAAGGCTTCGGTCAAGCGTTCTTCCAGGCGCTCGGTGCCGATGCCTTGCGGCTGCAGCGCCAGGCTGGCGCAGGCCGGGCAGGCCAGCGGCGCGGACTGGCGGGCACCACAGTGATGGCACTGCAGGCGGCGGCCGCCGGCATGCACGGTCATCGGGGTCTGGTGCAACGGCGTGCTGCAGCGCTGGCAGGCGGCGGTCCAGCCGCAGTCGTGGCACAGCAGCACCGGCGCGTAACCGCGGCGGTTCTTGAACACCAGCACCTGTTCGCCGCGCGCCAGGGTGGCACCGATGCCGGCCAGCACCTCGGGCGAGAGTCCGTCCTTGAGCGGGCGCTTGCGCACGTCCAGCACGCGCACGCGCGGCGGGCGTGCTTCGCCGGCCCGGCGCGACAGGCGCAGGTGGCGGTAGCGGCCGGCGTAGGCGTTGTGCAGGCTTTCCAGCGAGGGCGTGGCGCTGCCCAGGATCACCGGTACGTCCAGCGCCTTGCCGCGCACCAGGGCGAAATCGCGGGCGTGGTAGCGGATGCCGTCCTGCTGCTTGTAACTGCCGTCGTGTTCCTCGTCGATCACGATCAGCCCGGCCTTGGGCAGTGGCGTGAAGACGGCCGAACGGGTGCCGACGATCAACCGGGCTTCGCCACGCCAGGCCGCCACCCAGACGCGGGCGCGTTCGCCGTCGGACAGGCCCGAGTGCAGCGCGTGCACGGGTACGCCCAGGCGTGCGCGGAAGCGGCCCAGGGTCTGGGGGGTCAGACCAATCTCCGGCACCAGCACCAGCGCCTGGCGGCCGGCGGCCAGGCAATCGGCGATCGCCTGCAGATAGACCTCGGTCTTGCCGCTGCCGGTGACGCCATCGAGCAGATAGGTGGCGAATCCGCTGCGCGCGCGAATCGCGGCAGCGGCGGCCTGCTGCTCGTCGTTGAGCGCCGGACCGGTGCAGGGAAGCGGCGGCAGGGCATCGGCAGCGACGGCCACGCGTTCGGCGTGGCCACGCTTGGCCAGGCTGCGCGCAGCCTGCCGCCACTGCGGCAGCAGCAGCTCCAACTGGTCTTCGCTCACGGCGCCCGCTTGCAGCAGGGTGCTCAGCAGGGCCGGCCGGCTGCCTGCCCGCAGGCTGCGCGCGCCGGTGTGCCCGGCCTCGGTCAGCTGCCAGGCCCAGGCATGGGTGTCGGCCAGCGGCTCGCCGCGTCGCAGCGGACCGGGCAGGGCGCTGGCCTGGGCCTCGCCCAGGGGCGCATGGGTGTAGCGGGCCAGCCACTGCAGGGAGTGGGCGAGCTCGTCCACCAGCAGTGGGTGCGTATCGCACCATTCCAGTGCCGGGCGCAGGCCCGCGGCCGATGGCAGCTGGCCGATCTCCACCACCACGCCGATCAGTTCGCGTGGGCCGAACGGCACCCGCACCCGGCAGCCGATCCGCGCCGGGTCGGTCGATGGGGCATCGGCAGGGGGCAGATAGTCGAACAGTTGCGGCAGCGGTACCGGCAGGGCGACACGCAAGGTGGGGACGTTCGATGGCATCCGCCCAGTCTACCGATCCTGTCCAGCACGTCCGTCCGAGCCGGATCCGGCGCGTGAGCGCGCTGTAATCAGTTGCGAGGGCTTTCTGTGACCGAAGTGATAAATACGACGTAAACCTATGTGAGGACTGAGGAAACGGCTTTATCCACACTGCCTGTGGATAAAGCTGTGAATTAGTCGCGTGCTCCACGCCGTGAAGGCGGATTCACTTGCCTTCCCAACCCCTTGGACATTTTTTCGCCATCTGGGTAAATCCTATTTTGATCAATAAGTTATGCGTGAAACACGAATGCAACAAAGAAAAATCAGCAGTTGACAGACGGCGGCGTATCGGCATGTCTGCCGCTGTGCACAACGTGCAGCGACAGCGGTCGCGAGCGGAACGATCGCCGTACGATCTGTCAAGCCGTCGCGGAGCCCATACGCGTCGGTATCATGCCGGCCGATGCTGGAGTTTCCATGACCGTTGCCCCCGATCTCTCCGTGACCCCCGCCGCGCTGTCAGCCTTCCTGCGCGGTGTCGAACGCCGGGGGCTGGTGCTGGCGCAGCTGCAATGTGGCGATGCGGAGGCGGCCGAACGGGCCCTGGCGGCGGCATTGCGCGCCTTCAGCAGCCAGGCGGCGGGGCGGCCCATGGCGGGATGGCCGATGCGCTTCTGGAGCCTGCTGGCCACTGCTCCGCCGCTGCGGCGCGAGCCCATGCCAGGGACCTGGTTGCCACCCTTCACCGCGCTGAGCCGGATGCAGAGCACCGACCGGTTGGCGCTGTTGTTGCGGATCGTGGCGGGGCTGGAGGAAGAGGTCGCCAGCGAGGTGCAGGGCGTCGCCCCGGCCACGTATCGCCAGTCGCTGGCCAGCGCCTGCCCGCGCGATGCGGCGGGAAATCCCGATCCACAGGCGTGGCGCGCGCTGGCCGAAGCGGCGCAGGCGGAATTGCGCGATCTGGGCGCCGCCCGGTTGTCGCGCTTGAGCCAGCTGCGCGACGCGGCACTGGCCGGGATGGCGTTGCAGCCGGCCGCGCCAGCGCAGCCGGCGCCCACCCCGGCGCGTCCGGCACGCGTGCGCAGTCGGCGACAATGGCACTGGCCGCAGCTTGGGCGCCGCGACGCCGGCATCGCCCTGGGCGTGCTGGCGATGGCGCTGCTGCTGACGACGCTGGGCTGGTGGTGGACCCATCGTCGCCCTGCGCTGCCCCCGGAGCCGGTGTCGCAGGCGCCTGCCGGCGTGCTGCACGTGACCGACGCCGCGCCGGTGCTGGTGGAGGAACTGCCGGCGGCCGACCTGCCTGATCCGGTCGCCGCGCCCGCAATGGACGTGCGCGATCAGGCCATGCTGGCCGACCCGGATCTGGAACTGGCGCGCGCGGCCGACTTCTACGCCTGGTATGCGGCCGGGCATCCGGTCCCGGCGGACGAATCCGGTGCGCACGCCAGCGCCGCCGAGCAGCCGTCGGCCCCGTTGGAGACGATCGATGACGAGAACTGAGTGGGTTGGGCTGTTGCTGTGTGCCGCGATCGGCAGTGCCGGCGCGCAGGCTCTGCCGGCCGCGCTGGACGAAGGCGGCACCTCGGCCGCAGCCGTCGCGGCCATACCGGCAACCCCCAGCGCGGCGCAGCAACGCGCGCGCTGGGCTGCGCTCACGCCCGCCCAGCAGGCCGATCTGCGCGCCCGTTATGCCGCGTGGAAGGATCTGACCGCGACCGACCGGGTGGTGCTGCGGCAGGCGCGCGAACGTCTGCACGGCCTGCCCGAGGATCAGCAGCGCGCATTGCGCACCCAGTTCACCGCCATGGACCGCCTGCATCGCGACGGTTGGCGGCTCGGTTCGCAGCTGGGGGCGTTCTATGCGCAGCTGCAGCCGCTGGTGGGTTATGTGCCGGCCGACGAGCGCGAGCGCCTGCTGGCGCTGCTGCGTAGCCTGGATGCCGCGCAACTGGCGCAGCTGGCGGTGCTGGCGCAGCGCACCCCGCCGCCGCAGCGCGATGGCCTGCGACAGGCCCTGCTGGCGCAGACGCCGGCCACGCGCAGCGCCTGGCTGAGGCGCCAGCTGGCGCGCTGATCGGCTGTCGGCAGGCCGCCACCAAGCGCGACGCATCGCGTCGCGGCGGTCCTGCAACGCTCATCGCGCTGTGCCGTGCGCGGTGACTGCGGTGACTGGCAGCTGCAGCCGGTCGCCTTCGCCTTTCCGTCGCCGCACGCACGCACGCGCCGCGCAATGCAGCCGCGCCGTGCCTGCCGCGATCACAGACGCGCCAGGCTGGCCACCACCAGCACCACGGCGGCCACTGCCACGATGGCGAAATACACTCCGCCCAGGCAGAGATACTTCAGCACGGTGAGCGGCCACGATTGCCCGTAGACGCGGCGTTGCATCCACAGCAGATACAGCGGCATCCACAGTGCAAGCGCGAACTGCAGCAGCCCGATGCTCCACGCCACCGGCGGGGCGATCTGCGCCAGCGCATCGGCGAGCAGCGACAACAGCAGCATCGCCAGCAGGTTCAGGCACAGGAATGCGTGACTGTAGAGCGCCACCACCAGGTGTTCCAGGTAGACGCGGCCACTACGCAGGTAGCACCCGAGCAGCAGCAGTGCGAACAGCGGCACCAGTACCAGCAGGGCCGATGGCACCGCGGCGAAGAACGCGGTGTAGAGCAGCTGCGGATCACTGCGCAGGCGCGGCAGGTTGGTGCGGATGTGATCGAGCTGCACGTTGAGCCAGCGGTTGGCGAACGAGGGCAATGCCGCCAGGAGCAGCGGATTGCTCACCGGGTCCCACGGTCTGCCTGCTACCGAGAAGAAGGTGGCATCGTCGGGCGCGTCCACCGGTGGGGCGGCGCTGTCCACGCGTGCGCCTTGATGCAGTTGCGCCAGGCGCGTGCGTGCCTGGCGCTCGGCACGCGCGATGCCGGCATCCACGCCATCGCGCGCCGGTCCTGCCGGCATCACCTTGCGGGTCTGCGTGAGCGCCGCGACCACCTGCGCGCGTACCGCTTCCACCTGCGCCGGGGTGTGCGCCTGCGCGAAGTCGGTGGGCACGGCAGTGCGCGCGGTATCTGCCGCCGCGACACCGGGGGCGTTGTCGGAGGCGTGCACCGCGATGCGCGCGATGAAGAAGGTCAACAGGCTGAGCACCAGGAACAGCCGCATCGGCGCGACGTAGCGCACGCGCTGGCCGGCCAGGAAGCGCGTGGCCACGCGGCCGGGCACCAGCAGATCGCGCAGGGTGCGGAAGATCCGGCCGTCCAGATGCCAAAGTGACTCGAACAGTTCTTCGATCGCATGCGCCAGGCTGCGTACCGGGTTATGTGCGCTCTGCCCGCAGGCATGACAGAAGGCGCCCTGCAACGCGGCAGAACAGTTTTCGCAAGCCGACGGGTGCGGTGCGTTCGGGTGCAGTGACATCGATCGGATCCGGTTGGCGGTGATGGGGAACGCACGCCGGCACGGCATCCCGAAGGATCCCGCCGGCGGACGGTACAGCGGTAGGACCCAGCGGCGGCATGGCACCGACCGCTGCTTGCGCTCGTCCCGCACACGCACGGCCCTGCGCCGTTTCCACCCGGGCGCACGGCAGGTCGCAATCGGAAAGTCCGCGTAAGATAGCGGCCCCGTGCGACCCGGTGCCAGCGCCTCCCGGCACGGCCGTAGTCCGCGCGGCGATCGGTTGCCCATGTCTATCCCCCCCGCGTCTGCCTCCGCGACGCCACGCTTCGGCTCGGAAGTGCGTACCACCGGCCTGCTAGCCTTGCCGTTGGTGCTCGGCCACGTCTCCACCGGCTTGATCGGTTTCGTCGACAACGTCATCGCCGGCCATCACGGCACCGCCACGCTGGCGGCGGTCACCATCGGCACCTCGCTGCTGTGGCTGCCGATGCTGGTGCCGATTGGCACGTTGATCTCGTTGACGGCCTCGGTTTCGCAACTGCTGGGCGCCGGGCGCGAACGCGAGATCGGGCCGTTGTTCCGCCAGGCCTTGTGGCTGTCGCTGGCGCTCAGCGCGCTGATGTTCGCGTTCCTGAGCGTGGTGCCGCCATGGCTGCCCACCTTCGGCATCGCGGCCGACATCGTGCCCGGCGCGACCGACTTCCTGCACGCCGTGCGCTGGGGCGTGCCGGCACTGACGTTCTACTTCTGCATGCGGTATCTGTGCGAAGGCATGCACTGGACGCTGCCGACCATGCTGCTGGGGTTTGGCGGGCTGCTGGTGCTGGCGCCGCTGGGATATGCGCTCACCTACGGCAGGTTCGGCTTCGCCGAGCACGGTGCCGAAGGGCTGGGCATGGCGTCGGCGATCACCATGTGGGTGCAGGCCAGCGTGTTCGCGCTGTATCTGTGGCGCGCGCGGCGGTTCGCGCATCTGGCCGTGTTCGCGCATCTGGAAGGGCCGCGCTGGCGGGCGATCGGCGATCTGCTGCGCACCGGCCTGCCGATCGGCATCACCGTGCTGATGGAAGGCGGCCTGTTCATCGTCACCGCGTTGCTGATCGGCCGCTTGGGTGCGACCCAGGCGGCGGCGCACCAGATCGCCATCAACGTGGCGCAGCTGTGCTTCATGATCCCGATGGGCGTGGCCGAGGCCACCACCGTGCGCGTCGGCCACGCGGTCGGCCGCGGCGATCCGCTGGGCGTGCGGCGCGCCACCTGGGCCGGTTACGCGATCGTGCTGGGAACGCAGGCGCTGTCGGCCGCGACGCTGTTGTTCGGGCACGACGCCATCGTGGGCGTGTACACCGACGATGTGGCGGTGGCCGGGCTGGCCTCGGCGTTGTTGCTGTTCGCGGCCACCTTCCAGTTTCCCGATGGCATCCAGGTGCTGTCGGCCGGTGCGCTGCGTGGGCTCAAGGACACCCGCGTGCCGATGTTCCTGGCCATGATTTCGTATTGGGGCGTGGGCATGCCGGTCGGTGCCGGGCTCGGCCTGGGCCTGGGCTGGGGGCCGCGCGGCATGTGGATCGGACTGATCCTGGGGCTGACCGTGGCATCGATCCTGATGGGCCTGCGGTTCCGGCACACCAGCCGACAGCTGACCGCCGGCCCGGCACCCTGACTTCCAGCGCATGCCGCGCGTGCCGCGCAGCCGGTATGCTGGGCCCCACTCACGATCCGCAACGTCTTTTCGACGGAGTTTTCCATGAATCACCCCGTGCGTCGCAATCCCATCGCCAGCTTCTTCGTCGGCCTGTGGGATGTGATGAACTTCACCCGGCGCCTGATCTTCAACCTGGTGTTCTTCGGTTTCCTGTTCCTGTTACTGCTGCTGTTCGTGGTGGCGATCGCGCGCGGCGACGGGACCCAGCCGCTGGCCGAGCGCACCACGCTGGTCATCAATCCCGAGGGCACCCTGGTCGAACAGTTCACCGCCGATCCGGTGAGTCGCTCGCTGGCCAAGGCGGTGGGCGACAAGAGCGCCGAAGAGGTGCAGCTACGCGACCTGGTGCGGGTGATCGAGGCAGCGGGCAAGGATCGCAAGATCGAGCGGGTGCTGTTGAACCTGGACAAGCTGCAGCCGGCCGGGTTCGCCTCGCAGCGCGAAGTCGCCTCTGCATTGCAGAAGCTGCGCGCCTCCGGCAAGCAGATCGTGGCCTTCAGCGAGAGCATGAGCCAGGGCCAGTACCTGCTGGCTGCGCAGGCCAACGAGGTGTACCTGGATCCGATGGGCAGCGTGCTGCTGGAAGGGCTCGGCCGCTACCGCCAGTACTTCCGCGAAGGCCTGCAGGACAAGCTCGGCGTGGACGTGCACCTGTTCCGCGTGGGCGAATACAAGTCCGCGGCAGAACCCTACATCCTCGATGCGGCCTCGGCCGATGCCAAGGAGGCGGACCTGTTCTGGATGAACGATGTGTGGCAGCGCTATCTGGCCGATGTGGGCAGCGCGCGCAAGCTCACGCCTGCGCAGCTGAGCGCCGGCATCGATACGCTGCCCGAAGGCGTGGTGGCGGCTGGCGGCGACCTGGCCCGGTTCGCGCTGCAGCAGAAGCTGGTCGACGGACTCAAGACGCGCAGCGAGGTCGATGCCTTGCTGACCAAGCGCGGCGTGGCCGATAACGATGCCGACAGCGGCTTCCGCAATATCGGCTTCGACGATTATCTGGGCCTGCTGCAGGCCCAGCGCTCGCCGATGGACAGCCGCCCGCAGGTGGCCGTGGTGGTGGCGTCCGGTGAAATCAGCGGCGGCGAACAGCCGGCTGGCCGCATCGGTGGCGAGTCCACCGCTGCACTGCTGCGTCAGGCGCACGACGACGACCAGGTCAAGGCGGTGGTGCTGCGGGTGGATTCGCCGGGCGGCGAAGTGTTCGCCTCCGAACAGATCCGCCGCGAAGTGGTCGCGCTCAAGCAGGCCGGCAAGCCGGTGGTGGTGTCGATGGGCGATCTGGCTGCCTCCGGCGGCTACTGGATCAGCATGAATGCCGATCGCATCTACGCCGATCCGTCGACCATCAGTGGGTCGATCGGCATCTTCGGCATGGTGCCGAACCTGACCCGCGCGCTGGACAAGATCGGCGTGCACACCGACGGCGTGGGCACCACCCGTTTCGCCGGCGCCTTCGACATCTCGCGTCCGCTGGACCCGGCCGCCGGTCAGGTGATCCAGGCGGTGATCAACAAGGGCTATGCCGATTTCACCGGCAAGGTGGCGCAGGCGCGGCAGCAATCGGTGGAGGCGATCGACAAGGTCGCGCGCGGTCGCGTGTGGAGCGGTGCGCAGGCCAGGCAGCATGGCCTGGTGGATGCATTCGGTGGCATGCAGGAGGCGGTGGCCGATGCGGCCGACCGCGCCAAGTTGGGCAAGGGCAAGTTCCGGGTGCGCTACGTGGAAAAGCCGGCCACCCCATTCTCGCAGTTCATGAGTGGATTCGCCGGCAGCCGCATGGGCGCGTGGATGCTGGGCGATTCGGGCATGGCGCGCGCACTGCTGGCGCGCTCGCTGCCGGAAGTGGACACCCAGTTGCGCTTCGTCGAAGACGCGGTCCACGACAGCAAGGCCGGCGGCACGCCGGTGAAGGCGCTGGCGTACTGCTTCTGCGGGTTCTGACCCGGCAGAAGCCGGAATGGGCTGCGACGACAACGCCGGCGCCATGCCGGCGTTGTCGTTCTCGGGGTCTGCAAGGGGGCGTTACACACGGCCGCCAGCTACGCAACGCCGACGCGGGCGTCCTCGGCCGGGAATCGTCACTGGCTGCACGCGTAGCCGGGTGCGCGCGCGACACGCGCTGGGTGCTTCGCGAGCTGCTGGGACCGCTACGTCGAAGACGCTTGATGCTACTGCGTGGCGGCGTCGATGGCGTTGCGCTGCGCGTCGGCTGCCTGGTCGCTGGCGGCCTGCACGGCGCGCGCCTTGTCCAGCGGCTGCTGGATGTGGTCACGCAAGGCCGTGGCCTGCGGATCGGGCTTCTGATCGGTTGGCGCGGGCTGCGGGCGCTGGCACCCAGCGAGCAGCAAGGCAGCGATCGCAGCAAGCATCCAGGGCAGTTTCATCGTCATGATCTCGCTCGGTGTGGCGGTATCCTAACGCCGCTGCTGCAGCGCTGCGTCAATGCGTGGTGCCGGCCGATTTCCGTGTCTTGAGAGGATCACCTACGTGACGATGCACCGCTGGCGGCTGGATGGACAGACCGCGCTCATCACCGGTGCCAGTGCCGGTATCGGCCTGGCCATCGCGCGCGAACTGCTCGGCTTCGGCGCGGATCTGTTGATGGTGGCACGCGACGCCGATGCATTGACCCAGGCGCGCGACGAGCTGGCCGACGAGTTTCCCGAGCGCGAGTTGCACGGTCTGGCGGCCGATGTCTCCGACGACGAGGAACGCCGCGCGATCCTGGACTGGGTGGAAGATCACGCCGACGGCCTGCATCTGCTGATCAACAATGCCGGTGGCAACATCACCCGCGCCGCCATCGACTACACCGAGGACGAGTGGCGCGGCATCTTCGAAACCAATGTGTTCTCCGCCTTCGAACTCTCACGCTATGCGCATCCGTTGCTGGCGCAACATGCGGCCTCGGCGATCGTCAATGTCGGCAGCGTCTCGGGCGTGACGCACGTGCGCAGCGGTACGCCCTACGGCATGACCAAGGCCGCGCTGCAGCAGATGACGCGCAACCTGGCGGTGGAATGGGCGCAGGACGGCATCCGGGTCAATGCGGTGGCGCCGTGGTACATCCGTACGCGGCGCACCTCTGTGCCGTTGTCGGATCCGGAGTACTACGAGCAGGTGATCGAGCGCACGCCGATGCGCCGGATCGGCGAACCCGAAGAAGTCGCCGCCGCGGTCGGTTTCCTGTGTCTGCCCGCCGCCAGCTACATCACCGGCGAATGCATCGCGGTGGATGGCGGATTCCTGCGGTACGGGTTTTAGCCTCATCGGCACACGACTGCGGCCGCTGTCAGGCGGCTGCGGCCGATGTGGCAACGGTGTGTAAACGAAAAGACGCTTCAACACAGAAGGGCGCTTGATCCGCAACGCGCGCAACCGGAGGATCCCCGGGTCGGCGCGGGATGCATCCCTTCCCCCGCATCGCGGGGGAAGGTGCCCGAAGGGCGGATGGGGGTATCGGTGACGCGCAGGCATGACGCACTTGCTATCGATCGCCTTCCTGCACGCAGCCCTGCAGAGTCAGTCAGGGCGCGGCCGAGGGATTGGCGCAGCGGCTTTCGTCCAGGACCCGCCGCATCTGGTCGTAGCGCTGTTTGCGCTCGGCCGCTTGGGCCTGGTCGGAGAAGCGCCAGGTCGACTCGGCCTGCTCGGCGCGTTTGCGCCAGGCCTCGCACAGGCTCTGGTCCGGCACCGGTGCGCAGCGGTCGGTGACCACCTCGCAGGCGGTCCCGCCGCCGGTTGCCGGCCCGCCGGCCAGGTTGGTGGTCTGCATCGGCAAGCAGCGCGTGGCCGGTTCGCGGTCTTCGGTGAAGTAGCGGCCGTTGTCGTGCGCCGTGCATTCGAACAGCGGTGGCGGTGGCAGGGTGCTGGTGGGGGGCGGCGCCGGGGCTGCCACCGGCCTGGCGGGTGCCGCAGCAGGAGCGACAGGCGGCGTGGGGGCCGCAGCTGCGGGACGCGCCGGCGCCGGGGCCGGCGATCCGCCCGGCGCAAACGGCACCGCCGCCGGAGCGGTCATCAGCTTCTTCTGCTGCTGCATGCCCTTCGGGCACGGCATGTTCTGTACCGTGAGCGCGCCGCTGGGATCGGTGCAGCGATAGATGGCCACCTCCTGCGCCGCGCTGCCCGCTACCCAGGCCACGACCAGCAGGCCGAACAGCCGTACGCGCCTCATACGCCGCCGCAATCGCGTTGCTGGCGCGCCTCGATGCCGCGCTGTTCGCGGCTGAGTTCCACCCGCTCGCTCTGCAGGGCGCTGTTGTAGCGACGGATCAGCTCCCAGCGACGATCGGCCAGGCGCGCGCACACTTCCTGCTCGGGAAGTGCATGGCACTCGTCGCGGATCTGCACATTGCCGTAGGGAACGATGACCGTGCCGCCATAACCGCCCTGGTAACTGCCTTGATAGCCACCCACAGACGCGTCCGTGCCGAAGCTGACGTTGCCGCGCAGGCCACCACCGCGGGCGGAGCCGCCCTGCAGCGAGCCCGCCGGGCGCGGACTGACCGGTAGCGGCGGTCGCTGGATGCCGGCCGGCGGACGCGCGGCGATGCCATGGCCCACATAGGCAGGGCCCCAGGTCGGAACCCAGCGCGGGTTTCCTTCCGGGCTGTCGCTGGTGTAGCGCTGGCCGTCTTCGGTGGTGCACTCGTACATCGGCTGCGGCGGTTGCACGGTGACGATGCGGACCTCGCGCGTGGGGGGCGCGGCGACCGGAGCCGGTGCCTGGAGACGTTGCGGACGTGGCGGCGGATCCTGCGGCCGCTGCAGGTCCAGCACCTGCTGGCGGCCACTGCTGCACGGCGCGTCCTGCAGGGCAACCGCACCGGTGCTGCCCACACAGCGGTAGACCCGCACGTTCGGGTCCGGCCTGGCGGCGGTGTTCGCTGCCGAAGCGGGCAAAGCACAGGCCAGCAACAGAAGAGTCAGGGAAGTGCGCATGGCCGGAGTGTGCGCGCTTGGCGGGCGCGCCGCAAAGTGTGCAGGCGCAGTTGCGGCGCAGTGGATGCGGTGTGGCCGCGTCGTCGGCAACGGTGGCCCGGCCTGGACAATGCCGACGGTTGCCTGGGAGCGACCGCACGATGTGGCCGGGCGCCACGGCGGTTCGGCCCGGGCAACGTTCCGTTCAAAAGGTCGCAGGGTGCCGCGCCGCGCGCGCTCGCAGACGCGGGCCAGGTGCCGCGGCGGGCGTGTTCGCCAGTCTCTCGCCGGCCTGGGGGCAGTGGCGACTGCGCATGGGCGAGCGCGGGGAACAGGGGCGGTGATCAGGATCGCGGCGCCAGCGCGGGCATGATGCGGCCTGGCGGGGCCCTCTCAAGACGAGCGCTGCCCGGGCCTGGCCGGGCGCTGGATGGGGCTGGAGCGGCGTCAGTCGCGCAGGATCTGGCCGCTGCGCGCGTCGCGGATCGTGGTGGGCTGGGCCAGGCCGCCGACATCGCCGGCGACCACGCCGTCGATGGTGGTCAGCAGGGCCGGGTCCAGGGCATCGCGGCTGCGTGCCGGCGGCTGCCCGGCAAGATTGGCGCTGGTGGACACCAGCGGCGCCCCCCAGGCCGCACACAGCGCGGCCACGATCGGGTGGGCGCTGATGCGCACCGCCAGCCCGTCGTGGGTACCGGTCACCCAGCGCGGTGCGCGGGCGGTGATCGGCAGGATCCAGGTGTTCGGGCCGGGCCAGCTGGCCAGCACGGCCTGTCTGCGTGCCGGCTCCAGCGCGTCCAGGTCGACCCAGTCGCGCAGCTGCGCCACGTCGGAGGCCACCACGATCACGCCCTTGTCCACCGGACGCCGCTTGATCTCCAGCAGGCGCAACACCGCCGCTTCCTGAGCCGGGTCGCAGCCCAGCCCCCAGACCGCTTCGGTGGGGTAGGCGATCACGCCGCCCTGGCGCACGACGACGGCAGCGCTGTCCGGGCTCAGCGTACGCTCCATGCGGTCGCTCAGCCTGCGCTCTTCTTGACCACGCGCTTGGCCGCCTTCTTGGCCACGGTCTTCGCCGCGGCCTTCTTGGCCGGCGCTTTTTTCGCCACCGTCCTGGTGGCAGCGGTCTTGGTCGCGGTCTTCTTGGCGGCCGTCTTCTTCGGCGCCGAATCCTTGACCACGGTCTTCTTGAGCGCGGCCTTCTTGGCGCCGAAGCCCTTGCGCACCGGCTTGCCGGTATCGGCCAGCAGCTGCTGCACTTCCGCAAGGCTCAACGACGCCGGCTCGCGATCCTTCGGGATCTTGCCATTGAGCTTGCCATCGCTGATGTACGGGCCGAAGCGGCCGTTGAGCACCTGGATGTCGCTGCCGTCGAATTCCTTGATGACGCGGTTGCGCGCGATCTCTTCCTTCTCTTCGATCAGGAACACCGCGCGTGCCAGATCGATGGTGTACGGGTCGTCTTCCTTCTTGAGCGAGGCATACACGCTGCCGCGGCGCGCGAACGGGCCGAACCGGCCGATCCCGACGCTGACGTCCTGCTCCTTGTCCTGGCCGAGCAGGCGCGGCATCTTGAACAGTTCCAGCGCATCCTCGATGGAGATCGAATAGATGCTCTGGCCCGGCCGCAACGAGGCGAAGGTGGGCTTCTCTTCGTCCTCCACGGTGCCGATCTGCACCATCGGGCCGAAGCGACCGATGCGCGCGCTCACTTCCTTGCCGCTGGCCGGATCGGTGCCGAGCACACGCACGCTGCCGGCATCGGTCTTGTCCAGCGAATCCTTCTTGTCCTCGACCAGTTCCTTGAACGGGCCCCAGAACTTTTCCATCAACGGGATCCATTCCTCCTCGCCGCGCGAGACCGCATCCAGGTCGTCTTCGAGCTTGGCGGTGAAGTCGTAATCCACGTAGCGGGTGAAATGCCCGGCCAGGAACTTGGACACGGCGCGGCCGACGTCGGTGGGGCGGAAGCTGCGGCCCTCCATCTCGACGTACTTGCGGAACTGCAGGGTCTGGATGATCGAGGCGTAGGTGGACGGACGGCCGATGCCGTATTCCTCCAGCGCCTTGACCAGCGCCGCTTCGGTATAGCGCGGCGGCGGTTGGGTGAAGTGCTGGTCGGTGACGATGCGGTCCAGCGGAACGTTGTCGCCGGCCTTCATCGGCGGCAGCTTGCGTCCTTCGTCCTCGTCCTCGCTGCTCTTGGTGTCCTTGCCTTCTTCGTAGACGGCCAGGAAGCCGGGCACCACCACGGTGGTGCCGCTGGCGCGGAAGACGTGCTCGCTGCCCGCCGACAGGTCCACGCTGACGGTGTTGAGCGTGGCCGGAATCATCTGGCAGGCCACTGCGCGGCGCCAGATCAATTCGTACAGGCGGCGTTCGTCCTCGGACAGGAAGCGCGCCACCTGTGCCGGCGTACGCAGCGCGGAGGTCGGACGCACCGCTTCGTGGGCTTCCTGCGCGTTCTTGGATTTGGTGGTGTAGACGTTGGGCTGGTCGGGCAACGAGGCCGTGCCGTAATCGCGCGCGATCACGTCGCGGATTTCGGCCAGGGCGTCCTGCGACAGGTTCACCGAGTCGGTACGCATGTAGCTGATCAGGCCGACCGAGCCTTCATCGCCCAGCGCCACGCCTTCGTACAGCTTCTGCGCCACCTGCATGGTCTTGCGGGTGGTGAAGCCGAGCTTGCGCGAGGCTTCCTGCTGCAGCGTGGAGGTGGTGAACGGCGGGGCGGGGCGACGCTTGCGCTCCTTGCTGGCCACATCGGTGACATGCAGCATGCCCTGCGCGGCCTGCTGGATGCGCAGCCGCGCCGCCTCGGCGGTGTCGCCGTCGGTGACGGTGAACTGCTCGAATTTCTGGCCGTCCAGCTTGATCAGGCGCGCATTGAAGGCCTGCGAAGGATGTCGGCAATGCGCATCGATGGACCAGTATTCGCGTGCGACGAAGGCTTCGATCTCTTCCTCGCGCTCGACGATCATGCGCAGCGCCGGCGACTGCACCCGCCCGGCCGACAATCCGCGCTGCACCTTGCGCCACAGCACCGGCGACAGGTTGAAGCCGACCAGATAATCCAGCGCGCGGCGCGCCTGTTGCGCGTCCACCAGGTCGCCGGCGATCGCGCGTGGCTTGGCCATGGCTTCCTTGATCGCGCGCGGGGTGATTTCGGTGAACACCACCCGCTGCATCGGCTTGTCCTTGAGCAGGCCGCGTTCTTTCAGGATCTCGGCGATGTGCCAGCTGATCGCCTCGCCCTCGCGGTCCGGGTCGGTCGCCAGGAAGATGTCTTCGGCGCCCTTGGCCGCACGCGCGATGGCTTCGACATGCTTCTCGTTCTTCTCGATCAGGTCGTAGCGCATCGCAAAGCCGTTCTCCGGATCGACTGCGCCCTCCTTGGGAACGAGATCGCGCACGTGCCCATACGAGGCCAGGACGGTGAAGTCCTTGCCGAGGTATTTATTGATCGTCTTGGCCTTGGCTGGCGATTCGACGATGAGCAGGTGCTTGGGCATGATGGCAAATTCTTGGGGCAAGGCCCGGGGGGCGGGTAGCGTGGCCTAATTGGCCGGTCGAGGGAAGCAGATCGGCCGTTTCCCACATGGTGACGCCCGGGGAGGACTCCCGGGCGTTCAGGTCTGTTCCTAGAAAGATCACGGCGGACGCCGCCGTGTCAAGCGGCCGGGGCCGCGATTGTCAGCTGTTGCCCATTCCGATCGCTGCCAGCATGAACGACAGCACCACGAGCGAGAACAGCAGCAACAGCCCGTAGATGATCAGCACCACGATCGAGACCGTATCCAGGCCCTTGGACTGACGCTCCGGGTGATCGGTGAAGGCCCAGCGGTCCACCACCAGGGTATCGCAGACCTTGTCGTGCGGCGCCTGCTTGCGCTGGCTCATCCCGGCCATGAAGGCCGTCACGATCAGGCCGATGCCCAGGGTGAGTACGCTGATCAGCATATAGGCCACGTAACGCAGCAGATTGCGCCAGAAGCCGGCCCGCGCGCCGCCGCTGTCGGCACGGACCACTTTGATGCCGCAGGCGAGCTTGCCCAGGCTGGCCTGGAGCCGGCTGGACTGCATCCAGGCGAAGTACACCGTCGGAATGGCCAGGCCGATGCCGTAGGACAGCACCAGCAGTGCGATGCCGAGTGCGTTGCCATCCTCCAGTGCCGAGCTGGCGTCGCTCATGCCGGCCCCGATCGCAATCACGAACACCAGCGGGATCACGATCAGGTACGCCGCGAAGGTGGTCACCAGGCTGTCCAGGATGCTGGCGGCCACCCGCCGCCACAGGCCGGCATAGACCACCGGAGCATCGTGCGCGGCAGCGGCAGCGGCAGCGGCGACGGGGGACGCGACGGTCGGGCTGTCCCAGGCGCTGGGCAATGGCCTGCCTGCCGGCGCCGGGGCCGCCTGAGAGACCGCCGCGCCCGTTGCTGTCGCCGTCGTCGGCAGGACCGCATCGGCTGCACCTACCGACGCGGTGGGCCACGCCGGGGCGTCCGCCTCGGGCGCTGCGGAGGAAGACCACGGCTGCCCGCCTGGCGTCTGCGGCGCGGTTCGCAGTCGCTCGTCCGCTGCATCCAGGGCAGCGGCGGGCGAGGTCTCTGCCGGCGCGGCAGGGGTATCGGCCTCAGGGGCCGATGGCCCGCGCGAACCGGCTCCGGCGAGCTCGGGCGATCCCGTCCAGGTCTGCGGCCCGGCTTCCCCAGCCGGGGCGCTCTCCAGCGACGCGACAGCCGGCCGTGCCGGATCGGCGGCCGCGGCCGTCTCGTGCACGGCGTGCTCGTCCACTGCGTGGGCTGGCACCGGCGCATCGGCTGGCGGTGGGGGCGCTGCCGCTCCCGGCGCGTCGAGGTGCAGTTCGGCAACGATCTCGCCCAGGCTGACCCACTGCGGCAGGCCTTCCCGCCAGACCAGGCTGGAATGGTCGACGATGCCCTGCGACAGGCGCGTGCGAAGCGTGTCCGTGTCGACCGGACCCTGGCGTTGCCGCTGTGCGTCGGCGTAGTACCACTGCGTCATGGATGTCCCCTTGGCGATGCGATGTGGGTGGTGCGGTATGCGTGCCGTGGCCGATCAGCCGCGGCAATTCGGTGGAAGCTGGCGGTCGTCGATATCGGAGCTGCAGGTCCAGACGTCGGCGTCGGCATCCAGGTCCAGCCATACCGTCTTGCCGTCGATTCTCGGCGAATCCGGCGCTCGCAGGATCGCTTCGATGCCGCACTCGGTGGTCTGGAAACGGCCGATGTGGACGCTGGCGAACGCATTGGAGGCATAGTGTTCCGGTGCCGGGAAGCCGGCGTCGCCGTTGACCGGGCAACGGCCTTCGCTGGCGAGAAAGGTGGCGATCTGCGGTTTCAGCGGCGCCAGGTCGGCCACTGCCTGGGTGACCCTGGCACGGGCCAGGTAGTCCTGGTAGGACCGCGCGGCGATGGCGGCAAGCATGCCGAGCACGGCCATGAGGAAAAAGCCGCCGATGATCGCGATCAGGGTCAATACCAGCGGCCAGCCCGCGCCTCTGGCCGACGGGTAGGGCGGCGTGGCAGCAGGATGGGGGTGCCAGGCGCCCGGTGCCCCCATCGGCAGCGGTGGTGGTGCCGGGGCGGCGTGCAGATCGGTGGAGACGGGCGGGCCGAGCATGTCGGCGCAGGCGGAGAGCGGCCGCCACTGGTCCAGCCCCTCACGCCAGATCAGCGTGTCCAGGGCGATCTGGCGTTCGCGATACAGGTCCAGCAGGACCCCACTGTCCACCGGACCACGCCGCTGGCGGTTGCCCTCGGCGTAATACCAACTGCTCATCCCCATTCCCTCGCGCGCGTCCGTGGCGCCGTCGACCCTCAGTGTACGGGTTCAGGCTCGTCCAGGAACATTTGGGTTTCCATCCAGGCGTAAGCCGCTTCCGCGCCAGGCTGGTTGAACAGCACCATCAGGACCACCCATTTGAGATCGTCCAGGTCCAGTTCGTCCTGGTCCAGGGCCATGGCGCGGTCCAGCACCAGCTCGCGCTGGTCGGCGTCGAGGATGCGGTGTTGCTCGAGGAACAGCAGAAATCCACGGCAATCCACATCGAGCTTGTCCAGCTCCGGGCCGTGATAGATGCGTACCGGTCCGTCGACATGCGGGCGCGCGACGCTTGGCCGCTGCTCGGAAAGCGCGTCCAGCCAATCGAAGGCCTTGCTGATTTCTGCGGGGCTGAAGCCGGCCTGGATCAGGCCGTTCTGTAGCGAGTCACGGTCGCGGACGAGGTCCGCATCTTCGCTGAAGTAATGTTCGAACAGGTACAGCAGTACATCGAGAATGCTCTCTTTCATTGCCCTCGGCCTGCGTCGCGCGACGCTGTGGAGGTGAAGAAACTAGGGATTGCGGGTGTAGCGACCGTGCTCGGCAACCACGTCTCCCTCCAGTTCCATGATGAGCAGCATGGAGGACAGCGCGGCAGCCGTCAATCCGGTGCGCTGGATCAGTGAATCCATAGGGGTTGGGTCGTGGCCCAGGGCGTGCCACAAGCGCTGGTAGTCGGGATCCGGGCGTGCGGTGGTGGTACCAGGAGGCGTGTCAACGGTGGTGATGGGGGCGGCCAGGCGTTGGCGCAAGGCCGCGGCCAACTCGCCCGAGAGCAGTTGCAGCCCGTCGATGACCTGGGCGGGCTCCTCGGTCAGCGTGGCGCCCTGCCGAATCAGGTGATGGCAGCCGCGCGCGAGCGGGTTGTGCAGCGAGCCGGGCAGGGCAAACACCTCGCGCCCCGCCTCGGCGGCCAGACGCGCCGTGATCAGCGCGCCCGAACGCATCGCGGCCTCGACCACCAGGGTGCCCAGTGCCAGCCCGGCGATGATCCGGTTGCGGGCCGGAAAATGCGCCGCCACTGCGCGGGTGCCGGGCAGGTATTCGCTGACCACCGCGCCACGTGCTGCGATACGGTCGCGCAGCCCCTGGTGATGGGCGGGGTAGCTCAGGTCGGGCCCGGTACCGACTACCGCTACGGTGATGCCGCCAGTCTGGGCCAGCGCGGCTTCGTGCGCGACGGCGTCCACGCCGGCCGCCATGCCGCTGATGATGCCCAGCCCGGCGCCGGCCAGGCTGGAAGCGAACGCGCGGGTGTGGTCGCGCCCGCCTGCGGTGGCCGAGCGGCTGCCGACCACGGCCACGCCGGGATGCCAGAGCGCAGTCGGATCGCCATCCACGAACAAGGCCAGGGGCGGATTGGCGATGTGACGCAGCAGGGCGGGGTAATCCGGATCCTGCCAGCCGATCAGATGATGCCCGGGCTGCGTGCACCAATGCAGGGCGTCGTCCAGGGGCTGCGCGTCGGGGGCCTGCAGCCGGGCGGTCTGCAGGTCGTCGCAGCCGGCGGCGCGCCAGGCCTGCGGCCCGGCCGCCAGCAGCGCGGTGGCCGTGGAGAAGCTTTCCAGCAAGGCGCGGCGCGGTGGGCTGCGGCCGCCGGCCAGCAGCACTACCAGCAAGTCGCGGAGGTTGGCGGCGGTCTGGGTCATGCGCTCAGCCTGCCGCGCGAACGACGACGGCGCCCTAGGGCGCCGTCGCGTTGGTGTATCGGGGGTTTCGCTTACTGCGCGTCGGGATGTTTGACGAAGTAGCCCAGGCCGGTCGGCTTGACGCTTTCCATCACCAACGCATAGCTGACCTTGTCGTAAGTGCGGAACACCATCGCGTGCGAGGCGTACTCGTCCGGCAGGCCGACGGTGGAGCCGGCCGGGCCGCTGAAGTCGTCGTCGGTGCGCGAAAAACGCGAGTGCTTGACGCGGTCGCTGACCGTGCGGCCCTTGCGCCAGATCGAGAACACCGTGCCGTTGTTGATGCCTTCGCGGGCACCGCCGGATATGGCGATCACATCGCGGGTACCGCCGACGATGAAGGCATCGGAGATCGCCAGCACGCGCAGTTCGGTCTGCAGCGCCTGTTCGGACGGCGGGTGCGGGATGAACTGCAGGTCGTACGGCTGTGCTTCCACGGCCACGATGCGGTCGCCGGCGCGCACTTCGCGGCCGCTATCCTGCAGCAGCAGCGTCGCCGCCCTGGAATTGCCGCCTGCCGCGCTGCGGGTGATGGTGCCGACGTTGACCTGAGCCAGCTCGTAGCCCAGCGATTCGCGGCGCGTGCTCGGGGCGATGTAGTTCTTCCAGATGTTGCCGGCGCCGGCCGTGGTGTTGCCGGCCGAATCCAGGTCTTCGTTGTGCTTGGGCAGGCTGAACTTCACGGTCGGCCGTACCACGGCGTAGCGCTGACCCGGCTGGGCGTCTTCCAGGCCGACCACATAGGCGACCTGCCCGGTGGTGGCACGCGTGCGGCCGCCTTCCAGGCCGACCACATACGGCAGCTCGTCGAAGTCCTCGACCACGCGCAGGTTCTTCAGGAACGGCTCGACGTCCGACAGCGGGATGGCATTGATCGGCGCTTCCTGGCGCGGGCCGGGCTGGACCGTGCCCTTGCCGACGCGGTCCAGGTAGGCCAGGCTGATCACGTCGCCCGGATAGATCAGATGCGGATTCTGGATCTGCGGGTTGGCCTGCCAGATCTCCGGCCACAGCCATGGTTTTTGCAGGAAACGCCCGGCGATGTCCCACAAGGTATCGCCCTTGCGGACCACATAGGTGTCTGGATGCTCGCCCACCGCTTGCGCGGCAGCGTAGGTCGCGACGGTCAGCATCGCCGCAGCGACGACCGTACGAAGTCGGTTCAACATGAGTGCCTTCTTGCCTGATTCCCCAACAGGTCCGCGCACTATAGTCCAGAAACCGGGGCGCCACGCAAGCAGTGCGCTAGAATGCCCCCGTCTTGCCGGCGCCGGGCCGGTGTTCCCAGACGGGTAATCGCATGGCTCTGCTCCCTATTCTCGAATTTCCCGACCCGCGGCTGCGCACCAAGGCCGTGCCGGTCGATGCCGCCGAGGTGGTCAGCCCGGCGTTCCAGACCCTGCTCGACGACATGTTTCAGACCATGTACGAGGCGCCCGGCATCGGCCTGGCCGCCAGCCAGGTGGACGTGCACAAGCGTTTCATGGTCATCGACGTGAGCGAGGAGAAGAATGCCCCGCAGGTGTTCGTCAATCCCGAGATCGTCGGCAAGCAGGGCGAGCAGGTGTATCAGGAAGGCTGTCTGTCGGTGCCGGGCATCTTTGCCGATGTCACCCGCGCCGATGCGATCACCGTGCGCTATCTCGATCGTCAGGGGCAGGCCCAGGAGCTGAGCACCGATGGTCTGCTGGCGGTGTGCATCCAGCATGAAATGGATCATCTGGACGGCAAGCTGTTCGTGGATTACCTGTCGCCGCTCAAGCGCGAAATGGTGCGCAAGAAGCTGGCCAAGATGCGCAAGCATGTGGCTTGAGGGCTGGGATTGGGGAGTCGGGATTGGGGATTGGCAAGAGCGGATGTCTGCAGGTCTGTGAGTCCGCTGGTTTCAATCATTCGGTGCGCATCGTGATGCGATCTGTCGTGTGCGTGAGCCGACGCGGTTTCATCCGGTCGGCGTGCGGATGGCCCTGAAAATCCGGATGCGGCAGTGGATGAGCCGTTGCCCGTAGCGGACAGCAAATTTCCGCTTGCGATCGCCGATTCCCGACGCTCGGTAGGTGTCCGATAGCGCCGCCACTCGCATCTGCGCGCACACTCCCGTTCTCCCCTGTCAGCTCCACGTCGTTTCCGCCCTGGCCAGCCCCGCTGTTGCCAATCCCCAATCCCGAATCCCGAATCCCCGCCTTATGAGAATTGTCTTCGCCGGTACGCCGGAGTTCGCCGTCGCCTCGTTGCGCGCCGCCGCGCAGCGGCATGAAGTGGTGGCGGTGTATACCCAGCCCGATCGTCCGGCCGGCCGTGGCCGCGGGCTGACCCCGTCGCCGGTCAAGCTGGAGGCGGTCGCGCGTGGCATTCCGGTGCACCAGCCGCAGACCCTGCGCTCGCCCGAGGCGCTGGCCACGCTGCGCGGGCTCGAGGCCGACCTGATGGTGGTGGTGGCCTACGGGCTGATCCTGCCCAAGGCGGTGCTGGCTGCGCCAACCCATGGCTGCTGGAACGTGCATGCCTCGCTGCTGCCACGCTGGCGCGGCGCCGCGCCGATCCAGCGCGCGATCGAGGCCGGCGATACCGAGACCGGGGTGTGCCTGATGCAGATGGAGGCCGGGCTGGACACCGGTCCGGTGCTGCTGTCCCAGCGCATCGAGATCGGCGAGCAGGAGACCGGCGGCCAGTTGCACGACCGCCTCGCGGCGCTGGGTGCGCAGGTGCTGTCCGACGGCCTGGGGCTGTTGCGCGCCGGCATCCGCCCGGTGGCGCAACCGCAGCCGGAACACGGCGTGACCTACGCGCACAAGTTGGACAAGGCACAGGCACGACTGGACTGGGCGCAGCCGGCACCGGACCTGGCGCGGCGCGTACGCGCGTTCAATCCCTGGCCGATAGCCGAAGCGCAATTGGCCGGCGAGCGCGTGCGCGTGCACGGTGCGGTCGCGCTGGAACTGGCCCACCAGCAGCCGCCGGGCACCCTGCTGGCGGCCAGCAAGCAGGGCATCGATATCGCCTGCGGGCAAGGCGCGCTGCGGGTGCGCGTATTGCAGCGCGAGGGCGGCAAGGCGATCACCGCCGCCGATTACCTCAACGCGCGCCGCGACCTGCCGGCGCTGCGCTGATGGCGGCCGATGCGGTGGCTGCAGGCGTCGCCTCGCGCCTGGTGGCGACGCGGGTACTGACGGCCGTGTTCGATCAGGGGCGCTCGCTGAAGGCGGAACTGGCCACGGCGCTGCCCGGCCTGGCCGACCCGCGCGACCGCGCGCTGGTGGAGGCGATCTGCTTTGCGGTCGTTCGCCGTCGCCCGGCATACGACGTCGCGCTGCGGCAATGGCTGGAGCGTCCGTTGCCCCCGCGCGATGCCGAGCTCAAGGCCTTGCTGATGGCCGGCTTCGCCCAACTCGACGTGCTGCAGTTGCCCGCGCACGCGGCCTTGTCGGCCAGCGTGGATGCCTGCCGTGCGTTGGGCCGGCCGCGCCAGGCCGGCATGGTCAATGCGCTCCTGCGACGTGCGCAGCGCGAAGGCTTTCCGGCGGTGGCCGACGACGCCGGCTGGCCGTCATGGCTGCGCAAGCAGTTGCGGGCCGACTGGGGCGCGCGCGCCGAAGCCATCTTCGTGGCGAGCGCGCAGATGGCGCCGATGTGGCTGCGCGTGCACCGCGGGCACACCGACCCTGCCGCCTATGTCGCGCAGCTGGCGGAAGCCGGCATTGCCGCGCAGGTCGATGCGCTGCTCCCGGACGCGGTGCGGCTGGAGAGCGCGGTGCCGGTGAGCCAGTTGCCTGGGTTTGCAGAGGGCGTGGTCTCGGTGCAGGACGGCTCGGCACAGCAGGTGGCCGATGCGCTGGCGCTGGACCCGTCGGCACGCGTGCTCGATGCCTGCGCCGCGCCCGGCGGCAAGGCGGCGCATCTGCTGGAACGCCACCCCGGCCTGCAGCTCACCGCGCTGGACGTGGATGCGCGCCGCCTGGAGCGCGTGCAGCACACCCTGCAGCGCACCGTGCCGGCTGCGAAGGTGCATCTGCACGCCGCCGATGCCGCGGACCTGGCCGCATGGTGGGATGGCCAACCCTTCGATGCGGTGCTGCTGGACGCGCCGTGTTCGGCCACCGGAGTCGTGCGCCGGCAACCGGACGTGCTGCTGCATCGCCGGGCCGACGATATCGATGCGCTGTGTGCGTTGCAGGCGCGCCTGCTGGATGCGAGCTGGCGCACCCTGCGTCCGGGCGGGCGGCTGCTCTATACCACCTGCTCGCTGCTGGCACGCGAAAACCAGGCGCAGATCGCCGCATTCCTGCAGCGCACGCCCGATGCGCGAGCGCAGCCGCTGGAGACGCCGTTCGGACATGCGGCCGGTCCAGGGCGGCAACGCTTCCCGGGTGAGCAGCACTGCGACGGTTTCTTCTACGCGCTTTTGCTAAAAGCCTCCTGATCGCGCCGGTTCCGGCACTCCCTTTCCCCGTCCCCGCTGCCGCCTGCCATGCTCAAGACCCGTGCCTCAAAGGATTTCTGGCTGTTGGCCGTGACAGCGGTACTGGTGATCGGTGCCGGGCTGGGCTTGCGCGACCCCTGGCCCTCGGACGAGCCACGCTTCGCCCTGGTCGCCAAGCAGATGGTGCTGAGCGGAGATTGGCTGTTCCCGCATCGCGGCAACGAGTTGTACTCGGACAAACCGCCGATGCTGATGTGGCTGCAGGCGCTGTTCTATACGTTGCTGGGCAACTGGCGGGTGGCCTTCCTGCTGCCGTCGCTGCTGGCGGCGCTGGGCACGCTGGCCTGCGTGTACGACCTGGGCCGGCGGCTGTGGACCCGACGGGTGGGCGCGTATGCAGCGTGGATGCTGTTGTTCACGCTGCACTTCACCTTCCAGGCCAAGAAGGCGCAGATCGACCCGCTGGTGGTGTTCTGGATCACCCTGGCCAATTACGGGCTGCTGCGTCACCTGCTGCTGGGGCCGGCCTGGCGATGGTGGACGCTGGGCTGGTTCGCCGCCGGGTTGGGGGTGATCACCAAGGGCGTGGGCATCATCGCGTTGCTGATGCTGATCCCGGCCGGGATCGCCGCTGTACGCGGCTGGCCGGGTGTGCGCGTGCATGTGCGCGACCGCCGCTTCTGGCTCGGGCCGCTGTTTTTCTTCGTGGCGATCGCACTGTGGTTCGTGCCGATGGTGGTCACCGCGCTGACCGCCGGCCAGCCCGAATACCGCGTGTATCTCAACGACATCCTGTTGCGCCAGACCGCCAAGCGTTATGCCAGCTCCTGGGATCACGCGCAGCCGGTCTGGTATCACCTGCAGAGCATGGCCACGATGTGGCTGCCGCCCATCCTGCTGCTGCCGTGGGCGATCCCGGCCTGGCGCCGGCGGCTGCGCCGACGCGATGCGCGCTATCTGCTGCCGCTGGCGTGGTGGCTGCTGGTGCTGGTGTTCTTCACCATCCCCAGCGGCAAGCGCGATGTGTACATCCTGCCGGCCCTGCCGATGTTCTGCCTGGCCCTGGCGCCGCTGGCCGCAGGCCTGCTGCGCCGGGCCGGTGTGCAGCGCTTGCTGTTCGGCTTCGCGCTGCTGCTGAGCGTTGCCTTCGTGGCCGGCGGGGCGGCGATGCTGATCGGGCACCCGGGTTTCGAACAGAAGATCATGGACAGCCGCGGAGTGGGCAGCGAAGCCACCGATCCGCTGGGTTGGCTGCTGCTGGCGGTAGGCGGTTGGGGAGCGGTCTGCCTGCTGGTGCTGCGCGTTCGACGCTCCGTGCTGGCGGTGGCGGCGTTGCTGGGCGCGTGGTGGGTGAGCTTCGGCCTGGTCTGTTATCCCATCTTCAACGACTCCAGCTCGGCCGGCGCGGTGATGCGCGAGGCCGGGCGTCGCATCGGCCCGGAGGCGCAGCTCGGCCTGGTGGCCTGGAAGGAGCAGAACCTGCTGATGGCCGACCGGCCGGCGCGGACCTTCGGTTTCAAGGTGCCCTGGGACCTCCAGCTGCGGGATGGCGTGGCGTGGCAGGCCGCAGACCCGAAGCGGCGCTGGCTGATGGTGCAGGAGACCGCGCTGCTGGACTGCGTCGACCGTCGTCGTAGCCAGCTGGTGGGGGTGGCGAACCGGCGCCGCTGGTGGCTGGTGCCGGCCGACGCCATCCAGGGCACGTGCGTGGCCAGCGCCACGCAGAAGGCGGTGGAAGCCAGGGAGCAGGGCAATCTGGATGCCGAGTGAGCCTGTTGCGCTGCGGGCTGCGCCGCTCGATTCCACGCCATGCCGCCGCCGCTATCTGCCGCCGTCTAGCAACGATTCATGCGGCGCAGCGTTAGCTTGGCGCGCGCGCTTGCCCGGCGCCGGTTCACCTTCTTCCTTGCCCCCGACGTACAGATGACCTATTTGAGTTCCCCGCCCGCTTCGCTCGAGAAGCCCGGTGCCACGACATCGTCGCGCTTGGGGATGGGCATTGCGGAGCTGGGTGTGTTCAGTCTGACCGCGTTGGTGGTCAGCATGCCGAGCGGTCTGCTGCCGTTCGGCCTGTGCCTGTTATTCGGCTCGCTGGTCGGGTGGCGCCAGCTGCGCGCCGGCATCGCCGCGCGCCGCTGGCCGTTGCGGACGCTGGGTTGGTTGACGTTGGCGGTGATCGCGATGTCGCTGCTGTCGGTCGCGCTGTTCGAACCCGCCCTGCGCGATGTCGACAACCGCTCGCGCTTTCTGGTGCTGCCCTGGGCGGCGCTGTGGGCGTATGCCTTGCAGCCACGCCAGGTCTGGCTCTGGCGCGGAGCGCTGGCCGGCGTGTTCGCGGCGATGCTGATCGCGGTGGTGCAGGTGAGCGATGGCGCCGACCGTGCCGAGGGGTGGACCAACGCGATCGTGTTCGCCGATATCGCCATGCTGCTGCTGGTGGTGGTGGCGTTCTGCCGCCCGCTCGGCGGCCTGCGCTGGCTGGCCGGCGCCGCCATCGCGGCGGTGGCGGTGATCGTGCTCAGCGGCAGCCGCGGGGTCTGGCTGGCGTTGTTGTTGA
The DNA here is from genome assembly GCF_020783795.1 of Xanthomonas sp. NCPPB 1067. NCBI lineage: Bacteria > Pseudomonadati > Pseudomonadota > Gammaproteobacteria > Lysobacterales > Lysobacteraceae > Xanthomonas > Xanthomonas sp. NCPPB 1067. The sequence goes on from NZ_JAJGQG010000002.1 coordinate 98,408, forward strand.
CGCTGGGCGTGCTGATCTGGGGCGCGCCCTGGCAGAACAGGCGGCTGCGGCTGTTGAGTTTCGTGGGCAGTGCGGCGGTGGCCGTGGGCGTACTCGTCAGCGTGCCGGCGCTGACCGAGCAGATGCGCCTGGGCGAATTGCAGAGCGATCTGCAGCGCTACGAGGTGGGCGATGCCGATTCGTCGGCCGGAGCGCGCATCGAGCGCCTGCATGTGGCCTGGGATACGCTGCTTGCGCATCCGCTGACCGGTGTGGGCGTCGGCCGTTTCGACGATGCGATGCGCGAACTGCCGATCTGCGCCGGCGACACCTGGCTGCTGCGGTGTCACCTGGGCCATGCGCACAACGATCTGGCCGAGTGGGGCGCCACCCAGGGCGTGCCGGGCCTGTTGCTGCTGATGGCGGTCTACGGCATTCCGTTGCTGGTGTTCGTGCGCCTGCATCGGCGCAGCAGGCAGGCGCAGTTTCGTGGCCCGGCCGCAGCCGGGGTGATGCTGGTGATCAGCTACGTCCTGTGCGGCTTGACCCAATCGATGTTCGCGCATCAGATCTCGGCCAGTTTCTACACGGCGATGGTCGGTGTGCTGACCGGCCTTGCGATGCGTCAGGTGGAGCAGGTAGAGCAGGCCAGGCTGGCGACCGGCGCCGGCTAGGCGCTGCGCGGCGTTCTGAGGGATCGGAACTCTGCGCTGTCGTGCTGATGGCCGAGCCGTTCGCCGGCTCGATGGGTGCGTTCAGTCGAGATGCCGATCCGGTGCGCGCGGCGGATCCTGCACCGGCAGGTCGTGCTGCAGCAGCCACAGCATGATGGTCTTCTGGCGCACGTAGTTGGCGCGCACATAGGCGTAGATCAGCCCGTGCCAGCCGTCGCGAAATCCGCCGCGAAACAGGTAGCCGCGCCAGAACCGCCATGCCGGCGCCAGTACCAGTTTGCTCCAGGTGGCGCGCTTGCCGCGTGCGTGATCGTGTTCGGCCATCATCTGCGCATAGCGCTGGGTCTTGGCCAACTGCTGTGCCAGCGAGCGGTACGGGTAGTGGATCAGATCGCCCGCCAGGGTGAGGACCGCGCCATCGACGCTGGCCGCTTCGTGGATCTCGCGCTTGCCGCGCCAGCCGCCGCGGCGTCGATCGAACAGCCGCAGCACGCGGTCCGGATAGGCATTGCCGTGGCGCAGGAACCGACCGAAATAATCCGACAGCCGGGCGAACCGGTAACCGGCCGCTCCGGAGAACCCGGCGTCGCGTGCGGCGAGGATGGCAGCGCGCAGGGTCTCGCCGACGCGTTCGTCCGCATCCAGGCACAACACCCAGTCATGGCTGGCCTGTTCGACACAGTACGCCTTCTGGCTGCGGTAGCCGTCGAAGGCGCGCTGCAGCACGCGTGCGCCATGCGCGGCGGCGATGCTCGCGGTGGCGTCGGTGGAGCCGGAGTCCACCACCACGATCTCATCGCAGAACGTCAGCGAGGTCAGGCAGTCGCGTAGGCGATCGGCCTCGTTGAACGCGATAATGCAGGCGCTGATGCGCGGCCGTGGGTCGGGTGCGGTCGAAGAGGACATGTGATGGCCGATTACCTGCTGTTCGCAACGGAACGTTACGCCTTGCCTATTCTGGCGCCATTGGCGCAGGCGTTACAGGCCCGCGGCGACACGGTGGCCGCCTGGTACGAAGGCGGCGCGCGCGGTCTGCTGCTGCCGGGCGTGCGCGAAGTGGGCCTGCGCGAGGCGCTGGCCCTGCGTCCGCGCGCGGTGTTCAGCGCGGCCAACTGGGTGCCGCCCTTCCTCTCCGGGGCCAAGGTCCAGCTGTTCCATGGGTTCAACGTGCAAAAGCGCGAGGACAACCGCGGTCATTTCCGCGTGCGGGGTCTGTTCGATCTGTATTGCACGCAGGGCCCGGCCACCACCGCGCCGTTTCGTGCGCTGGCCGCGCGCGAAGGGCATTTCGCGGTGGCCGAAACCGGCTGGCCCAAGCTCGACCCGGTGTTCCGTGACGATGGCGGCCACGGCGCTGCATTGCGCGCGCCGGCCAATGGCCGCCCGGTGCTCCTGTTCGGTTCCACCTTCACCGAACGGCTGAGCGCGGCCCCGGTGCTGTTCGACGCAATCGCCGCCGACATCGCGCGCGGAACGCATTACTGGCTGCTCACCCTGCATCCCAAGTGCGCGTCGGAGCTGTTCGATCGGTATCGCGCACTGGCGGGTGCCCACGCGCGCTTCGTCGAGCCGGAAGACGTGATGGCTGCGCAGCGGGCGGCCGATGTGCTGGTGTCGGACACCTCGTCGATCGTGTCCGAGTTCGTGGTGCAGCACAAACCGGTGGTGACCTTCCGCAACCGGGTGCCGCAACCGCACATGCTGAACTTCGAGCAGCCCGAGCACTTGCCGCAGCAGCTGGCGCGCGCGCTGGCACCGGATGCGGCGCTACGCAGCGCACTGGCCGCGTATGCCGATGCGATCCATCCGTATCGCGATGGGCAATCGTCCGAACGGGTGATCGCCGCCACCGAGGACTTCCTTGCCGGCCGGCTCGGCACCTTGCGGCCCAAGCCGCTGGGTGCGCTCTGGCGCGGCCTGCAGATCCGCCGCGAGCTCGGCTACTGGGGGCCGGCGCAGCGCTGATCGCTGCCAGTTGCTCATCGAAGCGATGCCGCCGTCGATCAGCGGTCGATCCGATCGCCAATCCCCAATCCCGATTCCCGATCCCAACTCACCAGCGCAGCCTGCGCTGCGCCAATGCCGCACCGAGCTGCGCCTGCAGTGCCTGGGCCTGCGCCAACGGGACGAAGCGCAGCCGCAACGCCGGCCCGGTGGCGCCGGCGGTGTCCAGCCATAGCGTGGCGGTACCGGTGAGACGGTCCAGCGGCGAGCGCTGCAGCTGCAGTGCCTGCAGCTTGTCCAGTTCGGCCAGCCGCCACCAGCGCTTCCACCAGCCGCCGCGCACCGCGACGTAGCGCGCATCCACCGTGTAGCCCATGCGCTGCACCTGCCGGTGCGCCTTGAACGCGCTCCACGGCAGCCACAGCAGCAACCACCCCGCCTGTTCGCCGAACTGCCACCACAGCACCGCCAGCAGCGGCATCAGCAACACCAGGGTCGGCAGACTCAGACGCCACCAGCAGTGTGTGGCGATGCCCTGCCACTGCGCCGGCGGCCAGGCGATGCCGGGCAGCAAACGCTGCAGCAGGGCATCGCAGCGCTGCGGGTCGACGATCGGCGCCAGTTCCTTCAGCGCGCTGTCCTGGTTGTCGCCGGCGCCGGCCACGGCGGTGTCCACGCGCAACTGACGGCGGCCGAACAGGCGATGCAACCAGCTTTCGTGCACGGTCCATGCCTGGATGCGCCGCAGCGCCACGCTGCTGCGGATCCGGGTCAGCAGGCCGCGTTCCACGGTGAGGCGGCGTTCCGATTCGCTCAGGCGGAACCCGTGGTATTGGGTCACCGCCAGGGCCACCGACAAGGCACGCATCGCCACCAGGACAGCCAGGCAGGCGATCGTCACCAGCGTGGCGGTGACCGCGGCGCCCGGATGCACCTGGCTGACATAGCGGTAAGCCAGCTCGCCATTGGTCTCGATGAAATTGGAGGCAACGCGGCGCGGGATCATCTGGTAGATCACGCCGAACGCGGCAGCCACCACCACCATGCCGCGGTTGGAAATCAGGCCCAGGCGGATCACTTCGGCCATCGGCAGGCGCAGCAGCGTGCCGTGGTCCTCGGTGGGCGCGGCAACCGGCGCGGCGTGGTGCACGCGGCGGCGAATCAGGTCTTCCAGCGCCAGCGCCTGGTCCAGCCGCAGCACGCGCATCTGCGCTTCCGGCTTGTGCCCGCCAGCCGATTCCAGCCGTACCTCGGCCACGCCGGTCAGCCGGTGCAGCAGCGATTGATGCACCACCACATTGTGGATGCGGGCGAACGGAATATCGCGCCGGCTGCGCTCGAACAGCCCGCTGCGAATGGCCACGCTGTCCTGGCCGATGCGGTAGCGGTAGGTGAAATAGCGCAGCACCGAGATCGCCACCAGCACTGCGATCACCACCCCGGTGGCGATGTGGTCGGCCGAGTCGCGGTTGCCGTCGCGGCTGCCGAACACGATCAGCGCCACCAGCGGGATCAGGAACTGGCGGATCTGCTGCAGCAGCACGAACACCCACGACAGCGGGTGCAGGCGCTGCTCGTCGTCGCCGGCGTGGCCGATCGCACTCACAGCGCGTCGTCGTGGTGATCGAGCTGACGCGCGAGCCGGTCGCGCAGGCGTTCGGCGTCGGCCTGATCCAGCCCGGACAGCGCCACGGCGTTGAGCCGGCTCCCGGCGGTGTGCACCACCAGCGTGGTCAGGCGTGTGGCCCGTTCGATCGGGCCGCGGCGCAGGTCCACGTGCTGCACACGCGAGATCGGAACCCGGGTATCGCTCTGCCACAGATGGCCGCGCTGCAGCGCCAGGCCATGTTGGTCGAGCTTCCAGAGCGTGAGTCGGTGACGCTTGACCGCCAGCCAGGCACCCAGCGCCGCCGCTGCCAGCATGACGCCCAGGACGACGGGCCAGTATCGCCAGACATGCATCATCGTCGCGATGACTGCGGCGGCGATCAGCGCCGCGCAGCCGCCTCCCAGTGCGCCATTGACCGCTGCAACATACGCGCCACGTCGCGGCAGCTGCTGCCACCGTGCGTGGTCCAGGGCCGGCGGCTGCACCGGGTCTGCGCGAACCAGGATGTCGGGATGCGGTGGCGGGGCGTCGTGCACGAGGCGGGTCTGCGAGAGCGGTTCGCCAGCATAGCCGGGCACCCGGCCGATCTGCATCCGGCGCGGTGCTGGCTTGCGATCGCAAACGATCGGGTCGGGCAGCGATCTCGGCCGCCGTGAACGGGCGCTGCCGGGCCCGAACCGGGTGGGGGCCTCGGGCGCGGCGCTCCGGGAGCGGCAGGGATGGCCGCAGCACCCGTCCAAGGCAGCGCATCTGCGCGACAGGGCGGCCGCAAGCGCTGCGCCGGATCGGTGTTGCCGAGCGCGCTACTGTGCAGCCAGGATCAGAGCATCCACGTCCAGCGCATGGCCGGCCCGCGTGGCCTTGGTCCGCAGGTATTGTTCGTTTTCCGGAGTGATGTCGCCGGTGACCGGAATCCGGTCTTCCACCGCGATGCCGGCCGCGCGCAACCGCTCGGCCTTGGCCGGGTTGTTGGTGAGCAGCCGGATGCGGCCGATGCCCAGGCCACGCAGCATCGCCACTGCGCCGCCATACCGGCGTTCGTCCGGGCCGAAGCCCAGCTGCGCATCGGCATCGATGGTGTCCAGACCGGCATGCTGATAGCCATAGGCGCGCATCTTGGCGGCGATGCCGGTACCGCGGCCTTCCTGATCCAGATACAGCAGCACGCCGCCGCCAAGCTCCTTCAGCTTGGCCAGCCCATGCCGCAGCTGGTCGCCACAATCGCACTTGAGCGAACCGAACAGGTCCCCGGTCAGGCAGGAGGAATGCACGCGCACCGGCACCGCCTTCGACAGATCGGGCGCGCCGACCACGATGGCGACCTGATCGCGCTGGGCCACCCCGCCGCGGAACACTACGAACTCGCTCATGCCCAGGCCGCGCAGCGGCACCGGCGTGCGGGTGACCAGTTCGTAGCCGGCGGCCGCGGATTTGGCGCAGCCGCTGTCCAGATCTTCCAGCGCCAGCGACTGGCAGCCGGCGAAGGCGGCGTGGGCGTGCACGTCGCGCAGCTCCACCGCCAGCAGGGCCGGCAGCAGCAATCCCAGCCGCACGATATCCACCCCGCCGGCATCCAGCGCATCGCCGGCGGTCCACTGTGTCGGCACCGGGGTGTCGCGCAGGTAGGCCAGCGCGGCCAGCTGATCGTAGTCGAGGCTGCGCAGCGCCACGCGTGCGCCCTGCGGCGCGCTCAGCCCCAGCACCTGCGCGCGTGTGGGTGTCACGAACAGGTAGTGGCGCTCCTGTGCGGCGCGCGCGAATGCCGCATACGACGACGCGGTGCTGCTGTCCAGCGCCAGCACCGCGCGCGCCTGCCCATCGGCAGCGGTCAGCAGCACCGGCCGGCCGGCCCGCAGTTCGGAGGCGGCGCGCTCGCAGCGGATCGCTGCCGGATCGCCGAAGGCCTGTGCGCTGGGGGTGGGAACGGGGCTGCTCATGCACGACTCCAGATGGGGATTGCCACGGCCGCTTCAAGACGCCCAGTCGAGCAGCGCCCGCTGCAGCCATGTCGCGGTTGCGTGTCGGTGGCGGTGGCCGCCGAGCGCAGCGCCGGCACCAACCAGCCAGCGCGACGGCGCGGCAACCGCTCTGTCCAGCCGGCGACCGTGCGCCGCGGCCGATCACCCGGCGCCAGGCGATCGTGCGGCGCCATTGTGGCGCGGTTCGCCGCCGGCAGTGGCACGGATGGGTGGAACGCTGCATCCAGCCGTTGCCGTCTGAGTGGCACCGCCAGCGCCGATTGGTTGCGTGCCGCTCGCGTTGTTCAGCGCTCGGCAATGCTTTCTAATTCCACGACCTTCCACCGCCGCGGACCCCATGCGTATCGTCGACTGCAGCCAGGCGCGTCATGCCACGGCCATCCTGGACATCTTCAACGAAGCCATCGCGCATTCGACCGCGTTGTACGACTATCGGCCGCGCCCGCCGGAAAGCATGGTCGGCTGGTTCGCCACCAAGCAGGCCGGCGGCTTCCCGGTCATCGGGGTGGAGGACGCCGACGGCACCCTGATGGGTTTTGCCAGCTATGGCACCTTTCGGGCCTGGCCGGCGTTCAAGTACAGCGTCGAGCATTCGATCTACGTCCATCGCGACCATCGCGGCAAGGGACTGGGGCGCACGCTGTTGCAGGCCTTGATCGAGGTCGCGCAGCAACGCGGCGTGCATGTGCTGGTCGGCGGCATCGACGCCAGCAACCAGGCCAGCATCGCCTTGCACGAACAGTTCGGCTTCACCCATGCCGGTACCGTACGCGAGGCGGGCTTCAAGTTCGGCCGCTGGCTGGATCTGGCGTTCTACCAGCGCATCCTGGCCACGCCCGCCGACCCGCACGACGACTGAGGCTCGCCCGGTTGCACGGCGCGTCCGGAGCGCGCCACGGCCCGGCCGATCGGTCTAGTGCGGGTGCCGCTCGGTCGCGTACGGGTTGGCCTCGCCGCTGCCCGGCGGGCGCAGCGTGTAGCGCTTGTAGGTCCACTGATACTGGGCAGGATCGCGGCGGGCGATCTGTTCGATACCGGCATTGAGTGCGCTGGCCGCGCGCATCGGGTCCGGATCGGCGACGGCCGGGTCGGCCGGTCGTACGTGCAGCGCGAACTGCAGGTCCTCGCCTGCGCGCTCGCACCACCCATACAGCACGACGGCGCCGGTGCGTTCGGCCAACCGGTTGACCAGGGTCATGGTCAGCGCCTGCATGCCGAAGAACGGCGCAAACACGCCGTCGCCCATCTTGGGTTGCTGGTCGGGCAGGATGCCGACCGCACCGCCGTCCTTGAGGACCTTGAACAACTGCCGTACCGCCGGCCCCTCGGCGCGAACCTGGCGGACGTTGTCGCCGCCGCGGGCCAGTTGCAGGAAGCCGTCCATCGCCTCCGATTCCGGCGGGCGGTAGACGATGGCGATCGGGCCGCGTTCGGACAGCCACTGGTTGAGCAGCTCCCAGTTGCCGAAATGCGGCGCCGCCACGATCACCCCGCGCCCGGACGCCAGCGCGGCGTCGTAGAGCTCCTGGCCGTTGCGCTGCAGGCGCGCCAGATTCTCCTGCGGCGGGCGGGTCCAGGTGCGCAGCACTTCCAGCGTCTGCCGCGCGGTCGATTGCAGGATCTGCGCATGCAGCTGCGCACGTTGTGCGGCGCCAAGCTCCGGATACGCAAGTTCCAGGTTGCGCCGGGCCACGCGGCTCTCGCGGGCATCGAGCTTGCGCCAGCTCCAGGCCAGCAGGTCGGCCATGTGTTTGAGCAGTGGCCATGGCAGACGACCCACGGCAGCGGCGGTGGCGTAGAGCAGGCGGGCACGAACGTTGGGTGTCATCGGCACGATTCTAAACAGCGCAGCCGGCGAAGGCCCGCACGTGACAGTGGGCGCGCGGCTCTGCATGCTGCGCGATACCGTATCGATGACTGAAAGACGCCCATGCTCGCATTGATCCAGCGCGTCTCCCGCGCCGCCGTCACCGTCGATGGGCAGGTCATCGGCCGGATCGGCCCCGGTCTGCTGGCGCTGGTCGGCGTCGAGCCCGGGGATGGCGATGCGCAGATCCGGCGGCTGGCCGAGCGCCTGCTCGGCTACCGGGTCTTCTCGGACCAGGACGGAAAGATGAACCGTTCGCTCGCCGATACCGGTGGCGGTCTGCTGCTGGTCAGCCAGTTCACCCTGGCGGCAGACACCCGTTCGGGCAACCGGCCGGGCTTCAGCACCGCCGCCCCCCCTGAGGAGGCTGAACGGGCGTTCAATCAACTGGTCGGGATCTGCCGCGAAAAACACCGTGGCGGGGTGGAAACCGGGCAATTCGGCGCCCATATGGTTGTCGACCTGGTCAACGACGGCCCGGTGACCTTCCTTCTCAGACCCTAGAAACCCACGTCCACCAGCGGTCCTGTCTTGAATCCGGCAGACCGGGCTTCACGCTGGTATAATGCTAGGTTCTCTTTCCAATCTCAAAGCCGGTGGCGCGAGCACTCATGGCCAACGAACGTCCTGCCCAGCAATCCGACATCAAGCTACTGATCAGCAAGGGCCTGGAACAGGGCTATCTGACCTACGCCGAAGTCAATGACCATCTGCCCGACGACCTGGTCGACCCGGAGCAGATCGAAGACATCATCAGCATGATCAATGGCATGGGCATCGATGTCCATGAAATTGCGCCCGATGCCGAAACCCTGTTGCTCAACGACGGCAACACCGGCAACCGCGAAGTTGACGATACCGCCGCCGAAGAAGCGGCCGCAGCGCTGACCGCACTCGACACCGAAGGCGGCCGCACCACCGATCCGGTGCGCATGTACATGCGCGAAATGGGCACGGTGGAGCTGCTGACCCGCGAAGGCGAAATCGCCATCGCCAAGCGCATCGAAGAAGGCCTGAGCCAGGTCCAGGCGGCGCTGGGCGTGTTCCCGCTGTCCACCGAAATGCTGCTGGCCGATTACGAAGCGCACAAGGAAGGCAAGAAGCGTCTGGCCGAGATCGTGGTCGGCTTCAACGACCTGATCGAAGAGGCCGACGCCGCTGCCGCCGCGCTGGCTGCCGCCGGCCCGATCGCCGCCGCTGACGACGATGCCGTGGACGGCGACGAAGACGACGACGGCGACGAAGACGCCTCCGAGGAAGAGGCCGGCCCGACCGGTCCGGATCCGGCGGAAGTGGCCACGCGCATGGAGAACCTGGCCAACGAATACGCCAAGTTCAAGAAGGCGTATGCCAAGAACGGCGCCGAACACAAGCTGGTGGTCAAGGCGCGCGAAGATGTCGCCGCCATTTTCACCACCTTCAAGCTGCCGCTGTCGTTGACCGATGCGCTGGTCACCCAGCTGCGCGGCGTGGTCAATGGCATCAAGGACCATGAGCGCAAGGTGCTGCACCTGGCCACTACGGTGGCGCGCATGCCGCGCAAGGACTTCATCCGCTCCTGGGAAGGCAACCAGACCAATCTGGAGTGGGTGGAAGACGCGCTCAAGCGCAAGCAGAAGTGGTCGTCCGCACTGCGCGACGTCAAGGACCAGATCGTCTCCGAGCAGCAGGGCTCGATCGAGATGGAGAAGGCCAATTACCTGACCCTGGGCGAGATCAAGGAAATCAGCCGCGCGATGGCCTATGGCGAAGCCAAGGCACGCAAGGCCAAGAAGGAAATGGTGGAGGCCAACCTGCGCCTGGTCATCTCCATCGCCAAGAAGTACACCAACCGCGGCCTGCAGTTCCTGGACCTGATCCAGGAAGGCAACATCGGCCTGATGAAGGCCGTGGACAAGTTCGAATACCGTCGCGGTTACAAGTTCTCGACCTATGCAACGTGGTGGATCCGTCAGGCCATTACCCGTTCGATCGCCGATCAGGCGCGCACCATCCGTATCCCGGTGCACATGATCGAAACGATCAATAAGTTGAACCGCATTTCCCGCCAGATGCTCCAGCAGTTCGGCCGCGAGGCCACGCCGGAGGAGCTGGCCAAGGAAATGGACATGCCCGAGGACAAGATCCGCAAGGTAATGAAGATCGCCAAGGAGCCGATCTCGATGGAAACCCCGATCGGCGACGACGAGGATTCGCATCTGGGCGACTTCATCGAGGACACCAATGTGGAGTCCCCGATCGACAACACCACCAACATCAATCTCTCCGAGACCGTGCGCGACGTGTTGGCTGGCCTCACCCCGAGGGAGGCCAAGGTGTTGCGGATGCGCTTCGGTATCGACATGAATACCGATCACACGCTGGAAGAAGTGGGCAAGCAGTTCGACGTCACCCGCGAGCGGATCCGCCAGATAGAGGCCAAGGCGTTGCGCAAGCTGCGTCACCCCAGCCGTTCGGAACAGCTGCGTTCGTTCCTGGATATCGATTGATCGCCCTGTCCTAGACGTACCGTGGTCACGCAACAGCCCCGCCGACGCGGGGCTGTTGCGTTATGGGGCCGGGGCGGTGATGCTTGCCGCATGCGCTGCCGGGAACGGCGCAGCTCGGCGGCACGGCTTCACGTTCTGGCGACGAAACCGCATCGCAACGCACTATTAAGTGGATGTTTCCTTCAACCTCACGCGCTGTTTCAACCGTCGCTTCTAGGTTGGCAGACGAATGGAAACGAGACCGCCCCATGAGTAGGCAAAGCCGCTTCGAGACCACCACCTACCGCGACCACGAGATCCGCGTACGTGCCGCACAGGCTTCACCGACGGCTCGGTGGACGCAGTGGGTCGATGTCTACGCCGACAACGGCAGCACGCGCCTGCCACGCATCGACGGCCAGGGGCAGACCTGGGACACGTATCAGGACGCCATCGCACACGGCTTCCGCGCCGGCCGCCAACTGATCGACAGGCAACGACAGACTGCTGATGCGTAAGGCGTGGTCTGTGTGCCTGACATGCAGCAGACAAGCATGCAGCAGACAAGCTCGCAGACAGACAGGTAAACTTGCCCCACTCCGATGGGCCAGATGCATGCATGCGGCACCAGCGAGCGCTGTGCAGCAGGGCCTATAGCTCAACGGTTAGAGCAGAGGACTCATAATCCTTTGGTTCCAGGTTCGAATCCTGGTGGGCCCACCAAATTTTGGTTCAAGAACGTCCGATGTAGTCCGGAAAGTTCAAGAAATGCCCTGAAAACCGTTGGAACTTGGTCTTGCGAGGTCCAGCCGTATCCAGTTGCGTCCAGTCATGAAGTGAGTCAGGCTGTGAGTCACCTCACCGCATCTCACTGGCCTGACTCACAGGTTCCTGACTCACATGCTTACAGACGCCAAGCTTCGCGCGCTTAAACCTAGGGATACCGCTTTTCGGGTGGCTGACTCAAATGGCTTGTGCATTGAGGTGCGTACCACTGGTGCAAAGGTTTGGCGGTATCGCTACCGGTATGCAGGCAAGCCAAGCATGATGACCATCGACGAGTACCCGGCGCTTTCACTGATGCAGGCTCGTGCAGAGCGCGACAAGCTACGCATGCTGCTGAAGGGTGGAGCTAACCCGGCCCATGTCGCTCGGATTGAGCGAGCGCTCCAAGCCGAGCGCGTGAACACTACATTCGGAACCATTGCGCTTGAGCTGCTGGCTAAGCGAGCTAAGGAGGGGCTAGGTCCAGGTTCAGTAAAGCGAGAGCGCCGTCTTATCGAAAAGGATTTGGCTTTTATTGCTGACATGCCGATCACTGATGTCAGTGCTCCCATTCTTCTGGCTGCTCTGAGGAAGCTGGAGCAGAGGGGCGTGGTGGAGACTGCCCACCGCGCGAGGTCTCATGCAGGACGAGTTTTCCGGTACGCGATTGTGACGGGCAGGGCTCAGCGAAATCCTGCTGAAGACCTTGTGGGTGCATTGGAGCAGCCGCAAACCAAGCACTTCGCAAGCCTGACCGAGCCTGGGCGAATTGGCGAGCTGCTGCGCGCGCTGTGGGCCTACCAGGGTTCGCCTGTGACCTGCGCGGCCCTCAAGCTGGCTCCCATGCTCTTCGTGCGTCCCGGCGAGCTGCGGCATGCCAAGTGGGCCGATATCGACCTGGATGCCGCCGAGTGGCGCTACATCACCAGCAAGACCAAGACGCCACATATTGTTCCACTGTCAAGCCAGGTCGTGACCGTGCTGCAGGAACTGTGGCCGCGCACCAAGCGCAGCGACTACGTGTTCCCTGGCGTCCGCAGCTCTGACAGGCCGATGAGCGAGAACACAATCAATGCTGCCTTGCGCAACCTTGGCTTCGATGGCGAGACCATCGTCGGCCACGGCTTTCGCGCGATGGCGCGCACCGTCCTGGATGAGGTGCTGGGCTTTCGGCCAGATTACATCGAACACCAATTGGCGCATGCGGTCAGAGATCCGCTTGGGCGTGCCTACAACCGTACCGCACACCTGGCCGAGCGCAAGAAGATGATGCAGGCTTGGGCTGACTACCTAGATTCTTTGAGGCTTGAAGCCAACGTCATTCCGCTACGCCGCGCTGGCTGATACTTAATTCTTGTTTTCCCGGTAATAAAGGCCGTCTCGGCGGCCAAAATGGGTCAATGGCAATTTGCCCGGTAACTTGTAACGAAAGCACCTTGCGGCGATGATCCGAAGCTGACTGGGTCGCTTTTAGCGCACCACGCCAAGGACGGCTATGGCCGCCTCGCGCTTACTTAATTTGGGGGCCGACTGACCATGCGCCGGTCCCCTGCTTCTAGGGGACACTATGGCCGACACCACCATTCACCACATCCTCGACCAGCTGGCCGAGACCATCAACGGCCTGTACGAGGTGATCCACCGCAAGTCGTCCTGGCGCACGCGCGAAGAGGTCGAGTGGGCCACGCTCACCTGGGTCGACTGGTTCAACAATCGCCGCTTGCTTGAGCCGATCGGCAGCATCCCACCGGCCGAGGCCGAAGCCAACTATTATTCCAAACACAAGCAACCCAACGAGTCCGCCATGTCGGCGTGACTCAAACCAAGGAGTCTCCGGGAAAGCCGGGGCGGTTCACTAATGCCGCGACGCGGCATCACCCACGCTACCGGCTTCGGGCCTGTTCAGCCTCCGCCCCGGCCGCTGCGAGCGCCGGCGGGCGCTTGCGAATGCCGCCGTAGCTCAATCGCCGCCACAGCCACTCCACCGGGCCGATGCTGAAGCGCGCCAACCACCAGCGGCTGCTGATCACCTGCATAGCGAACAGCAGCACGCCCAGCGCCAGCGCCAGGTCGAGCGGCATCCGCCCGTACTGGCCCAGACCGAAGCCGTAGAAGATCCATGTGCAGACCAGCGACTGCAGCAGGTATTGGGTCAGCGCCATGCGACCGAGCGGCGCGAACACACCCAGCCACACGCGCCAGCGCGATCGCTGCAGCAGCAACAGGATGCCGGCCGCGTAGCCCAGAGTCAGCGCGAACTTGGCGAGGAAGAATGTCGCCTTGATCAAGACCCGCAGCGGCTGCAGTGCCAGCTGATTCACCCAGGCATGCAGCGCCTCCTGCGGCACCGCGTTGGCCACCAGCCCGAAGCTGAAGCAGAGCACGAAGACCTGCCACAGCCGGCGCCGATGCGCGTCCGGCGCCGAAAGCCATCCGCCCTTCCAGGCCGCAACGCCGACGATGAAGAACGGCGCCAGGATGACGAAGCGATTGGCGATACGCATCGGGCCGATCACATGCAGCGTTTCCCACCATCGGTATTGCAGGGCGTCGAGCCACCCACCTTGCCCGTAGTGCTGGAGACCAAGGGTGTAGGTTTGCGCCGGCGGCAGATCCGTTGCAAGCACCTCCATCGGACCGGCAATCACCGCCGAGACGATCAGCACCACCGGGATCGCCCACAACACCCGGCCGGCCGACAGCCGCAGGAAGGGCAGAACCATCAAGCTGATCAGTGCGTAGTCGAGCAGGATGTCGACGTTCCACAACAAGAACGTGTGCACGCTGCCCAGCAGGGCGAGCACCGCGCTGCGACGCAGCGCAAACGGCCAGCGCGACTGACCCTTGTCGGACGCACGATCGGCCTGGATGGCGAGGCCAGCACCGAACAGGATCGACAGCAGCGCCGCCGCCTTGTTCTCCAACAGCATCCTAACGAGGTCGCCGGCCAAGCCACCGAAGTCTCCCAGCGGATAGGCGACCCCGGCTTCCCGCGCCAAATCGGCACCGCAGAAGTAACCGATATTGACCAGCAGCACGCCGAACAAGGCCAGACCGCGCAGCACATCCAATTGCAACAACCGTTCGCCGCGAGCGACCGGGTCTTGCGACACAACTTCCGCAGACATAACTACTCTCTCAGTAAGACACTGACTCAGTTCGCCGGCGCGATGCCGAGCACCCGCGCCGCCATGTTCTTTGCCCGCGTGGCGGGGGTCGGGTTTCCTTCGCGAACCGCGGTTACCACGGCCCCGTCGAACAGCAGCATGAGATCGCCGGCCGCGCTTTCGTCCAGCCCGGCCGCTCGCAACAAACGGGCGAAGTAGGCCTCGAAGCGGTGCTTGTGCGCAGCCGCAGCCCGATGCAGTGCGTGGCTGGGCAGCGGCGTCTCGGCGATGGTGTTGAGGAAGGCGCAACCGCGGTAGTCGGGGCTGGCCAGGCGCATCGCCAAGGCGTCGAACACTGCCAGCGGCCGCAGATTTGCATCGGGCGCCAAGCGCTCGACCTCCTGCTCGAACCAGGCGCAGAGTCGTTCGTCGCGCCGCTCCAGCACCGCCAACGCCAGACCTTCCTTCGACCGAAAGTGCCGATAGAAGCTCATGCGGGCGACTTCCGCGGTGCTGATGATGGCGTCCACGCCGACCGCCTGAATCCCCTGCCGATAGAAGAGATTGGTGGCGACATCCAGGATGCGCTCGCGAACCTTGCTCATGATCACTCCGGCGGTGGATTTGCCGCGGATGATATAGACCGATCGGTATCATTTCAAGTCGAGCGCAGGCCCACGACATCGCCGGGAGCAGGCGTGGCATCGCGTTTGGCTTGGCTGGCCCGGCGCCTGAATTCAGGCGGGTGCCGTGCTGGCGGCAAAGGTCCAGGCCTTGGCGTGGATCGTGCTGATCCTAGCCATCACGGATTACGCGGGGCCGGGCCAAACGTTTGATCGGTGTGCTACTGCCCTTAGTGGCCGGAAGGGATGCTCAGGGTTGCGAAGCGATCAGTAGGAACCTCCTGAAGTTCCTTCTTTCGGGCGAGGTCTCGCAGCACTTTCTGAACTTCTTCTTCTGGTCGGAAGTAGTCTGAGCAGGCAAGAGGCCGATGGCACGAAGATCCCGCCCTTGTTCCGACTTGGGCGCATAGCGATAGTGCAGAGCACGCAGCCCACTGCCACCCTCTCGGACGTTCAGAGTTGTCCAAAGAAGTCCAGCAGCATCAGATGGAAAAGTGAGTCAAAGTGTGAGTCAAGATCGTAAATCTATCTTGAAAAATTAATATTTTCATGTGCTTAGCGTGCTAATTCGGTTGTTGGTGGGCACGCGCATCCATGGATGATGTTGTGCACGCTTGAGGATGAGCAACTTGCAGAAGTAACCTTACCCTGAGGTTTCGGGATAGGCAGGCGTAGGGTAGGAACGAATCACTGGACAAGCTGCTCAGTCGCCTACAAGCCGCTCAAAGTGAGGCTAATCTAGTAGCAAGGCGTGGGCGGAAGGCGGCGGCAGCATGAGCATGGACAGAGCGCAATGGGAGCAGTGCCTTGATGCGATACAGGCGCTAGGCGGAAAGGCCACATCGCAGCAGGTCTGGGAATACTTGAAGCAGTTCCGCGCGGACCTGCCCGCCGGTTCCATCAATGACAACTTGCGGATGCTGGCGGTCAATTCGCCCTCCCGCACCTCACACATCGCCGGTCGTGAGCCGCGCCGAACCGATTCTGGAAATCGCTACGACCGGCTGTATATGGAGGGAAGTGGTGCGAACGCCACCTTCATGTTCTACGACCCGGTCAAACATGGCGTATGGGAAATCCTTGCTAGTGAGGGAGCAACCAGCACGCACGGCACGCAGATACGTCCGTTGCAAAGTGAAGAATTCACCGTGCAATCCGCGTTGGACTACCTAGAGCAACGCTACCCCCAGGGCATCAAGCGCACTGACAAGATCGTCGCCTTTCAGAACGTTTTAGGCAAACAGCTGGCGTTGGATTTAGCGGTCAAGTCTGTCCGCCTCTGGTTGGAATCACCGCCGGCAAATATTCCCGACGAGCGTATTGAGCTTTATTCCCCTGGCCGATCACGCAATAGCAACCTGAAGGCTAATGCGCCGCGGTTATGGGCGGGGCGCCCCGCATGCAATATCCGATTCCTGTCCGCGAGCGAGATGGTTGCGGCTTGCGATGCTTATGACGGTGCCGACTCCGTCGAAACTTCTCGAATCTCACCTTCTATAGTTGCCGCCATGACCGAGCCCTTGAATCAGATCCTCTACGGCCCGCCGGGTACTGGTAAGACCTATGCCACCGTTGACAAAGCATTGACCATCATTGAGCCGGGATTCACGGGTAGCCGCGAGGAGAGAAAGCGGAAATTTGACGCCTATGTTGCCGCCGAGCAGATCAAGTTCGTCACCTTCCATCAAAGCTTCAGCTACGAAGACTTCGTGGAAGGAATTCGTGCCAGAACCAACGAAGCGACCCACGAAATCGAGTACGCGGTCGAGGATGGCGTATTCAAGCAGCTATGTAACGCCGCCCGCCGCCGCGTGGTGCAATCGACCAGCAAGCCAATCGATCTGGAGGGCCGTCGGATCTGGAAGATATCCCTAGGCGAGGCCGGCATCGAGGAAGTCGTCTATGAGGATTGCGTCAGGCAGGGGCTGGCCCTGATCGGCTTCGGCGCCGATGTCGATTACAGCGGTGTGCGGACTCGCGATGACATCGCACAAAGATACCGGCAGTCCATCCCAGAGCGGAATGCTTCCGATTACCCGGTCACAGCGCTCAACATATTCATCCGCCAGGTCAAGATTGGCGATCTGTTCGTTGTCACCCAGGGCAATCTGCGCTTCCGTGCTATTGGCGAGATCACCAGCGAGTATCTGCACGTCCCACGCGAAAACGACAGCTACTCGCAAGGTCGCAAGGTCAATTGGCTGCGGGTCTACGACGCTGGCTTGCCTTACGCCGAGTTGATGGAGAACCGCTTCAGCCAGATGACTATTTACGAGTTGCGTCCCGGCTCGATCAACCTGGACAAGCTGGCCAAGCTACTGGCACCCGCTGAAGAGGCGCATGACCACGCACCGCGGGTGTTGATCATTGACGAGATCAATCGCGGCAACATTTCCCGTGTCTTCGGCGAACTCATCAGCCTGATCGAGGAATCTAAGCGCGCCGGCAAGTCAGAGGCACTGGAAGCAACCTTGCCGTATTCACAGGAAAAGTTCAGCGTGCCGGACAATGTATATCTGTTGGGTACGATGAACACCGCCGACCGCTCGTTGGCTGGCCTGGACGTGGCATTGCGTCGTCGGTTCGTGTTCGAGGAGATGCCACCCAGGCCGGATTTGCTCGGCACCGTGTCCGGTATCGATCTGCGGCAACTGCTGACCGTCATAAATAGTCGCATTGAGGTGCTACTTGGCCGTGATCATCTACTTGGCCATGCCTATTTCATAGATATTCAATCGCTGGATGAGCTGAAGTCTGTGTTTCGAAGACAAGTCTTGCCTTTGTTGCAGGAGTACTTTTTCGAGGACTGGGAGAAGATCGCGCTGGTGCTGAACGACCCGCGCAAGGCCAAAGCGCGCCAGTTCCTCAGCAAGCTGGCCCATGACGAGCGCGCTTTGTTCGGCAAAGTCGGGTTTGGTAACGGCAGTCGTTGGCAGATCAATGCTGAGGCTTTCGAAGAACCCGAAAGCTACTTGGGCATCTATACGGCGACCGAAGCGATCCAATGACCCCGCTGATCACCGTCCGGGAGCATGCGCGCCTGACGACCGCCGATGTAGCCTCGTCGGAGATGCTGGCGCAGGTTTCACAGACTGCGTTCGACTGGTTGCTGGCAGAAAGCTCACGTCTGCAGGGCCCCGGCAGCGGAGCGCGGCTGGTTGAGCTGGAAAGTCGGCGCGAACTGCGCTTGGACAGCTATGTGGGCGTGCTGGAGTCACCATGTGGCACCCGTGTCGAGATCCTGCCGAAGGCCATGGAGAATGGTGAGAGCATCGAACTCGGACGTGGTCTGCTGCAAAAGATGCTGGCGCGCTGTTTGAGCCTTACGCCACGCCAGTCCAGTCCTACGCTCCTACGCACCTTCGATGCCCCACTGACCGAATGGGTGGCGCGGCAGTTCCTGCTGGGCGTTGATCATCTCGTCAAGCGTGGCTTGCGCTTCGATTACCACCCGGTGCAGGAGGAGCTGCGCTATCTGCGTGGTCGCCTGTTGGTGGCTCGGCAACTTCGCCAGCCTGCGGGTCGGGCCCACGTTTTCCAAGTAGAGCATGACGTTTTCGACGCTGATCGCGCCGAGAACCGACTGATTCGCTCGGCGCTGGAGGTGGTGCGCAAGAATACCCGTGAGCCCAGTAACTGGCGTCTAGCGCACGAGCTTGCCCACCATCTACATGAGATCCCCCAAAGCAGCAACGTGGCTGTCGACTTCCAGCGATGGCACCATGATCGCCTGATGGTGCACTACAAGCCTGTACGGAGCTGGTGCTCGCTGATTCTGCATGAGCAAATGCCCTTAGCGGTGGTCGGCACCCTAAACGGTCTGAGTTTACTGTTCCCGATGGAGAAGGTATATGAGCAGTACGTCGGACAGGGGCTGCGCCAATGGCTACCGGCCGGGGCAGAACTCACGCCGCAGGCAGCCCGTCACTATCTTGCCCAACATCGCGGTCAACACTGGTTTCAGCTACGTCCAGACTTCCTGATTGAGTACGATGGCCAGCGTGTTGTCGTAGATGCAAAGTGGAAGCTGCTTGACGGCGCTCTGGACAATGGCGAACAGAAGTACGGCTTATCACAAGCCGACTTCTACCAGTTGTATGCCTACGGCCAGAAATACCTGGCTGGCACAGGCACTCTGTACCTGTTCTATCCCAAGACCTCACGCTTCAGTGCGTTGCTGCCCCCGTTCCACTTCACTGAACAACTGAAATTGCTGGTCGTGCCGTTCGATTTGGAACGAGAGCGCCCCATCGTTGGCTTTCTGGCGAACACTTCATCTGGTTTTGAACTGCGATAGCCGCCATCGTTGGGCCGAGCGGATCCGAAGGGTCCGAATGTCCGCATCCCGCCAGTTGCCGGATAGTCAGGGGAGCATGGCGCGGGGAGCATGGATCGCTCTTGGCGGACAGATTGTGCTGCTAGATCCCGGAAAACTTATGCCTACGGGAACACTCGTGTCCAAGTGCCTTTTTGTTGCTTCGGCAAAACATCGGCAAACGTCTTCTCCTCGATGATCGCGCAGTTGGCATTTTCTTGAATAAGCCATTGCATGTGCGCTAATCATCGCGCCGCTCCGTTACGGTGCGCTTGCTTGCGCAGCCTGCTTGCGCAGCCAAGTGAGGACATCAACGGCCGGATCCTCATGCATGCAGACATGCAGCCGGCCCAGCACGACGCTCTGTGCATCGCTGCCCGGCAAGACTTCATCGAAGCCGGTGGCTTCGCAGGCGATCAGGACCGGCGAAAAGTTGGGCTGCGCGTCGGAATGCAGCATGGCAAGCACATAGCCATGCATCATTTCGAAGCTGAGGGTAACGCCTGCGCAGACGCGGAACTGTTTGCTCGTGCTCATCGCCGCACCTGCGTAGACAAGGCATCTACGGTGGCGACTGCTGCATCACCGTTGGCAAACGCAAGGGCGCGCATGGCTTTGTCTGTAGTTGCGAAGCGCGCAATCAGGCTCAGCCACGTGACTTGGCTGCATTCGAGGGTCAGGTCGACGTACTGGGCGATCTGACGCGCCTCAGGCGCGAGTAGTTCCTGGGTGTCGAAGGACATGCTGGACTCCTTTTGTATTTGGAATCCGTCACCCAGACGCCAATCGAGGTGACGGACGGTACGCGGTTGGCGTGCCGGCCAAAAGGAACCGGTGGGCCTTGCGGCCCCCGCGCACCGCCCGCCATAAAGCTGGCCGGCATGCGCCCGCGACGATGCGGGCGCTAAAAAAGCGCCGTGCATCGGTCGATGGGCGCTGGTGCGCCTTTTGGTTCGGGACGCCAATCCCGGTCGCCGAATATGCGGCGACACACGAATATTCGCTCTGGCTCCTGGCGCATGTCAACGGAAAGGCGCAGAAGTGTGCGCAACGCATTCACGACGCATGGCTGGGGCAGGGCTTGTCGATGACGCGTCGCCGGTGATCACACGTACCGCCAGCTCAAAGGACGACGCGTCACTCCAGTACACCGCCCCACACGGTGCATCCCGGCGCAGGAGAAAGATTGGCCCCTCCGCGCCAGATCAGCCGATGGCAACATCCTTCAACCACTGCTCGACGCTGCGCGGTGTGCTGCCAAGCAATTGCTGGGCGCTGGTGGCAGGGTTGATGGTATTGGCATGGGTTTGCCAGAGGGCCTGGTAGAACCCGGCGACGGCCATGGCGGCGGGGCCGAGCAAGGGTTGCAGTTGCTCGCCGAAGGCTTCGGGTTGCATAGGCTGAAACTGGACATCGCGTCCGAAGTGTTTGGCCATCGCTGCGGCGAGGTCTGCGCCCAGCAGGCCCGGCAACTGGCCGACGCCGACCACGCCGGTGATGGCGGGGCGATCGAACAGCTGCGCAGCGACGTCGGCGACGTCGAGGTGCGAGCTCCAGGACACCGGGAAATCTTCCCTGACCGGGTAACCGAGGACGCCATCGGCGTGCACGCCGCCGATGACCATCGGCAGCAGCAGGTTTTCCAGATACAGACGCGGGGCGATGACGGCGCTGGAGACGCCACTGCGCTGCACGCCGTCGATCAGCAGGGCGATGGCCGAGTCGGGGGCTGCCTGCAGCGGGTTGCCCGGGTCGTCGACGATGCTGCCGCTGCTGGAAATCAGCACGCGCGCGGGTTTTGCGGCGGCAATGGCCTGGACGATGTTGGTGGCGTAGGCCACGCGCCCGTCTTCGGGCGCCTGAGGCAGGTGCACAAAGACGCCCTGCGCACCGCGATAGGCGTCGGTCAACGACTGGACGGAACCGTTGTCGATCTGCACAGAGGGGCCGGCGGCCGTGTCGGCGTTGCGTACTGCGGCAACGGCGTGTTTGCCGGCCCGCAACAGCAGGTTGAGCAGAGGGGCGCCTTGCGCGCCGGTGGCGCCGTGGATGATGTACGTCATTGGCATACTCCTGCGGAAGTGAGAGGGAAGCTGTGGCGCAGGAGCATGGGTGGCATGCTTCGGTTACTTCAACTGCACTAATGGCATGTGGCTGAATAGGTCGGCATGGAGAACAAGAGGATGTCCAGGCAAGGGATGGAGGTTGGCGTGGTGCTGTATGCCGATGCGCAGCAGGCGGCCGTGCTTGGCCTGACCGATTTGTTCGCGGTGGCCAACCGGCTCGCGGACGCCAGCGGCGCAGCGAAGCGCTCGAGGATCCGGGTCACGCATTGGCAGCAGGCAACGCCCACCGCTGTGCCGTCGCGTGTGTTCGAGAGCGATACGCACGCCGGTGCGCGCCTGTGTGCGTTGATCCTACCGCCAAGCCTGGGCGATGCGCCGGACCAGGAGCGCAACGCCAGCCTGATCGACTGGCTGCGGGTACGGCATGCCCAGGGCGCGATGCTGTGCTCGGTCTGCGCGGGGGCGTTTCTGCTGGCCGGCACCGGCGTCATGGACGGACGTCGCATGACCACCCACTGGCTGCATGCCGCGGCGCTGCAGCAGCGCTTTCCGGCGGTCCAGGTGGATTCGGACGAAATGCTGATCGACGCCGGCGATGTCATGTCCGCCGGTGGCGTGATGTCGTGGACCGATCTGGGCCTGCGGTTGGTGGACCGCCTGCTGGGGCCGGCGATCATGCTGGAAACCGCTCGGGTGCTGCTGGTCGACCCGCCGGGTCGGCAGCAGCGCTACTACAGCGTGTTTTCCCCGCGTTTGACGCATGGCGATGCGGCCATCCTGCGGGTACAGCACTGGCTGCAGGAGACCGGTGCGCAGGAGGTGGCGCTGCGCAGTCTGGCGGCACAGGCGGGGTTGGAAGCGCGCACCTTTTTGCGTCGCTTCCAGAAGGCCACCGGCATGACCAGCACCGAGTATGGCCAGCGGCTTCGTGTGGGCAGGGCGCGTGCGTTGCTGGAAGCCACTGCCATGACCATCGACACGATTGCCTGGGAAGTCGGCTACCAGGATGCGGCGGCATTCCGTAAGGTATTCAAGCGCATCCTTGGGCTGTCGCCCAGCGACTATCGGCAGCGCTTTGCAGGTGCAAGCGCTACCGGCGTGAGCTGAACTTACCGGTCATCTGCGTCTCCGGAACGCCTGCGACACGCCCAGTGGCGTGTGGAATGTCGCTACAGCACCGGTGATGTCGGCGCCGCCACTCGTCGTGACGACAGCGCCGGCGCATGCTGACGCACGGCATTCAACGCGAGAAGCAGCATGGCCAAGGCCGTCATCGTCATCGATCTGCAGAACGATTATTTCCCCGGCGGGAAACTGCCGTTGACCGGCATCGAGCCGGCCGCAGCCAATGCGTCGGCGGTGATCGCCAATGCGCGCGACACCGGCGTTGCGGTGTTGCATGTGCGTCACGAGGCGGCTGCGGATGCCCCGTTCTTTGTTGCCGGCTCGCAAGGCGCGCAAATCCATGCTGCGGTTGCGCCGCAGCAGGGCGAAGTGGTCATCGTCAAGCAGCACGTCAACGCCTTTCGCGAGACGCCGCTTGCGCAGCAGCTGCAGCAGCGCGGTGTCACGGACGTGACGATTGTCGGCGCGATGAGCCACATGTGCGTGGATGCCTGCGTGCGCGCTGCCGCCGACCTGGGCTATACGGTGACGGTGCTGCACGATGCCTGCGCCACGATGGACCTGGATTTCGAAGGCAGCAAGGTGCCGGCGACGCACGTGCACGCGACGATGATGGCGGCGTTTCAGTTCGGCTATGCGACGGTGCGATCGACACAGGCGTATCTGCAGGGCCAGTGAGACAGCGGCGCGTATGCGGCGCCCAGTGACAATGGCGCAGGCCGATTGCCGCGCAGTGAGCGGTTGGGCCGGATGCGGTGCGCGGTGCATGCAGCGCGCTGCAGCGCCCGAACCCGGGTGTCGGGCTGCGACGAAGGGTCGCAGGTGGCGTGGCGTTTTTTCATTACACTTTGCCGTGTGCGCTTAACTTCCTCGCCCTTGTTCAGCATGATGCAGCGCCTGGCTTGCCTGGCGGTGCTGCTGTTGCTGGCCGCGCCACTGGTCAGTCGCACCATCGGGAACGCCACCGGCGTTCTGGACGGGCCGCTTTGTCATAGCCAGCCCTGGCAAGCTGGCCAGGCGCTGGATGCGGTGGGTGGCAAGGCACGCGACGCGCATCGCCCGGCAGACGCGCTGACCGCTACAGCCGAGCGATGGTTGGGCGACAGGCAGGATCAGCGGCAGGCCGACGGTGGTCATGCGTTCGTCTGCGATTACTGCCTGCTCGCCGCGCGGCTGCTGCCCTGGCTGCTGATGGCCTGCCTGCTATGGACGCAGAGTCGGGGCCGGCTTGCGGTCGCGCGTCTTACCGCTGCGTCTCCCCTCGCGGCACGCTGGTGGGCACACGCGCCCCGCGGTCCACCGCGATCGGCCTGAAACATCGTGTATGGAGCCGCACCCGTCAGCGGGTGTGACCTTAGATGTTCTGGAGCGTGTTAGATGACGTACTTTGCCTTGCCGCCCCACGCGGCGGTGACGCCTTGCCTTGCCCTTTTGACGCTGGTGCCGACACTGGCGCTGATGACCCCCACGCAGATGCGCACGCTTGCTGCGGGCGAACCGCAATACCGGTGTCGAGCCGCTGCGAGCGACGACGCATCGAACCTGGACAGCTGCGATCAGGCCGTTGGCGTACAACTTCAGGATCAGCGGTGAACGGCATACGCAAGGCCGCTCCGCGCGGAAGGATGGGAATCAGCATGCAAACGCTGCGATCTGCATGGAAGCGACGACTGTTGCAGGCGATGCTGGGATGCCTGGTCTGCATCCTGGCCGGGTGTGGGCAGCGGGGCAGCGGGTTCGCTCCCGATGGCGCAGACCTCAGCCCGATGGCGCGCGGAATGGATTTTTATCTCTACGACACCGAAGGCGCGCCGCGGCCGTTACGCAGTTTCCGTGGCAAGGCCCTGGTGCTGTTCTTCGGTTTCACCCATTGCCCGGATGTGTGCCCGACGACACTGGCGCGTGCGGCGCAGGTCAAGCGCAAGCTGGGTGCGGATGCAGCCAAGGTGCAGTTCGCGTTCGCGACGCTGGACCCGCAACGCGATACACCCAACGTGCTCCGGACCTACGTAAAGGCATTCGACCCGGACTTTATCGGCTTGACCGGTAGCGAAGGAGATATCCGGGTGGCGGCGGGCAATTTAAAAGTGAGCTATGCGAAGGTGCCGATGGGGCCGACCTACACCATCGATCACTCCACGCGCAGTTTTCTCTTCGATCGCGATGGACAGCTGCGCGTGGGCCTGGCACACGAGCAGACGGTGGACTCGGTTGTGCACGATATCCGGCAAGTGCTCTAACTGACGCAAGAGCGCGCTGCCGGCTTCCCGATGATCAACGTCGATGACCGCTATGCACGGCGCCGTGGCGCCCGCACGGCTCGACCCAAGGAGAACGAAATGAAATTGCATCTGCTGCTGGTGAGTGCGTTGTCTGCCTTGTCGATGGTGGCTTGCGAGCGCGCGCCTGCGCCCGAGGCCAACCCGGCGCCGGCTGCCCCGGCATCTGCTGCGACCGCGGCGTCGGCTGCTGCCCCTGTGGTGGTGGCGAGCGGGGCGTGGTCGCGCGCAACCCCGCCGGGCGCGCCGGTGGCGGGCGGCTACCTCACCTTGCGGAATCAGGCGGCAACGCCGGATCGTCTGGTGGCGGTGGAATCGCCGGCCAGTGCACAGGTCGAAATCCATGAGATGACGATGGATGCTGGCGTCATGAAGATGCGCCATCTCGAGCAGGGGCTGGTCTTGCCGCCGGGAAAGGACGTGGTGCTGGGGACCGGCGGGACGCATTTGATGTTTATCGCACCGGCTGCGCCATTCGAACAAGGCAAGCCGGTGGTGGCCACGCTGGTGTTCGAGCATGCGCCGCGCGTCGAGGTGCATTTCGACGTTCGTCCGATGGGCGCATCGGCGCCCGATGCCGAATCGCATGACCAGCATATGCACTAAGAGTGACTAACCAAACGTAGCGAGCCGTCGTCAGGTGGACGTGGGCGGCGCGAAGGAACCGCAGTGTACGAGTGGGACCTGCCGCACCGAACACCGGCCGCGCCCGCCTGGCGGGGAGCGCTGTATTTTTTTAGCTGCTCTAAATCGCGCCAGTGGGACACCAATGCGCCAGCACCACCGCGTGCGATGCCGCCATCGGCGGCTCACGACCAGGATCAGGTAACCAATGGAAACGTCAAAAACTCCGTGTTGTGGTGTGGCGCGGTTTTTCCAGCTGCTGGAGGGGCCATGGGCGTCGCTGATCGTGCGCGAGCTGCTTGCGGGGCCGCGCCGGTTCACCGAACTCCGGCAGGCATTGCAGGGCATCAGCGCCCATACACTGACCAGCCGTCTGCGGCAGTTCGAGGCCTCCGGTCTGGTGGTGCGCACCGCGTATGCGCAGACGCCGCCCCGCGTGGTCTACGAACTTACGCCATTGGGTGAGGGGCTGCGCGGCGTCTTCGATGCCTTGCGCGAGTGGGGCGAGTCGGTGCCGGTGGAGGCCGTCGCGGTAACGCAGCCCAAGGATGGCGTGGCAATGAGCATGCGGGAGATTGCCGCTGGCTGCCCGTTTACCAAGTCCTGATGGGGCATTCTGCATAGCCCCACGGCGTCACGCGCTGGCACTTCGTCGGTCGCGCCGGTCCACGCTGTTATCGGCATCATGGTCTGGTAGTAATCAGTGAACTTGCGTGCGCTATAGCGCCGCTCGGTACGCAGCGGTATATGTGGCGCAGCGCCAGGTCGAGTCGAGCAGGATCACGGCGCGCCCTCCGCGTACACTGCAGATGGAGTTGCACATGCTGGTGTCCGGGGCACCAGCCTTCACTGTGCGCCCGGCTGTTGTTCGGGCGAAGTCGAACGCGAGCGATGCGACAATGGCGATACTACGTGTACGCAACTGCGTTCCGGTCGCACGCGACGGTCGCGCTCGTGACACACGTGCGCGTCACGGCTGCGGGAGGAAGGTGAGCCGGGCGGCCTTCTGCCGCGGGAGCTGAACCATGCGCACCAATGAGAACGGCAAGCCTCGCATCGATGAGCCGGCATCGCCCAATGGGGTGAAGGCGCCCGGCAAGCGCGAAGATCCACTGCAGGACGGACCTGCGCAGGACACCGAGATCGATGACGACGACAGCATCGAAGACGACGGGGACGATGAGACATAGACACGTCGGCTCCAACGCCGTTGCGACGCGCGACAACGGGTGCTGCATGACCGATCTCTTGCCGCTGATGCACGGTGCCCGGGGATTGGCGATCCTGTAGTGGTGATTGACAAGGCAGCACCGCAGACAGAGACGATCCGGTGCACGAGGCGGCAGGTGGACGAACCGCCGCAGCCCCGATCCTTGCATGAAAAACCCCGGTGACGTGGCGCCGTGTCCGATCGCTTCCGGGGCTGCTGTCCGCCTACACTGGCACGCCCTCGACCGCAGTGACTGCCATGGACACCTTGCCGCCATTACCCACGATCGCACCGGGCAGGTATCGCCACTTCAAAGGCGGCCTGTACGAGGTTCTGGATGTCGCGCGCAGCAGCGAAACGCTGGAGGCGCTGGTGTTGTACCGGCCTCTCGACAGCGACGTCGGCCTGTGGGTGCGGCCGTATGCGATGTTCTTCGAGCACGTGGACGTCGACGGAGTGCTGCAGCCGCGCTTTGCACCGGTCGTGTAGGAAGGCCAGCGGCGACATGTTCACCGTCTTCGTGGCGCAGCAGCGGTGAGCGGGGCCACGGCAGCCATCACCACGCCGGATGGGCGCTACCTCATCGTGCGCGGGCGGCTGTGGCGCACCAGCGATCCGCATCTGAGCGACGATGCGCGCGCCGCTCTGGTCGCTGCGCTGATGGACGCGCGGCGTGCGGTGAAGGCAGCCAAGCGCAGCGGCGATGGGGCACAACTCGCCGCGGCGCGCGGGGCAGTCGATGCTGCGAAGGTCGCCCTAGGAGAGCGCGGCCCGGTGTGGTGGAACGATGGCGCGAAGGACTTCAACCGCCATCTGGTCAAGAACACGCCTTACGCTGCATGGTTTGCGGCCATCGACGAGGTTCCCTAGGGCAGCAAGCGCTGCAAAGCCTCGTGCGGGTGGACCCATCAGCAGACCCACCCGCACGGATATCGCCTAGCTCAGCCTCGCTCAGCCCAGGTCGCAGTTGCTCGGCTGCGGCCAGGTGGTGGTGGGCAGCATCGCCTTGACCGCCGCCGGCGCGGTGATGCCGATGGTGCTGGCGCCGTACAGGTCTTCAAGTTCGTCGATGCTGACGATGTAGCTGTCGAGCGAGCCCAGGTTGGCGCTGTTGGGAATCAGCCAGCTGATGGCGCGGGTGCCGCCGCCCGGATTGGCGGTGATGATGGTCTTCCAGAAGAAGTCCGGCGTGCGGATGCCGTGGCTGGCCAGAAAATAGTCGTTGCTGGTATCGCTGTAGATCACGCCGCCGTAGACCTGCACGCTGGCGATGTCGCGATAGCACTCGGCCACGTTCTCGGCGCGTACCCAGATGCCCTGATTGAAGCTGGACACCTGCGGCACGATGTTGGACATCAGGTTGGCGCGGCGGATATAGGTCGCGTTGTAATCCATGTGGTTGGAGGTCACCAGATGGCCACGGTCGTAGCCGGAACGCACGCTGGCATAGGACGCGCTGGAGGTCTGCCCGGCGCAGCCGCTGGGCAGGTCGGTGTCCAGGTTGAAGCTGGAGGGGCGTGCGGCCGAGCCGGTGTCGGCCTGCAGCACGTATTCGTAGCGCAGTGCGGTGCGGTTGGTACAGTCGTAACGCAACGTGTAACCGCCCTTGTTGAGGGTGACAACCTGGGCGCTGGCAGTGGCACTGACAGCGGCAAGCAGCAGAACGACGAAGAAGGTCCGTAAGCGCATGGGAGTGAATCTCCTGGAAATCAATCGGACGCACGAAGCCACCGCCGGCTGCTGGTGAGCAGATCGAGGTTCAGCGGACGCGCGCTGGAAAGGGACGGTTGGCTCGTTGTCTAGCGAGCGCTACAGCTATCGCATGCCAATGTTGCTTATTGGTGACGTATGCGTGAAGAATGTGCGGTCGCACCATTTTTGTCGATGAAAATGTGATGGATGACGCATATTTAGCGGGTGCAGCGGCCAGGCAATAAGCGCCTGGTTATGGCAGCTGCGCGCGAAGGCAGCTGCGAGTCAGGCGTTTTGCAGCGGTGCACCGCGACATCGGCAAAACGCCCTTGCCGTCATCGGGCCTCCAGGCCCAAGCCGTCCAGGCCGCCCGCATCCGGCGGGAGAAGGCCACGCCAGGGGCAAGGACAGGAAACGCCACGCAGTGGCGTCGATACCCGGCGCGCCAGACATCGCTGCCGGATCGTCGGCGACTGCTATCAGCGGATAGAGAAAAGCCCTCCCTCCGCAGTCCTAGCGGAAGGAGGGCAGCCAAAGGTGTGGCGATGATCGGTGGATCCGCTATGCGGCGTCCCTTTCCAGGTGCTGCGCGCTTGCAGGCTCCAGCTGGAACAGCGAAACCAGCTGCGTCAAGGTGCTGGACTGCTTTTCCATCGCACGTGCGGCGGCCATGGCCTCTTCCACCAGCGCAGCATTCTGCTGGGTGGTCTCGTCCATCTGGATGACGGTCTGGTTGACCTGCTCGATGCCGGCCGATTGCTCGCTGGAGGCGGCGGTGATCTGCCCCATGATGTCGGTGACGCGATTCACGCTGGCCACGATCTCGGTCATGGTGGCGCCGGCTTTGTTCACCAGCGCCGAGCCCTCGGCCACCTTGCCCACCGAGGCGTCGATCAATTCCTTGATCTCTTTGGCGGCGCCGGAAGAGCGTTGCGCCAGCGTGCGGACTTCGCTTGCGACCACCGCAAAGCCACGCCCCTGTTCGCCGGCGCGCGCAGCCTCCACAGCCGCGTTCAAGGCCAGGATGTTGGTCTGGAAGGCGATGCCATCGATGACGCTGATGATCTCGGCGATCTTTCTGGACGAGGCCTCGATGCCGGTCATGGTGCCGACCACCTGGCTCACCACTTCACCGCCCCTGGATGCCACATCGGCGGCGCTGCGCGCCAGTGCGTTGGCCTGGTGGGCGTGTTCGGCGTTCTGCTTGACGGTGGCAGTGAGTTCTTCCATCGAAGCGGCGGTTTCTTCCAGATTGGCCGCCTGTTGCTCGGTGCGCCGCGACAGATCCTGATTGCCCGCGGCGATCTCGCCGGCGGCGGTGTCGATCTCCGCCGACGAATGCTGGATGCGCCCGACAATATCGGTCAGACGGTCCACCGTGGTGTTGGCGTCGTCGCGCATGCGCGCGAACACGCCTGCGAAGTCGCCCTGCATGCGTGTGGTCAGATCGCCACCGGCGATGGCCTGCAGCAGCTGCGACAGTTCGCCCAGACTCTTGTCCGAGGCACTCATCAGGTGATTGAGGTCGACCACGATCTGGCGGAAATCGTACTCGAAGGCGGTCTCGTCGCCACGCGCGCTGAAGTCGCCTGCCGCTGCGGCGGCGGCCAGCCGCTTGATCTCGCCGTTGACCGACAGCAGGCTGCCGCGCACATCGTTGATCGACTGGCTGATCACCGCCTTTTCGCCCGGCAATGCCTCCAGCTGCTGCGACAGATCGCCTGCCGCATAGCGTTCGATCAGGGCGACGATCTGCATGGTGACCGCGATATGGCTGGATACCAGCGTGTTGCTGGCGCGCACCATGGTGCCGAATTCGCCGGGGAAGTCCTGCTCTGCGATGCGGTGGCTGACCACGCCGGCCTCGTGCTTGTGGCCCATGTCCGTCTGCGCCTGGATCACCCGGCGCAGCTGGCGCTGCATGCTGTCCATGGCCTGCAGCAGTTGTCCGACCTCGTCGTTGCGGTCGATCGAAATGAGGTTGTCCAGCTTGCCCGACGATACGGCGTGCGCAATGCCCACGGCGCGGTTGAGCGGCTGGGTGATGGCACGTGCGACCACCCAGCCGAAGGCGATGCAGACACCCGCACCGACCAGGCCCAGGACCAGGCCGCCGATGCTGGCCGCCACCGAGCTGTCCACCGCTTCCTGCACCGTGCCACGGAAGCGCGCGTCGGCGCGCTTCTGCATCGAGGTCAGGGTGGTGCGGTAGGCCTCCAGCGCCGGCGCCATGGCACTCATCTGTTGCGCATCGGGTTCGCGTTGCTCCACGAAGGCGGCAGCCACGCCATGCGCCAGGCTGTAGTAATCGTCGAACTGCTTGCCCAGGTGGGCAAGCTCCTTGGCATGGGCCGGGTCGGCTTTCTGCAATTTGAGGTAGGACGCGTGGATGTCGTCGGCCACCGGCTTGGTGGCCGCCAACATGTCCGCATCGCCCGCGGCCGCAGCGCCGTTGAGCCCATTGATGAGCTTGTCCAGCGCGGCCACGTTGCGGGTCATCGCGTCGAGCAACGGGAAATGCACGTCGCGTACGGCTTCCAGGCGATCGTTGTTGCGATGAAACACCAGCGTACTGAAAGCGACATAGCTCGATAGGCAAACGATCGCCACCGCAGCCGGCATCAGAATTTTCCAGAACAACGGGAGTGACAGAAGGCGGCGCATGAGTGGCTCTCGAGCAGGGGGCGGATGAAGAGCAGCTGACAAAACTCCCGTGCAGTCGCCAGACGGGCGCGACCGCTGCTCGGAATCGGCGTGTACCAACCGTACACAGCGGTTCCTCCGCGCCATCCACACCCAACTGACGACTGCTCGCGACGTTTGTCAGCCGCCCTACGGCTTCAGGACGACCTTGACGCTGGCATCCACGGCACTGGCGCTGATGTAACCGATCGCGCCCGGCGTGGCGCCGACTGCCTTCTTCACCGCATCGTCGCCACTGACCCGCTTGGGCCGTTGTGCCTTGCCGGTGAACATCAGCTGCGACCAGTACGACTTCAGCTGCGCCGAATCGCGCGAGGCGACCTTCTTGTAGAACTCATCGCGTACTGCGGCGCCTTCTTCCTGGTCGATCGGCACGGCGGCGCCACCACCCGGCAGGCTGTTGGACTTGGCCAGGAAGATCTGCGACACCTGCGCCGCGCTCAGGCTGTCCGGGCCGCCCTTGGCGGACATCACCACCACTACATCGGCATTGGCCGATGCCGCAACCATCGACAGCACGGCAAGCAGGCATCCTGCGGAACACTTGGAAAGTTTCATGGGGGCTCTCTTAGAACACGAAGTCGACGGACGCAGACAGCAGGTTGTAGCTGCCGCCCGGACGGAAGCCCGGCTGGATGTTGTTCAACGAACCGAACGAGCCGGCGTTGTTGTCGATGTGGCTGGCCTGCAGCTTGAACGCGACGCTCTCGCGCACGTCCCAGCGCAGCGAGGCGGTGAAGCTATGGCGACCGCTCTCCGCCTGTGCGACGGCACGGGTCATCACACCGAGCCGGTCCTCGCCCGGCGCGATGCGCGGGCCTTTGCGGTCGACGTGGGCATAGGTGAGCGACGGCGTCAGCGTACCGAAGCGACCACCGACGCTGAAATAGCCGGAGGTGGTCTTGCCGTTGAGCGAAGGCGAGTAGTCGGCGCGGATCACTTCGCTGCGCAGGAACCAGCTGCCCGGATCGTAGGCATAGCCCACGCTGGCGAAGCTGCCATCCACACCGTAGGTGGAAATGCGGTCGGCCAGCGCCGGATTGACCCGCTGGTAGACGGAGAACAGGCGTTCCAGCTGCGGGGTGGCGAAATCGGTCGTGCCCACGATGTAGGCAGCGCGGAAGGTCGAAGCGCCCGATTCGAGGCCCAGCGCGAGTCCGCGCATGGCGTACACGTCGGCCTTCCTGGAATCGATGCGGCCGTAGAACCCTTGCACGCTGACCACGCTCTCGCCGGCGTTGACGGTGTATACGCCTTCCACGCCATCCATCGGCAGCAGATAGTTGTAGACCTCGTAGGGCGGGCGCACCCACGGGGTGGCATAGCCGACGCGCTGGTACTCGGAGAGCATGTACAGCGGTGCAGTGATGCGGCCCAGGCGGGCGGCGAACTGCGGGCCGAACTGGTATTTCACATGCGCCAGGGTCACCTTCGGCGCGTAGTCGGCGCGCTCGGCGTATTCGCTGGTCACCTGCAGCACGCCGGTGAAGTTGTCGGTGAAGTTGGCATTGACCTGGCCGGCCAGGCGCGAATCCGGGCGGGCCGAGGTGGCGTGGCTGGCGCCGGCACCTTCGACGGTCTGGATGTCGGGCGTGAAATCGGCCTGATCCTCCGTCGAGTGCACCACGCCCAGCGTGCCGAAGCCGCTGAAGGAAAACATCGAATCCTGTTGCGCGTGGGCGCCGGTGGATGCGGCCAGGGCGATGGCGCCACTGAGAAGTTTGACGGTCAATTTCATTGCAATCTCGCCTGGAAGATGATGGACGCAGCGCCGTTGGCGCATACGGGCAGAACGGTGAATCACTGCATGCTCTGAGTCCCGGTAGCGGCCGTCTGCGCGGATTGCTTTAGCGCTTTTTTTACGTCTCGCCCAAACGATTAAGCGCCGTGAGAATTACATTAATAAATGATAGGCAGGTGCTATCGCTGCGATAGCGAGTGCATTCGTAGATGGCGGATGACAACGCGTGTGTCATCCACTGCAAAGGCGCTAAGCCCTGATGGTGTGCATGGTCGGGATTGGCCCGCGCGTTTCGGAAGACCGAACGCGACGCGCCACGCGCAGGCGGACCCGGGCGTGGCGCGTAGGTGATGCAGGGCGACGATCGCGCCCGCCTGGCGGCTGCGCAGTCGTTCTGTTCGCCGCTCTTATTGCGCAGCTGTCGGGAGCTTGACCACGACCTTGATCTCGAAGCGGAAACCGGCCAGCCAGGTCACGCCCACTGCGGTCACGGTGGGATAGGGTGCCGGGCCCCAGTAATTGGCCCATTGCTCCCAAGCCGCTTCGAACACCGTCTCGGGATCGACCATGAACAAGGTGACGTCCACGACGTCCTGCGAGGTGCATCCGGCGGCGCTGAGGACGCTGTCCAGATTGACGAAGGCCCTGGCGATCTCGTCCTGCAGATCCGGCTCCGGCGAGCCGTCTTCGCGGCTGCCGACCTGGCCGGCCACGAACATCAGACCATCGGCGCGGATCGCGGGCGAATAGCGATGGCGCTCATACAGGGCGTGGCGCCCCGGCGGAAAAACGACGTCACGTGTTGCCATGGGAAATCTCCATCGAGAGGTGGGAAACAACGAGTAGGTACCGTAAAGGCGGTGTAGCCGGCGATAAAGCAGCCGTGGCCGTCAGCACTATTTGTAGAATCCAAACAATTCGGCAGCGAGGTGACGATGGATCGATTCGATGCAATGCAGGTGTTTGCGCGTGTTGTCGAGGCCGGCAGTTTCACCAAGGCCGCCGAAACGCTACGGATGAGCCGTGCCAGCGCCACCCAGCTGGTGCAGCAACTCGAGACGCGGCTGCGGGTGAGGCTGCTCCATCGCACCACGCGCAAGGTCACGGTCACCGCCGACGGAGCGGCGTACTACGAGCGCGTGGTGCGCCTGCTGGCGGACATGGACGACGCCGAAACCAGCCTGTCCGACGCCTCCACCCTGCCGCGCGGGCGGCTGCGCGTGGACGTGCCCAGCCCGCTCGCGCGGTTGATCCTGATGCCGGCCCTGCCGGCCTTGCACGCACGCTACCCGGATCTGCAACTGGACATGGGCGTCAGCGATCGCACGGTGGATGTGATCGGCGACAACGTCGACTGCGTGGTGCGTGGCGGCCCGATCGCCGATCAGTCGCTGGTGGCGCGCCAGGTGGGCGAATTGCAGGCCGGCATCTATGCGGCGCCGGGCTATCTGCAACGGCACGGCGTGCCCGCGCATCCGCAGGGGTTGGACGACAGCCACCATCGCAGCGTGGGCTTCATGCGCGCCGCGGTGGGCAAGACGCTGGTCCCGGTGTTGCACCGCGGTCAGGAGAGGGTGCAGTTGCAGATGCGCCACGTGGTGACCACCGACGATGGCAACGCCTACCTGGCTGCCGGCCTGGCAGGCATGGGACTGTTGTGGCTGCCCACGTACATGGCGACGGCGCACCTGACCAGCGGCGAACTGGTGGAGGTGTTCGACGCGTGGCGTACCGAACCCATGCCGCTGTACGTCGCCTTCCCGCCCAACCGGCATGTCAGCGTCAAGGTGCGGGTGTTCATCGACTGGGTGGCGGAGCTGATGCAGCACCATGCACCGGTGCCCGGCTACAACGTTCGAGACCGGCCTGCCTAACTGCGCCGCCTGGCCGCACCGCCGCGGCCGCGTTTGTTGCCCACCGCCGGCACCGGCGCGTCGGTTTCGCCGGAGAGGACGCCGCCGTGGTGCATCTGCTCCAGCCACGACAACGCGTCCACGTAGCCGAGGAAGTGCTGCAGATACCCGGGCGAGTGCGCGCGCATCAAGGTGATGCAGCGGTGCACCAACACGCTGGAGTTGAGCGGGCCGGCGTCCTTGGGCGCTTCCTGCAGCGACTGCCGCACCTGGCTGGCGGTGCGCACGGTGGTCCAGGTACGACGAAAATCGTCCAGTGCCGGCAGTTCGGGAAACGCCAGCGCATCGGTGGCGGCGGTCTTGCGGCTGTCCACTTCCATCAGCGCGGCATGCCCGGCCAGCTGGTCGCTCAATGCCCCCAGCGCACTGCGTTGCGCCCGCGGCAAGGCGGGCGCACTCCGGGCGTTGCGCGCTGCATTCTTGAGCGCGGCGGCGTACGCATCGGCCAGCACGGCGAGTTTTTCTTCCAGCACGTCACGCACCGCCTCGGCCTGGCTGTCGGCACGTGCGGCCAGGGTCTGCATCAGATGGAAACGGACCGGGTCCAGCTGGTCCTTGCCCTGCTCGCGCCAGCGCTGCAGGCGTGCGCGGACGGAGGTCGCCTGTGCGCTCATCGCGTCGGTGTGGCCTGTGCGGCGGCCTCGCTACGCCGGGTGGACGGGCGCGCGATGGGGGCGATCTCTACCCGGCGATTCTTTGCGCGACGGGCTTCATCGGCGTTGGAATCCACCGGTTGCTGCGAGCCGAAGGCGGCGGCGAACACCGCGGAGGCCGGCACGCCCTCGGCAATAAGCGCGCGGGTGACGGTGAGCGCGCGCTGCGCGGACAGCTCCCAGTTGTCGGCGTAGCGGCGGTTGCCGCCCAGCACCGGGCGGTCGTCGGTGAATCCACTGACCATCAGGATCTCTTCGCGCGCGGCGAGGTACTGCGCCAACGGCGCCGCCAGCGATTTCATCAGTTCGCGGCCTTCCGGTTGCAGTTCGTCGGAGTTGAAGGCGAACAGCACGTTGCCGCGGATGCCGATGCGCCCATCGACCAGGGTGACGCGGCCTGCGGCCAGTGGTACGGCCAGCGCCTGTTCCAGCGTCTTGCGGCGCTGTGCCTCGGCCTGCTGTTGTTTGACCGCATCGTCCAGACGGCTGGACAACTGCAGCTGCACGCCGATCACCCCGACCAGGATCAGCACGAAGGCACCCAGCAACACCGACATCAGGTCGCCGAATGCGGCCCAGATCGGCGTGCCGGATTCGCCGTCGCTTTCGATCTCGTCGCTCATGCCGGCTCCGTTGCGCCGGCATCGCTGCGGCCGCGGTCGAGCTGGCGCAGTTCTTCGATGATCTGCTTCTGCGACAGCATGCTCAGGTCGACCACCTCGCGCGCCTGCGCCACGTAGTAGGCCAGTTGGTCGTCGCTGCGCGTGAGCGATGCCTCCAGTGCGGTGGCCACGTGTTGCAGGCGCTCGTTGAGTTCGCCGGTGGCGTTGCCGAATACCTGCACCGCCACGCCGAAGGCTTCGCCCAGACTGGCCACTTCCACTGCGCTGCCGCTGACATGCGCGGCCACTGCGCCGAGCTTGCCGGTCTCGCTGCCGATCTGTTCGGTGAGCTGGTTGCCCACGCGTTGCAGCAGATCGGCCGAGGTGGCGACCAGGGCATCCACCGCCTCGCGTTGTTCGGTGGAGGCGTGGTTGACTGCGTTGAGCAGGGTATCCAGCGTGGCCAGCAGGCGAGTGCGCTCTTCCAGCATGGCGGTGTCGCGCACCATGCTCTCGGACAGGCTCTGGCGCAATTCGGCCACCACGTCGGCGGCGGCCTTGGGGGCTTCGGCGGCGATCTGCATCAGGCGAGAGACTTCGTCGATGGTGGCGCTGGCCTGCGCCTGCGCCTGCGTGGACAGCGTGCCGGCGGTGCTGGCGAGGGTGTCGCAGATGGTCTGCTGCTGCTGCGCCACGCGCTGCCCGGTCTGCTCCCACTGGCTGCTCAGGCGTGCGCTCATGGCGGTCAGCTGCTCGCTCCACAACGTCAGGCGCTGGGTGTCGCGCGCTTCCATCGCGGTCTGCAACGCGAGCTGCGATTGCTGCAGGCTGTCGGCCAGCGCCGCGGCATGCGCGTCGAAACTGGCGCTGGCCGCGGCCAACGCGCTGCGGTGTTCGTTCGCCAGCGCTGCACCGGCCTGCTGCTGTTGCGCCAATGCCTGGTTCCAGGCCTGGGCCGCGTCGTTGCCGGACCGATCCATGCGCTGGGACACCGCCTCGATCAGCGCGCCGGAACGTGTATCGAAGGTGGTGGCGAACTCGGCCAGGTGGCGCTGCAGTTCCTGGGTGAGGGTGCGGTTGCTGCGTTGCTGCTCGGCCGCGGCAGCTTCCCAGCTTGCCGCGGCGGCCGCGGTGCTGGTTTCCAGGCCGTTGGTCACGCTGTCCAACTGCTGCTGCACGGCCTGCCGCACACCGTCCTGCAGCACGGTGGTCTGTTGCGCCAGCTGTTCCAGCGTGGCCTGCGCGTGTGCCTCGAGCGCCTGGGTGGCGCGCCGTTGTTCGTCGAGCATCGAGGTCCACTGATCGGCCGTGGCGGCGTTACTACGCGAAACGCTTTCGTCGATGGCGCGCAGTTGCTGCTGCAGGGCCACGCCGACGCTGTCATGCAGCGTGATGCTGCGCTGCTCGATCTGTGCCAGCACCGCCTGCAGTTGCTCGCCGAGCGCCTGCTGCGCACGTTCCTGTGCCGACAGCGCGGCCTGCCAGTGTTCGGCGGCCGTGCGTGCGCTTGCGGCGGCGACCTGTTCCAGCCCATGCAACTGCTGCTGTACCGCTGCACCAACGCTGTCCTGCAAGGCGGCAGCCTGCGCGCCCAACTGTTCCAGGGTGGTCCGCAGCTGCGCATCGAGTGCGCCTTGCGCCTGCTCTTGCATGGCGAGCGCGCGGCTCCAGTGCGCGCCGGCATCGGCAGCGCTGCGTTCGAAGCCGCTGCCGATCGCTTCCAGCTGCTGCTGGACGGCCTGGCCGAGCTGCGCCTGCATGGCAGTGGTATCGCGCGCGATGCTGGCCATGGTGGCTTCCATCGCCGGCTGCAACGCAGCGCCGACCGCGCGCGCACTGTCGGCAACGCCGGCCTGCAAGGACTGCTCCATCGAAGCCGCCAGCCGCGCATAGGCCGCTTCGGTTCTGGCATGGAAGTCGGCCTGGCTGGCAGCCAGACGCTCATCGGCGGTACGGCTCTGCTGCTCGATGCTGTGCATCAGCGCCTGCATCCGATCGATCAATGCCGGCATCAGGGCGCTCTGCTGCTGCTGCAGCTTGAATGCTTCCTCGCGCTGATAGGCGTCCGAATGCGGATGCAGTTCGGCGGCGATCTTCAGGTCCAGCCGTTGCACCGCCTGCAGGCGTTCGCGTCGGCACAAGGCCGACAGCAGGCCCAGCATGGCCGAGCTGGCGACGCCGGCGATGGACGTACCGAAGGCGAAGGCCAGGCCTTCCACCGGCGCGGCCAGCGAGCCACGAATGGCCTGCAGGTCGGCGGCGCTCTGCAGCGCAAACCCGGTGCCCCTGAGCGTGGCCATCATGCCGAGCAGGGTGCCGAGCATGCCCAGCAGCACCAGCAGGCCGACCAGGTACGGCGTCAATACCGGCGCCGGCAACGCCACGCGCGTCCCCTGCACGCGCAGGCGCACTGCGTTGCGCAGGCTCGGGTGCAGTTGCTCCAGCCATGCATGCAACGCCGATGGCGCGGCGGCAGGCCCGGCGACCGCGCTGTCCAGCGTGCCGCTGGCCTGGCGATACCGGTACAGCTCCAGTGCACCGGCGACATAACAGGCGCCGATCACCGCCGCGATGCAGGCGCCCAACGGGTTGGACCCCAGATAACCGATGCCGACCCAGCAAACCGCCAGCAGGCCGATGAGAAACACACACACGTGTACGAGAGTTCTTAACATGGGGTCCCAGTTAGCGGGTACGAAGCGCTGCAAGCAGGCCTTCGATGGGGTGAAAGCGAACGTCCAGTTCGGCGAGCAGGACGCTTTGCATGTCCTTGCGGAAGACATCCAGCCAGCCATCGGAGACGGCGCGTGGCGCGGCTTGCTCCTCGGCGGCTGGGGTAGACGCGTGCGCGGCATCGCGCAGGCGCTCGAAATGCAGGCCCAGCAGCCCGGGCACGGTGTGCAGCAGACTCTGTTCGCGTGGGCTCAGGGTCAATTCCATCACCGCATCCACTTCGGCCAGCCGGGCCATGTCGGCCGAGACCAGCGCCAGCAGGTCGCGCAGCCGCCCACGCAGGTCGCCGGTGGCCGTGCGCATGGCGCGCTGCATGGCCAGGTAGTGCTGCCGGAACGGCGCATAGTCGGCCGGTGCGGGCGCTGCCTGCGACTCGGCAGCGCTGCGCGCGTCGGCACGCAGGCGCTCCACCAGGGTATCCAGGTCGGTCACGCTGCTGCTGGCCAGGCCGGCGCGCACCCGCGTGCAGGCCTCGGCGTCGAGCGGGCGCGGCTCTGGCAGCGCATCGGTGTCGGGCAGCCTGCCGTCCAACGCCTTGGACACGGCGACCGCACGCGTCCAGTCGATCCATTGGCTCAGCCGATCGGCCAATGCATGGTTGGACTGGGCGACGCGGACATCGCTCAGGCGTGCCAGCAGGCGAATGAACGCCGGGCCCGAGAGGGGCGCCCGTGTAGCAATTTTCGCCATTGTTCCGGTCAAAGACCGCGCATTTTACACGGGAATGCGCGCCGTTCGAGGCGCTGCGCCGGCGGCGGCAACACGCCGGGCCCGGGTCCGGCCCGGGGGGCGCAGGGTTGCCGCGGCGTGCCTGTCACGCAGGCCCGCAAAGGATGGCCCGGGGGGCGGCGCGCCCGCGCTGCAACGATCGCATGTCGATGCGCCACGATGCCGCCCATTCCTTCGCGCGGGCCCGTCAGTGGGCCCGCTGTGTGGAGCGCAGGCTGCTATAAGCCATTCTTCCGGTTGCAATGGGGTTCGCGCATCGCCGGTTGCCGTCGGGGAACGCTAACCAATTCAGTTTCAGAGCCGGCGTCGTCTGGCTGTCCCTGTTCTGTAAGCTGAACCGAGATAAGCTGCGGACCGGGGAGATTCCCCCAAGAGGTGACACGATGGACCGCTCCGACATGCAGGTGTCCGATCTACTGGTCCTGGAACTGCGGGGATTCCACGATGTCTATGGCCGTGGGCCGGACTTCTGGGACGCCTACCAACGCATCATGGGCATCGCAGCGCAGGCTGGCGGCGACATGATCACCCTGGCCAACGAGATGGCCGCCCTGGCACAACGGCTTGGCGCCACCGATCGCGCGCAGCTGCTGTAGTCGCTCTTAGCGGTTGCTTGCGTCACTACAGGCTGGCCGATGATCTGCGATGAACCCCTTGCGGCCCGCCTGCTGGTCGTACCGTCCGATGCGATGACGTCGCCTTCAGGCGACGCACCCTATCAGGCGTCGTTAACAGGCTTGGTCGCAATGTCGGCAGCCTCATCGGGTACGCCACGCTTCTTTTCGCGTCTTAGCGGCGTATCGCCCAGGCGCTCGATTGCGCCGCCCGCCTGCCGAAACGCTTCCAGATCGGCAGCAAGACGCTGCTCGGACAAACGGGATTTTCCAGGCTGGTTGCTCACGGTCAGCGTTTGGCGGCGAGAGTTATTCATCGCGAATCCTCATGCGGTATGGAGTGTCAAGGGAATGCCCCGCCGGCGTTGGTCGTCGTAGATGGCACGTACATCGCGGCAATATGGTCCGGACATGACGAAGCGGCGGCAGATCGCCGGACGCGTTTCGTAGATCGAACAGCACATGCGCGCAGCATCGATGGCCACGCACCACCCCTCCTCATCGCGTGCCATCACGCGCCAGCCTTCCTGCGTCACGCTGGTCAGATGATGCGGGATGCGGTCGGACGGGTCGACCAGGACGGTGAGCCGGCAACAGACGGCGTCGCAGCGTTCGCAGAGAGTGTTGATGGAAAAGCCCGGAAAGAATGAGGGCACGCCGAAGGTGTGCGCGCTCACCATACACCTTGAGCGCGCGCGGATGTGAATCGCGCGTCGCACGGTGAGCGCGCTGCCTCGCACTGCCGTGAGCTCAACACAGCAGTCGGATGGCCTGCATCGCGTTCAGTGGCGTTGCTGGCTCAACGCTGGCAGCGCAGCGCTGCACGGATCGCGAAAGTCCGCGCTTGCAGCGGCAAGTACCTCGATACTGGATAGCCTCGTTGCCTTTGTCGTGTCGATGCGAAGACGAATTTCACCCCGGATGCCGTACGCAGATCGTAGCGTGTGGACACGTTGCAACAGAGCGGAGTTTGTCATGAGTATGTCTACCACCCGCACCAACCCATCCACCGAGAACGACAACAAGCACCAGGATGACGACAGGCAGGATGCGCTGCAGGACGAGGCCGTGGAAGAAACCTTTCCCGCCAGCGATCCAGTATCGCCTTTCGTGCCAGCCAAACCCGTGGATCGAGGCTTCGGCCCGGATGCGGTCGTGAGCAATGATGGGGACGCGATTGCATGACACCTTTCGCACGCGTGTCACCGCACGCGGTAGCGGCGTTAGTGCGGTATGGTAAAAGTTCGCGCTGCGGCGGTCCTGTCGCTCGCAGCGCTGTTGGACTGTTGCATCGAGGTGCTACTGCATCAAGGCGTCAACACTACCTTGCGGCACGCGTCCTGCTTCTTGTCGAACACCTCGTACCCGCGCGCTGCGTCCGCCAGCGGCATCCGATGCGAAATGATGGCGTTCGGCTTGAGTTCCCCGTTGCCGATGCGTTCCAGCAGGTACGGCATATGCTTCTGCACATGTGTCTGCCCCATCTTGAAGGTCAGGCCCTTGTCGAATGCGTCGCCGAACATGAAGCCGTGGATGAAGCCCGCATAGACGCCGGGTACGCTGACGACTCCGCAGCGGCGCGTGGCGGCGATGCATTGGCGAATGGCAACGCCGCTACTGCCTTCCAGCTTCAAATTGGTCAGCGCAGTTTCGAGGGCGCTGCCTTCGGCTTCGAAGCCCACCGCTTCGATGCTGGCATCCACGCCGCGGCCATCGGTCTGCGACACGATGATGTCGGCCGGGTCGTCGACTTCGT
This sequence comes from Xanthomonas sp. NCPPB 1067, assembly GCF_020783795.1. Lineage (NCBI taxonomy): Bacteria > Pseudomonadati > Pseudomonadota > Gammaproteobacteria > Lysobacterales > Lysobacteraceae > Xanthomonas > Xanthomonas sp. NCPPB 1067. The sequence continues at coordinate 140,178 of NZ_JAJGQG010000002.1, forward strand.
CGAAGTTGATCGGAATGACGCCATACGCCTTCGAAGCGAAGTCCAGCCGATATGCCAGGCGGTCCACCATGAAGATGCGTTCGGCACCGAGCATGCGGCAGCATGCCGCCGCCATCAGTCCCACCGGGCCCGCGCCGAAGATCGCCACCGTGGATCCCTGCTCGACACCGGCATCCACCACGGCCTGGTATCCGGTAGGCAAGATGTCGGACAGGAACAAGACCTGCTCGTCATGCAGGGCGTCGGGCACCACCAGCGGCCCGACATTGGCCTTGGGCACGCGCACGTACTCTGCCTGGCCGCCGGATAGCCCGCCATACAGATGGCTGAAGCCAAACAATGCGGCCGGGGGGCGGATGTCCTTGTGATTGAGTGCGGCGCCCTTGCCCGTGTTGGTGGTTTCGCAGGCGGAAAACTCCTGCAACACACAATGGAAGCAGCGCCCGCAGGCCACCACGAATGGAATCACGACGCGGTCGCCACGCTTGACCGCGGTGACGTCGGGGCCGACATCTTCGACGATGCCCATGAATTCGTGGCCGAGAATGTCGCCATGGCGCAGGTCGGGAATCTTGCCGCGATACAGATGCAGGTCCGATCCACAGATGGCTGTCGCGGTGACCCGCAGGATCAGGTCATCGCGTTCGACAAGTACCGGATCCGGAACGGTTTCGACGCGTACGTCGCGCGAGCCGTGATAGTTGAGCGCAAGCATGGAAGCCTCCGAGGGCGTGGTGGGGTATCAGGGCCGCGCAGTGTTCGCTGCGCAGCGTTAAGCCGATCAGCAGGACACGTGGTCAGGGCGTGTACGTGGCATCGGCGACGTGGCGTTGATGCGCAGGTCACGTCTGGATAACCCGCGCGCTCGCACGCTCACTTGCCGTGCCCGGCCGCCACCGTGGTGTCCGCTACGGGCTCTGGCATTCATTCCACAACCGTCGCCGTGAGGCGATCAATCAGGAGGCAACAATGGGACTTTTCAGGATGGTGACCGCCGGCGCGGTCGGTTACGTGGCCTACAAGGCATGGCAGCGCCATCAGGAGCAGGCAGGCCAGTCGCCGCGTGCCCCGAGCCTGCTGCAGGACCGACAAAGCGCTGCGTTCGACAGAACGCCGCCGCATGGAGATCCCCTGCAAGGCGCGATGAATACGGGTGGCGATCGCAAGCAGGCGCTGGGTGCATTGTCGGTCTTCAACGAACAGGAGCGCACGCTGGCGCAGCTGGCTGTGATGAAAGGCGTGCAGGGTCCGGTGCTGGAATTCGCGCGCAAGATGGACGAGGCGCACAGCGCGGCGCTGACCGACCTGAGCCGCTTCGCACCCGACCGCGCCGGTGCGATGGCGCAGGCCGCCGCGGCCCGGTCGGAAGGGGCCCGTAAGCAATTGGAACAGCTGGACGGCCAGAGTTTCGAGACACGCTATCTGCAGGTCAGCGTAACCAGCCACGAGCAGGCACTGGCGTTGCTCGATACGCAACTGAGCAGCGAGCCGGGCTCCAGCGAACTGGGCAAGGAACTGCAGCGCACGCGCGCCACCATTGCCGAGCATCTCGAGCATGCCAAGACCTTGCGTGCGAAGCAGACACAGGTGCACTGAGAAGCGATGCCGTGGTGCTGCCAAAGTGCAGCGCCACGGCCGGTTGAATCGTGTTCGGTTCAACGCGCCGAATGCTTGATGAGGCGTTGACAGGCCGCAAGAACTCGGCGATTGGGGCGGGAATCCCCGTGCGGACGGGTGCCCCTGCGCCTCCATCTTTGTAGAAGCATGCCCTTGCACATCCTTGCCCGTGCGCAGATGTTCTCATCGCACCTTCGGCAGGTTTTGATCGGTCAACCGGATCAGCAGATCATCAGCGGCGGTCCAGCCAGCGACTCTGGCCAGCAGACCCGCCGGTGACATTGCGCTCATCCAGACCGCGTTACCGCTGCACGAGCTGTACCCTCCCGGTGAGCATGGCGCCCGACCCATGCGCGCCCGGCTCCAAACAGGGGATGGCCGGCACATTGCCGGCCATGGACAAAGGCGCTATGCCGCGAATTGTCACGCCGCGTATGTGCGGTTCGTGCGTGAGGAAAGCGACGCCGTGGCAGTCCTCGTCATTCGCTCCAATGGTCACAGCGTCACGGCGCCTCCCGATACGGTCAGCAACGTACCGGAGGTGTAGCTCGCGGTATCTGCGGCCAGCATGACATAGGCAGATGCCAGTTCCGCCGGTTGGCCTGGGCGTCCCATTGGGGTCTGCTCGCCGAAGGTGCTGACCGATTCTTCGTCCATGCCGGCCGGTATGAAGGGCGTCCAGATCGGGCCGGGTAGCACCGCGTTGACGCGGATCTGCTTGTCGGCCAGTACGCCGGCCAGGCCAATGGTGAGATTGGCCAATGCTCCCTTGCTTGCCGCATAGGGAAGGATGTTCGGCGTGGGTTTCTTGGACTGCACCGACGCGGTGTTGATGATGGAACCGCCTTTGGTCATCAACGGGACCGCCAGTTGCACCAGATGAAAGACTGCGTGCACGTTCGTATCGAAGGTCTTGCGCCATTCTTCCAGTGTGATGTCTTCGAAGTTCTGATAGAACGCCTGGTACGCTGCGTTATTCACCAGCACGTCCACACCGCCGAACGCGTTGCGTACGCTTTCGACCAGGCTCTGTGCCTGCCGCTCTTCGCTGATGTCACAAGCGACCAGTAGCGCCTTGACACCCGCCTTCTCGATCAATGCGCCGATCTTTTCGGCATCGGCCTGCTCGGTCGGCAGATAGGCGATCGCAACATCAGCGCCTTCGCGTGCATACGCGATGGCGACCGCGGCGCCGATACCGCTGTCGCCGCCAGTGATCAGGGCGCGCTTGCCCTTCAACTGACCATGGCCGACATAACTGTCTTCACCATGATCCGGGCGTGGGTCCATTTTTTCGGTCTTTCCTGGGAAACTTTGCTGCTGCGGCTTGAAGGGCGGGCGCGGGTAGTTGGGTACGGCCATGGGGCGTCTCCTGTGGGAGCGGGGGAGACCTGCAGTGTGGGTGCGCAGACGTAAACGTTCGGGCTAGGCGATGTGGGCGGGGTGTGTGCTGCCACCCGCGTGGCGTGGGTGGCCCGCACTCTTTGCGGACGGCTGCGGTTGCATGCAGGCGAGTCGTTCTTCATGTCGTGCTTGCCGATGGGGTTCGATACTGCCCATCCTGTCTGGAGGTGAGCCATGTTTCTGCGTCGCAATGGTTTGTCGTTGTGTCTGCTCTCACTGACCCTGCTGTTCATTGGCGCACAGATCTATGCAGGGCTGCATGCATACAACCGGGAACTGGCCGAGCAAGGACAGCCGGCACTTGCGCTGGCTGCCTATCTGCACAGTGCGCACTTCATGTCTGCACTGTTCGAGAACTGGGAAAGCGAGTTCCTGCAGATGGGCATGTATGTGCTGCTGACGGTGAAGCTGCGCCAGGCGGGCTCGGCAGAATCGCGCCCACTCGACCCCGCCGACGAACAGGGGGCAATCGCTGCCGGACCGGCTCCCTGGCCGGTTCGCGCAGGTGGTCTGTGGCGAGTGGTGTACGGACATTCGCTGGCCATCGCCTTCGCAGCGTTGTTCATGATGAGTTTCGTGCTGCATTTGATCGGAAGCTGGCGACTGGAGCTGCTCGAGCGCGCACAGCGCGGGCAGCCTCCGATCCGCGTGATCGATCATCTGACAGGCGCGGATTTCTGGTTCGAATCGATGCAGAACTGGCAAAGCGAATTCCTGGCGGTGTTCTCGCTGGTGGTATTGACCATCTGGCTGCGGCAGAAGGACTCACCGCAATCCAAGCCAGTGCAGGCGCCGCATTCGCAGACCGGTGCGTAAACTGCGAGCCGCCGACACGCACCAGGTTTACCTTGCGCGCTACCAACGCTTTCACGCCACGCCACGGCGGCGTTCACCGCCCTGCAATGCAACAGCGCCTAGCGTGACCGCACGACACCGCAGGAGTAGCCACATGAGCAGCGAATCCAGGCAGCCGTGGGGACCGAAGTCCGATCAGCAAAAGCCGTTCACGCCGCAGGAGCATCGCAACGAGGATGCACAGTGGAAGGATCGCGATATGCCGGATGAGGATCCGGACGTCAACAAGGTCGACCCGGAGCGCGACTACGAGCGCCCGGATGGCTCGGAAAGGCGTTGACGACGGTCGACCTGTCCGCTTGCCTCTCGCTATTTGCCGCCGGGTAGAACCAGACATGCTGGGCCTGAGGCCCGGCATGCGCTGGTGTTTGCTCCACATGTCCATGTTTCCCTGTCCGTCCCTGCCAGACGCGGGCGTGCGGCTTGCATGTGATCCAATCGATCCCCACGTCCTAGGAGCACACGCAACGGATGCGCCGCCGGTGGCGAGGGTGCGGCGCAGCATGCCAGCGGAACCATGGGTGGTTTCGGGCCGCTCGGTCGCCATCCCACACTTTGCGCCATCCGCGGCAGAACCTTGCGCTACTTGGCGATTCGCCGATTCAGCACCGGTCAGCAGGCCCAAGCATGACGCTTGGCACTGGAAAATCCGGGCACATCCGTGCGTACTGCATGCACATCCACGATGGCGAGCTCGACTAGGGGAGGAGCGCCGCCCGAATGCCACCTCTCGCTGTTTTACGACATGCATATCCGTGTGATAGGCAGGCGTCTTCGCGCCGCTGTCACAATTCTCAACTGAACATGTACTAGTCATTGCGGACAGAAGCGCTCATGGACCGTCTTTCCTGCGCCATCATCGACGACGACGTGGAGTTCTGCGATCAGGTGGTGGAGTTGGCCACCGATAGCGGCTTCCGTGCCAAGGGAATCCACACCCTGGGCGAGGCCAGCCGCTGGCTGGACAGCAATTTCCCCGATCTGCTGGTGGTTGATGTCGGCCTGCCCGATGGCAGCGGCTTCGATCTGATCGAGCGGCTGGATCCGGACCAGACCCCCCAGATCGTGGTGGTGTCGGGTGACTATGCCTATGAAACCCAGGGACGCGCGCAGCAATTCGGTGTGAGCGAGTTCCTGACCAAGCCTTTCGCGCCGGAACGCCTGGAACGCGTACTCGGCGGCCTGCGCGAAGCGCAGCGAGGCAATCTGGGCATCATCGGCAATAGCGACAGCATCGCGATGCTGCGCAAGGACATCGTGCGCGTGGCGCCGACCGATCTGAATGTGCTGGTGACCGGCGAAACCGGCACCGGCAAGGACCTGGTGGCGCGTGCGATCCACCGGGTGTCGGGCCGTCGCGGCCGCTTCGTGCCGGTCAACTGCGGCGCCATTCCCGAAGAGTTGCTGGCCAGCCAGCTGTTCGGCCACGAGCGCGGCAGCTTCACCGGCGCCGATCGCCGGCATGCCGGGTTTCTGGAACAGGCCGCGGGTGGCACGCTGTTCCTGGACGAGATCGGCGAAATGCCCAAGCGCCTGCAGGTTTACCTGCTGCGGGCGATCGAGTCGCGCAGCTTCATGCGGGTTGGCGGCAACGAGGAAATTCCGCTGGATGCGCGCGTGATCGCAGCCACGCATCAGCATATACAGCGCGAGCAGGCGGTGCTGCGCGAGGACCTGTTCTACCGCCTCAACGAGTATCCGATCCAGGTGCCGCCGTTGCGCGAACGCCGCGGCGATGTGCGCGTGCTGGGCCTGCGCATGATCGACGAGCTCAACCTCAAGTACGGCAAGCGCAAGCTGCCGACCAAGTCGTTGCTGCGTTACCTGGCCCATCACGCCTGGCCGGGCAATGTGCGCGAGCTGCGCTCGTTCATCCACTATCTGTATCTGCGCTCGGATGGCGATCAGCTGAGCGCACCGGATGTGGAGCAGACCGTTCCCCAGGCGGCCGAAGACGGGCTGATGATTCCTGTGGGCTGGACCATGCGCCAGGCCGAAGACGCGATGATCGAATCGGCGCTGGCACGCACGCGTTTCAACAAGAAGGCGGCCGCCCGCGAACTGGGCATCAGCGTGCGGACCTTGCATAACCGGCTCAGCGGCAAGGATGCTTAGTGGCTGATCAACCGCGCGCGCAGCGGCGCGAATTGCTGCACCAGTTGCGCAACCGCCTCAATGTGATGGGTTTCGCGTTGTACGCATTGCGTCATGAATCGTCCAAGCCGGTAGAAACGCTGCGTAACGCGCATCAGGCAGCAGTAGAGCTGCTCAACCAGCTCGGCGAAGAAGAGCGCGCGCTGCAGCAGTCCGCGGACGTGTCGACGGATGCGGCGGGGCTGGCTGGCGCCGATCAGTGAGCGGTCGAATCGGCCTGTTGGCCGAGCAGGCTGGTGATGGTTTGCGCGTTGCAGGGCTTCATAGGTGCCTGTCTGGCCTAAGTTGGGCCGCGTGCTGCCATCGCACTGCGCTCGTTCGTACGGTTAGCCATGACCATGAAGCCGCTGATTGTGCTGTTCCAGTTGAGCAACACCCGATGATGCGGTGGCTTCCCGGCGTATCAGCGGCGCGGTGCGATCAGTTCGGGCCTTGGTTGCGTCGCTTACTCCTTCGCGGCGATCCGGCCGTTGCGTTTGACGTGTGGTCTTATTGTTCGTGTCGATTCCTCTGTGCGGCCAGGAGAAAGCCCAGGTCTCGCAGGCTTGGGCTTGTCATGCGCGTGCAACGCGCGGTTGGCGTCAGCGCTGAATGTCGCCTGTGGTGGACCCGGCACCCGGGCCCGCCCCCAGATCCGCGCCGGTGACACGATCCAGTTCAGGGTTGGACAGCAAGCGCAGCGACATCGCGTCCAATGCCGCGGCCTGGGTCTTATCCAGTGCCACCGTGGCCGAACCGTCTCCGCCATCCACTGCCGCCTGCTGCTCGCGGTCCGCGACGACCTCCCACTGCTCCCCGGCATTCCATGGGCCGACCATGTCGCCCTCGCCTTGCGAGGTGTTGTAGTAGGTGTCGGTAAAACGTGGGTCGCCCGGCAGTTTGCCCGGCGGAAAGTTGGGCTCGATGGAATACAACGCCTTTTCGAACGACTTCTGATGCGCAACCTCGCGTGTCATCAAAAAGCGTAGCGCATCCACGATCCCGGGATCGTCGGTGACCGTGATCAGGCGCTCATAGACGAGCTTGGCACGGGCTTCGGCAGCAATATTGGAACGCATGTCGGCTGTCGGGCAGCCGATGCTGTCCACGTAGGCTGCCGTCCACGGTACACCGCTGGAATTGACCAGTGCCGGCCCGCCGCCATACAGGATCTGCTGTGTGTGACTGGTGCTGTTTTGCGTCATCGAACGCATTGCCATCGCCTCTTCCATGCCTTCGGATAACACCGCCTTCGGCCCCTTGTTCAGCATGGCAATGATGGAGCCGATGATTTCCAGGTGGCTCAGTTCTTCGGTGGCGATATCGAACAGCAGATCCTTGCGGCCCGGATCGTCCTCACCCAGCGCCTGAGTGAAGTAGCGCATCGCAGCGGCGAGTTCGCCCTGCGGTCCGCCGAATTGCTCGAGCATCAGCGTGGCCAGATCCGGATTCGGCTGGGCGACGCGGACGGTGTACATCAACTGCTTGTTGTGCATGAACATGGGGGTGCTCCATGGCTGGCGCCCGGCAACTACGACCACTCAGGGAGCGCGCAGCAACGTGGGGCCTTGGCTGTTTGAATGCGTCCGCAGGGGCGGACAACGCGGGACGCTGGGCGTCCCGCGCAGATGGGTCAGGCCGCCTTGCTGGCCTTGGATGCCTTCTGGTTACCGCCCTGCTCGGCAAGCAGGGTCAGTTTTTCATCGGTTGCCTTTTCTTCTTCCAGCGTGGCCAGCAACAGCGGCAACGCATCGGCGTAACCCAGCTGCTTGGCGATCGCGGCGATGGTGCCGTAGGAGGCGATCTCGTAGTGTTCCACCTTCTGCGCGCCGCCAATCAACGCCGCATCGCGCACCGGGCCGGCCTCGATTTCCTCGATGACCTCACGGCTTTCTTCGACCAGGCCTTCCATCGCCGCGCACTTGATACGTTTGAGCTTGATGCCGAGCAGATCGACCACCTGATCGATGCGTTCGATCTGGCCTTGGGTCTCTTCCAGATGAGTCTCGAACGCCTGCTTCAGCTTTGGCTCGGTCGCAGCGCGGGCCAGTCGCGGCAACGACTTGGTGAGCTGCTTCTCGGCACTGTAGATGTCCGACAATTCGTGGATGAACAGTTCTTCGACGGTGTTGATCGCCATGGATGACTCCTTTGATGGTGATGGAGGGATGACACGCTGTGGCGCATGCCGTCGACGCCTGGATGACACAAACCGATCGCGTGACTGCAACCACATCGCAATCTGTCGCAGTGGAGCCAGGTGTCGTCGGGGCGATACCACGTGACCGCTACGCTAGCGGCGCGAGTGTTAGCGGGATTGGTGGATACGGTGATCCAGATGCGATGACGGCCTGTGCCATAAGGTGACGCGAGCGGCAGGATGTCGTCCGAGCAAACCCACCACGATGGTCATCGCTGCTCGCATGTCGCCGTCATCGCGCCACTTACCGACCTAGATGCGTTACAAGCAGTTGCCAAACCAACCTGCGAGGCTCGACATGACGCCGCTGGACAAACCGCTACGCCGCGAGTTGCGCATCGGCGCGCAGACCTACACTTTGCGCATCGATCCGCAAGGCTTGAAGTTGGTCGAGAAGGGGCGACGCAAGGGCGTGTATCTGCGTTGGGACGAGCTGGTCAACGGCGATGCAGCGATGGCCCGCGCGTTGCAGGCGTCGTTGCAGGACGGCTGAACTCAAGTGCCAGGCGCGGTTGGCAAACCACTGCACTCACCGCCAGGCGGGTGCGCGCGGTGCCCGGTGCAGCATGTGCAACGCGTCATCCTTCGGGGTCGGGAATACCGTCCGCACCCGCCGCAGGACTGCTCGCCACGGTCTGCTGGTCCTCGGAGGCTCAGGCTCAGGCTTGGGGAAACAGCCGTGCCAGCTCGCGCACGGCCGCTTCGGTGGCGGCGCGGTCGGGCCTGCCATCGGGGTTGTCGAAGTCGTTGGCGCCTTGCGCCTGCACCAGCAGTCCGTCGCGCCGCGGCACCACATTGAGGTTGTGCCCACGCCAGACCAGCCCGTAGGTGACCTCCGGTTGCGGGATCAGGCGTGCAGTCTGTCCGCGTACCGGGATCACGCTTTCGTCGCCCAGCAGGGCGCGCGCACCGTAGCCGGTTGCGTTGACCAGGACCTTCTCGCGTACATCGCCGAACTGGCGCGGATGTTCGAAATGGCGGGTCTGCAACTCGCCGCCGGCCTGCAGGAAATCCTGCAACAACAGTCGCGCATAGGCACTGATGTTGAAGGTCAGCTGGCTATAGCGGCGCACGAACGGTACCGGGAAGGGATGGCCGCCCGCGGCGACAGGGCGCGAGCGCGGCCCCAGATCGCGCAGCAGCGTGCTTTCCAATGCAGGGTAGTCCGGCTCGTGCGCTTCGGCCGAGGTGACCGGCTGATCGAACGGCACGTCGGACAATACATAGCCATCGCGCCATTCGATCGGCTCGCCGGGCAGGCCGAGCAGGGTCTGGTAGCGACGAAACGAGATCCGCGCCATCGCCTCCCAACGCGTCTTGAAGTCGGCGCTGGCGTATGCGCTGGTGCACACGCGCGAGTCCGGCGACCACACCCCGGTGGCATAGAAGGAACGCACGTCCGGAAGCCGCTCGCGTGCATAGATACGCACGCGCAGGCCGGCACGCTGCGCGGCCAGGGCGGTGGTCAGCCCGATCGCGCCGCAGCCGATCACCGCCAGCTCCCGGATGTCGCCATCGGCCGCACGCACCAGCTGCAGTGCGAGTTCTGCGGCGCCCCACGACAACGACCAGCCGCTGCCGCCGTGTCCATAGTTGTGCACCACGGTCTTGCGCCCGATGCGTTCGGCCTCGATGCGCGGGCCTTGCGCGCGAAACGGCCGCGTGCAGCCATCGATGGCGATGATGCGATCGACCGAGGCGCGCATCGGCATCAGCGGCGGTGCGGCTGCGAACCGCGTGGGCAACGCATCCGGCCCAGGAGCAGCGGGTAAGGGTGCGGAAGGCGCGGCGCCCGTCTTGCTGGTAGCCGCCCAACTGCCAGTGGAAGCGGTCGCGAGCGCAAGCCCAGCGCTGTGCAGGAAACGACGTCGGTGCATGCGACTTCCGGATGATGGTGGGTGGCAGGGCAGTCGTCGGGCGGTGGCACGATGACGCTACCGCGCGATGGTAACGCCTCGAGGTGCTACACGGCCGCGCTGGCCAAGCCTGCGCCACGCGGTGGCAGGCGATCACGCCCGCGGGTCTGTCGGTCAGCCCGGCTTCGTCCGCTGAATCCGGCATTTGAACGCGCTCTGGCAGCCATTCGTCGCCTTGGGGGTTTCGCTGCCACGCGTGCCGGCTATGCTCGCTGCGGTCCCACTCAACGAGTCATCTGTCCGTGTCCGCCAGCGTCTTTCTGATCGTGCGTGTCGTGTTCGCCTGGGCTGCCGCGTTGGTGGTGGCGGGAATCATGTGGGCACAGCTGTTCGGTTCGACCGGCACGTTCTTCGGACTGGCGTGCATGGTGCTGCTGACGCTTGCCTTGATGAGCGCGATCACCCATGTGCGGCGCGTACGCCTGATCGCCGGGCGGTTGGACCACGACACCTTGTCCACCCGCCAACGCCGTCAGATCGAAGTGCCGTTGGAGGCGCGGGCCAGTTTTGCGGTGGTGGAAGAGGCCCTGCGCGCGCTGCCGCGCGTGCAGGACATCGAGTGCGCGCCGGGCAGTCTGCTGATCCGCGCCCGCGTGCGCCGCATCGACCCATACGAAGGTCGCAAGCCCTCGCGCTGGAATCTGTTCGCGCGCTTCGCCATCACCCACAACCAGGTGCTGGTGACGATCACGCCGGGGCAGGGCACCAGCAGCGTCACGGTCTTGTGCGAGCCCGATGCTGGCGCATGGGTGGACCTGTTCGCGGTGGACGAGGGCAGCAACTACGAAAACGCCGAGGCGATCAACCGCGCGGTGGTGCGACGGGTCGGCGAGCTGCGCCGCGACGAGCAGGCGGCGGTCGAACAGTCGGTGATGGAGAAGGAACTGGCGGTGGCGCGGCTGAATCTGCTGCATGCCCAGGTCGAGCCGCATTTCCTCTACAACACGCTGGCCAGCGCACAGGTATTGGCACGTACCGATCCGCCACGCGCCGACCTCATGCTCGGGCACCTGATCGACTACCTGCGCCGCTCGCTGCCCAGCGCCGACGATGCCACCTCCACTCTCGGCGAGGAGCTCGAACGTACGCAGGCCTACCTGGAAATCCTGCGCATCCGCATGGGCACACGGCTGGCATTGCAGATGGAAGTGCCTTACGAACTGCGCAGCCTGCAGCTGCCGTCGATGATGCTGCAGACCCTGGTGGAGAACGCCATCAAGCACGGGCTGGAACCCAAGCCCGGCGGCGGAACGGTGTGGATCCTGGCGCGCCGTGTCGATGGCCACGCCACGCTGACCGTGGCCGACGATGGCCAGGGCTTCAACGCGCACAGCCACGGCACCGGCATCGGTCTGAAGAACCTGCGCGAGCGTCTGCAACTGATCTACGCCGGCCAGGCGAATTTTGCCATCGTCTCCAATTTTCCCAGCGGCGTGGCCGCCACGATCACGTTGCCGTTGCCGGCATCGCTGCTCGATCCGGCGCGACAACCGCCCCCGTTGCCCGAGGTCGCCGCGGCACCCGTGCAGGTGCAGGCATGAGCGCCTTGCGTGCGGTGATCGCCGAAGACGAGGCGTTGCTGCGGCAGTCGCTACTGGCACTGCTGGCCGAGGTCTGCCCGCAGCTGCAGGTGGTGGGCGAATGCGAAGACGGCGCCAGCGCACTGGAGGCCATCGCCATCCAGCAGCCGGATGTGGTGTTCCTGGATATCCGCATGCCCGGCCTGACCGGGATCGAGGTGGCGCGTGCGCTGCGCGAGGTGAGCCCGCGCACCCAGGTGGTGTTCGTCACCGCCTACGACCAGTACGCCATCGACGCATTCGAACATGGCGCGGTGGACTATCTGCTCAAGCCGATCGAACGCAAGCGCCTGCAGGCCACCTGGCAGCGTGTACAGCAGCGCGCCGCCGCCGGCCAGCCCGATGGCGGCCTGCTGGAAGCCTTGCTGCAACGCCTGTCCGCTCGGCCGACGGCCAGCGACGCACCGCCGCCGCTGGCATGGCTCACCGCCAGCAGTGGGCGCGAGACCCGCCTGATCGCGCTGGAGGAGGTGGCCTACTTCCAGGCCGATCAGAAATACACCACGGTGATGACCGCTGCCGGCGAAGCCGTCCTGCGCACGCCGCTGCGCGAGCTGCTAGACGCGCTCGATCCGCAGGTGTTCAAGCAGATCCACCGCTCGACCATCGTCAACATGAAGGCGGTGGCCTCGGTCGTCCGCGACGACACCGGCAAGGGCCGGCTGCACCTGCGCGGCCGCAGCGAGACGCTCACCGTCAGCCAGCCCTTCATGAGCCTGTTCCGCGGCATGTAACTCCCCAATCGCATCGACTTGAAAGGACTGTCTCCATGCGCCTGCTCGCCTCCCTGGTGTACTGCCTGCTTGCCCTGGCCGGCTGCCACGAACGCACCGGCACCACCTCGATCACCCGTGCCATCAGCGATGGCCGCGATGTGATCTTCAGCAAGACCCTGGTCACCGCCACCGAAACCAACGTGCATTGCCTGGCCAGCAGCAGCGGCCAGTGCCACTACCTGGTGTACGAGGACCAGTGTTCTGCCGCTGCCGCCGGCAGCGCGTCAGCACCGGGCTGCGCGCGCAGAACGCTGGAGCGCTTTGCCCTGTCGCCTGGCCAGATCCGCGCCTTGCGCGGTGTGCCGGCGAAGGCGCATACCTGCGTGGATGCCACCGCGCCCGCCGCCGATTGCCACGGTTGATGCCCGGCACGCGCGTTTGGCGGTGCGATGCACTGCCGCACCACTGTCCACCGCACTCCCGGGAAGGATAGCGGGGCGACCAGTCGTCGCCATCCGCGTCGCGCCATCGGGCAACATGCGCTTGGCATGGCGCGCGTGGTTGCCGGCGCCGGCCGCGGTAGACGACCACACACCTGAATACGCACTGACGACAAGCGGCCGCTTCTGCGATGATTGTCGGCTTGTGCCGGTTCACGGCGCCATCACCTTCAGGCTCTTCATGTCCGAACACTCGTTGCGCCGCGACGTCGGCCCCTTTGCGCTCATGCTGACCGGCCTGGGCTCGATCATCGGTTCCGGCTGGCTGTTCGGCGCCTGGCGCGCCGCCGGCCTGGCCGGCCCCGGCGCCATCTGGGCGTGGGTGCTGGGTGCGGCGATCATCACCACCATCGCGCTGTCCTACGCCGAGCTCGGCGCCATGTTTCCCGAGTCCGGTGGCATGGTGCGTTACAGCCACTATTCGCACGGCTCGCTGGTGGGCTTCATTGCCGGCTGGGCCAACTGGATCGCCATCGTCTCGGTGATCCCGGTCGAGGCAGAGGCCTCGGTGCAGTACATGGCCTCCTGGCCCTGGGCCTGGGCGCAGGGCCTGTACGTACAGGCGCCTGGCGGGGCAGGCGAGCTGTCGGTGCCCGGCCTGCTGATCTCGGCGGTGCTGGTGCTGGTGTATTTCTTCCTGAACTTCTGGAGCGTGAAGCTGTTCGCACGCTCCAACACCTTGATCACCGTGTTCAAGCTGGTGGTGCCGGCCGCCACCGGGGTGGCACTGATCGCCAGCGGTTTCCACAGCGACAACTTCAGCGTCGGCATCCATGGCGATGCGCACGTGCTCGACCTGGCCGCGGTGCTGACTGCCGTGGCCACCGCCGGCATCGTGTTCAGCTTCAACGGCTTCCAGAGTCCGGTGAACCTGGCCGGCGAAGCGCGTAACCCCGGGCGCAGCATTCCGTTCGCGGTGCTGGGCTCGATTGCGTTGGCCACCCTGGTCTATGTGATCCTGCAGGTGGCCTACATCGGCGCGGTGCCGCCGGATCTGCTGGCCAAGGCCGGCTGGCATGGCATCGATTTCCGCTCGCCGTTCGCCGAGCTGGCCATCATCGTCAACCTGCACTGGCTGGCGATGCTGCTGTACATCGATGCGTTCGTCAGCCCCAGCGGCACCGGCATCACCTATACCGCCACCACCGCGCGCATGGTCTACGGCATGGAAAAGAACGGCACCATGCCAGCAGTGCTGGGCAAGCTGCACCCGGTGTGGGGCGTGCCGCGCATGGCGATGTACTTCAACCTGGCGGTGTCGTTCGTGTTCCTGTTCTTCTTCCGCGGCTGGGGCACGCTGGCGGCGGTGATCTCGGTGGCCACCATCATTTCCTACCTCACCGGCCCGATCAGCGCGATGGCGCTGCGCCGGCATGCGCCGGAACTGCACCGCCCGCTGCGCATCGTCGCGCTGCCGGTACTGGCCGGCGTGGCCTTCGTGATGGCCACCGAGCTGCTGTACTGGGCGCGCTGGCCGCTGACCGGCGAGATCATCCTGCTGATGGTGGTGGCCTTGCCGGTGTACTGCTACTACCAGGCCAAGCAGGGCTGGCCGGACCTGCGCCGCAACCTCAAGGGTGCGGCCTGGATGATCTGCTACCTGCCCACCATCGCGCTGGTGTCCTGGGCCGGCAGTACCGACTTCGGTGGCCACGGCTATCTGAGCTATGGCACCGATCTGGTCGTGGTCGCCGTGGTGGGTGCGGTGTTCTACATCTGGGGCGTGCGCAGCGGCTGGCGTACTCCGTCGGTGGAGCAGGCGGTGGCGCGGGGCTGAGCGCTCTCCCCGGACCAGTGGGCGTCGTGATCGCGCGCGCTGGTCGCCTCCCGCATCGACGACGCAACCCGGTGGACGGAACCGCGCTGCAGCGCTGCCAAAGACGCACGCGCCCGCGGTACCGGAACCGGCCCGGAGCCAACCCGCCAAACGCACACGGCCGATGCACTGCATCGGCCGTGTGTCCATGTGCGGCAGCGGAGTCTCGGACGCCTCGCCGCCAACCCGCGGTGGGATCCGTGATGCGGCGGCTAGCCCGCGTTGGCCACCAGTCGCGGCGCACCGTCGAAACGATCGAGGTCGCGCAACAGCTCGGTGTAGCGACGCAGCCGGCCCATTTCGCGCATGTTGACGATGTCCTCGTGGCGCAGTTCGCGCTTGGAGGTCACTTCCTGCTTGTAGCGCAGCACCTCGGGATAGCGCCGCGTCATGTCCAGCGCATCGGCCACGCACTCGACCGAGTCGGCATCCGGCGTCACCCGCGCACGGCTGTTGAAGGCGCGCAGCCAGCGTTCGAAACCGGCGCTGTGATCGAACAGGTCGGCGATATACCACATGATGAACAGGATCGAGACCCACGAGGTGAAGATGATCACCACGCGGCTGAAGGTCAGGTGGTAGTCGTCCTGCCATAGCTGGTGGGTGATCACCCCCAGCAACACCAGTGAAATTGCCTGCCAGCCGATGATCGAGGCGATCACCCACTGCTTCTTTGCCACCTTGAGCAGGTTGACCTCCTCGTCGAGCTGTTCGTCGGTCCTGTCGCGCCAGTAGGCCACCTGCTCGTCGAAGGGGCGCCGATGGAGTGCATTGTCCTGCAATAGCAGGCCCAAACCCTGAAACAAAGCGATCATGACAAGCTCCTGACGGATGGCTGGTACGAACGACTTGCTGCACCGGCCGCGGCCGGTGCCCTGGAGCGACCGGCGCACGCCCTGGTCAAAGGGCACCCACGTCGGACGGTCTTAGTTCTAGCACTTTCGGTGTGCATGACAATGCCTGCGCCGGCAGCGCGAGGCTGCGATCGCGTGCACTGCCGCACAAATCGCTGAATTCAGGCGGTTTGTCGTTTGTGCTGACGCAAGACAGGCGCGAGGCCGGCGTGAACTTGCTGCACTGCACACCAGTCGTCGCGATGAAGCCCGCCCAGGCAGCTGACTGCCGGATGAGGCCGCGGCGTTGCATCGGCCGCGTGGGGCGGTCGCTGCGTATCATCGCGGCATGTCCGCCGTCTTCCGTACGCTGACCGCCCCCGCCGCCGAACGGATCCGCCGCTGGGTGCTGGATGCGTTCCCGCGTGGCCAGAGTGCCATCGACTACGACCAGCCACCGGGCGACCCCGGGCTGTTCGGACCGGACAGCGTCACCTGGCGCGTGCACTCCGAGTTTCCCGGCATGTTGTCCGGTGGATTGTGCGCATTGATGCTGCAGTTGCTGCATCCGCGCGCGCTGGCCGGCGTCTACGACCACTCCAATTTCCGCTCCGATCTGATCGGCCGGCTGCGGCGCACCACCGACTTCGTCGCCGGGACCAGCTACGCGCCGGTGGCCGAAGCCGAACGGCTGATCGCGCGCGTGCGGCGCATCCACGCCCAGGTCCGCGGCCACACCGCCGACGGCGTGGCGTACCAGGCCGACGATCCGGGCCTGCTGACCTGGGTGCACGTCACCGAGGCCTATGGCTTCCTGCAGGGATACCGGCGTTACTGTCGCGACGTGCCGACCGCCATTGCAGACCGCTACTACGACGAAGCGCGGCGCGTTGCCGAAGCCCTGGGCGCCGGCGACGTGCCTGCCAGCCAGGCCCAGGTGGATGCCTACTTCGCCGAGGTGCGGGCGACGCTGCGCATGGACGCCCGCTCGCGCGAGGTGCTGGACGTGCTCACCGGCATCCAGTTGCCGGTGCCTGCGGCCAGGTTGTCGCGCGGGGTGTTTCTGGGTGCCGGCATGGCCCTGCTGCCGCCCTGGGCCAGCCAGATGCTGGGTCGCAGCGCCGTGCAGCGCACGCAGGCGCAGGCATCGGCACGGGTGCTGCGCGGTCTGTCGCCGCTGTTTCGCATCGCGCTACGTGATGGCGTGTCGGCGCGTGCGTGCCGACGGATGCAGCTGCCGCCGGCCACGTTGCTGCGTTGGCCCGACGGATCGTGACGGGTGCGGGCGGCAGCGGCGGTGCGCACCGGGCGCGTGCCGCGGCGGGCGCGCATCCGGTGCGCGGACGCACCGCTACCAGATCCTGACCCGTTGCTCGGGCGCCAGGTATAGCTGCTGACCGGGTTCGACCCCGAACGCCGGATACCACGCATCCAGATTGCGCACGGTCTGCGCGCGGAAACGCCCCGGCGCATGGACGTCGGTGAGCAAGGCATTGCGCAGCGCTGCGTCGCGGTACTTGCCGCGCCAGGCCTGCGCGAAGCCGAGGAAGAAGCGCTGGTCCGGACTGAATCCATCGAGCGTCTGCGGCTGTTTGCCCTGCAGCGACAACCGGTAGGCGTCGTAGGCTGTGGCCAGGCCGGCCACGTCGGCGATGTTCTCGCCAAGGGTGAGCTTGCCGTTGACCGCCAGGTCGTCGAATGGCTTGTAGGCGCTGAACTGCGCCGCCAGCGCATCGCCGGCGGCCTCGAATCGCTTCAGGTCCTGCGGCGTCCACCAGTTATGCAGCTGACCGTGTTCGTCGAACTGCGCGCCCATGTTGTCGAAGCTATGGCTGATCTCATGGCCGATCACCGCGCCGATGGCGCCGTAGTTGACCGCATCGTCGGCGGCCGGGTCGAAGAACGGCGGCTGCAGGATGGCCGCGGGAAAGATCAGGCGATTTTCCAGCGGAACGTTCAGCGCGTTGACCTCCTGCGGCAGCATGTACCACTCGCGGTGGTCCACCGCCTTGCCGAGCTTGGCCAAGTTGCGACGGTACTCGAACAGCTCGGCACGTTCGGCGTTGCCCAGCGCGTCGTCGCGGCGCACCTCCAGCGCGCTGTAGTCGCGCCAGGTGTCCGGGTAGCCAACGGCCACCGTCAGTCCGGCGATCTTGGCCTTGGCATGCTGCTTGGTCTGCGGACTCATCCATTCCAGCGCGTCGATGCGTTGGCCGAATGCGGTGACGAGGTTCTTGACCATCTCCTCGGCCCGGGCCTTGGTGTGCGCGCTGACGTAGCGCTGCACGTAGCGCTTGCCCACCGCTTCACCCAATGCGGCATTGGTCGCATCGATGCCACGCTTCCAGCGCTGACGTTGCTCAGGCGTGCCCTGCAAGGCGGTGCCGTAGAACGCGAAGCGCGCGTCGGCGAATGCCTTGGACAGATAAGGCGAGGCACGATCCAGTGCCCGAAAGCGCAGATAGTCCTTCCAGGTCTGCAAGGGCTCCGATTGCACCAGCGCCGACAGCCCGATCAACGCCTGCGGCTGCCAGACGATGAAGTCCTGCTGCCCCTTCAGTCCGGCCGCATCGAAGAATGCGGTCCAGTCCAGACCGGGAGCGCGCTGGGCGAAATCGGCCTGTTTCCACGCATTCGCACCGGCCTGCACGTCGTTGGTCCGCTCGGTGGTGGCATGTACGCGCGCCATCGCGGTCTCCAGCGCGAGAATGCGGGCGGCCTGCGCCGGAGCATCATCGAACCCTGCCAGTTCCAGCACGGCGACGATGTGCGCCCGATACGCGTCGCGCAGCTGCGCCATGCGTCCGCCATCCAGGTAGAAACTACGGTCGGGCATCCCCAGGCCACCTTGCACCAGGTAGGGCGCATAGCGTCCGGGATGGTGCAGGTCCTGAGAGATCCACAGGCCGAACAGGCGGTCGGTGTAGAAATTGGTGGCGTTGAGCAGATCCACATCGGTGCGCAGTTGTGCGCCCAGCGTGCGTGCCAGCGCGTGGTGGTCCTGCAGCTGCGCGATGGCGTCCAGCTCCGGTTGTACCGGGCGCACCCCCTTGGCTTCGATGCTGGCCTCGTCCATGTAGGCGGCGTAGTAGTCGCCGATCTGCTTGTCTTCGCCGGTGACCCGATCGTTGGCGGCGGCGCCTTCGATGATGTCGCGGCTGTGTTGTTCGGTATCGATGGCGATGCCGACGAAGCTGTTGAAGCTGGCGCGGTCTTCGGGGATCTGCGTGTTGCGGATCCAGTGACCGCTGGCGTAGCGCACGAAGTCCTCGCCCGGCGCGACGCTGCGGTCCATCCCTGCCGCGTCGAAGCCGAAATCGCCGAGCCTGGGGGTGCTGGCCGCGGGTTTGGCGCGGTCATTGGCGGCGGGCGTTGCGCCATCGCGACGGCACGCCGCGGTGGCGCACAGCGCACAGAGCAATGCGGCGATCAGGACAGGTCGGTGTAGAGGGGGCATGCGGTGCGACTCGGAAACCGGAACGAGTGCGCCAGTGTAAGTGGCCTACGATTCCACGTCCCGACCTGAGGCCAGGTCGCGCGGCGAGACGGGCAACGCGGACACGCCGGGTTCAGCGCCGTCGCTGATACCAGAAGCCCAGCGCATCGCGCGTCTGCAGCATGCGTCGCCCGCGCCACAGAAAACGCAGCAGCAGGCCCAGATGCTCGCGCTTGGAAAAACTGCGCAGCTTGCGGTCGGAGGTGTGCACGGGCTGACGCAGGATCACGAACCGGCCGCAGCGCGCCAGCGCGCGGCTCAGCGCCACGTCTTCACCGGCGTAGTAACGCGTGTCGAATCCTCCGGCACTGGCGAATGCCGCGCGAGTGCAGAACAGGAAGCAGCCTGGCGCAATCCCCGACAGCCGGAACAACCAGCCGAATGCGGCCTGCGCCACGCGCTCGTGCCAGACGCGATCGCCCTGCAGACGGACCTGCGCGCCGCCGCCGACGGCGCCGGCATCCAGTGCTGCCATCGCCGCGGCCACGGCCTGCGGATTGATCAGGGTGTCGGCATCCACGAACAGCAGCCGCTCGCCCTGCGCGGCCTGGGCACCGGCGTTGCGGGTGGCAGCGATGTGCCGCAACTGCACCTCCAGCACCCGTGCGCCATTGGCGCGGGCGATGGCGGCGGTGTCGTCGTCGCAGGCATCGGCCACCACGATCACCTCGCAGTCCCGTTGCAGCGTCCTGGCGCAGGCATGCAGGCACTGCAGCGTCTGCTCGATCAGTGCGGCCTCGTTGTGGGCGGGGATCACGAAGGACAGCATAGTGCGCGAAAAAGGAAGAATCACCGATCAGTGTGCAGCCAGTCGTGCCGCACGGGTGTGAGCAAGCTCGGCGACAGTTGCCTGGTATGGCCGGTGCCGCCGCCGGTACCTGCGCGATTGCCGATACGCGCATCGCCCGCCGGGCTGCATGCGCGTAGGCCGCCTGACGCGTTTCAGCGGTGCACCGAGCCCATCGTCGCTTCCGGATAGCGCAGGCCGGCCGCGACCTGCGGCGGAAAGATCGCATCGATACGCGCAAGCTCGTCGGGCATCAGCGCGACCTCGAGTGCGGCGATGTTCTCGTCGAGATAGCTGGCGCGCTTGGTACCGGGAATCGGGATCAGGTCCTGGCCCTGCGCCAGCACCCACGCCAGTGCCAGCTGCCCGGCCGTGATGCCCTTGTCGGCTGCGATCGCCTTCACCTGCTCGACCAGTTGCAGGTTGCGGGCGAAATTCTCGCCCTGGAAGCGCGGCGAGTGCCGGCGGTAGTCGTCGGCCTCGAAGTCCTGCGGTGAAGCGATCGCCCCGGTGAGGAACCCGCGCCCGAGCGGCGAGTAAGGCACGAAGCCGATGCCGAGCTCGCGCACGGTGGCAAATACGCCGTTGTCTTCCGGTTCGCGCGACCACAGCGAGTACTCGGTCTGCACCGCCGTGATCGGATGCACCGCGTGTGCGCGCCGGATGGTCTCGGGGGCGGCTTCGGACAGACCGAGAAAGCGCACCTTGCCCTGTTCGACCAGGCGCGCCATCGCGCCCACGGTGTCTTCGATCGGCACTGCCGGATCCACGCGATGCTGGTAGTACAGGTCGATGTGGTCCACGCCCAAACGGCGCAGGCTGGCTTCGCAGGCGCTGCGCACGTATGCAGGGCTGCCATCGATTCCGCGCACCGACCGGTCGGCTGGGTCGAGCTTGATGCCGAACTTGGTCGCCAGGAACGCGTCATGCCGACGCGCGGCAATGGCCTTTCCCACCAGGATTTCGTTGGTGTGCGGGCCATACATGTCGGCGGTATCGAGCAGGCTGATGCCCTGGTCGAGCGCGCGGTGGATGACCGCGATCGAAGCGGCCTCGTCGCTGCGGTCGCCATAGAACGCACTCATGCCCATGCAGCCAAGGCCCAGAGCGGAGACGGTAGGGCCGGATCGGCCGAGCGTGCGGGTTTGCATGCGGAACTCCGTGCGGCAGAAGATCGGGAAGGGTGATGCGGCCTGCGTTACCGTGGTGTGGCGCGACCGCTAACGCCGGGACCGCTGCGCGCTGCACCGCCAGCAGCGTCCGCGTCGGCGTTGGGTGCGGATGGGCGCATCCGGCGTCTGCCAGTCATGCGCATGCGCAAGGCGCCCGGCGCCTCGCGTGCGCAAGCATCGCCCGGCGGCCGTGCGCAGGTAGCGATCGTATCGATGAGCGCTGCCGTGCCGCCGCGCGCAGGCCTGCCAATCGCCTTGCCACTCATCGCCATGCCGCGCTGCGTGCAGCAACCGGCGCAGTGCGGTGGCTGCACGCCCCTGCGTGCCGGCCGGATCAGCGCTTGAACTTGCCGGCGAATTCGGCCACGCGCTTGCCGAGCAGCCTGGCGGTTTCCAGATCGCCGCTGCGCGGCGCTTCTTCCGGCGAGGCATCCGAGGGCGAGATCGCCAGCGCGCCTGCAGAACCGGCGGTCCAGTTGATGTCCTGCGGACCGTGCGCCTTGGTGTTGGACGGCAGCAGGCCGGTACCCACCCAGACCTGGCCGTGCTGCTGCGACAGCGTCCAGAAGTACTGGATGGTGGCGTACTTGTCGCCATTGACCGACGCCGAATTGGTGAAGCCGGCGGCGATCTTGTCCTTCCACGCCTGCGCGAACCACGGCTTGGAGCTGGCGTCGGCAAACTTCTTGAACTGCCACGCCGGCCCGCCCATATAGGTGGGGCTGCCGTAGATGATGGCGTCGGCTGCGCCGATCGCCTCCCAGGCGTCGTCGGGCAGGTTGCCGTCCTGATCGATGCGGTACAGCGTGGCCTCGCCGACGCTGGCAGCGCCGGCATGCACGGCTTCGGCCAGTTTGACGGTGTGGCCGTAGCCGCTGAAGTAGATGATGGCGATCTTGCTCATGCGCAGTCCTGTTGATCCGGGTGGGGTCCCGATTGTGACCACACATGCCGTGTCAGGTTAATGACCATCGACGGGACGTACTGTTGCCGGGCTCATCAGCGCGCGGGATCGCCCATGCTGTCGACCAGGTAGTCGATGAAGCTGCGCACCTTCGGAGCCAGGTGGCTGCGGCTGGTATAGACGGCAAAGATGCCGATCTCCCCCAGTGCGTACTGCGGAAGGATGCGCACCAGCCGGCCGGCGGCCAGATGCTCGTCGGCCAGGAAGTCCGGCTGCATCGCGATGCCCAGGCCGGCCACCGCCGCTGCGCTCAGCACATGCCCGTTGTTGGCGCGCAGGCTGCCGTGGATGCGTACGTCGCTATCGCCATCGGGCCCATGGAAGCGCACCTCGTCGCCGTTGGGCGAGTAGTGGTACAGCAGGCAGTCGTGGCCGGCCAGGTCGGATGGATGCGTCGGGGTGCCGGCGCGTGCCAGGTAGGCCGGCGCCGCGCAGGGCACCAGGCGGACCGTGCCCAGGCGCCGGGCGATCAGCGTCGGCGCCGGCTGCCGGGTGATGCGGATGGCGACATCGAAACCTTCTTCGACCATGTCCACCAGCCGGTCCGACAGCGACAGGTCCAGTTCCACCTGCGGGTAGCGCGCGCAAAAGCCCGGCAGCAGCGCGGCCAGGCGCTCGATGCCATAGCTCACCGGCGCATTGACCCGCAGCACCCCGGCCGGCTCCAGCGCCTGCGCGCCGACCGTGGCCTCCAGATCGTCCAGGTCGGCCAGCAGTTGCAGGCAGCGCTGGTAATACGCGGTGCCGGCGCTGGTCAGGCTGACCCGCCGGGTGGTGCGGTTGAGCAGGCGGGTGCCCAGCCGTTGTTCGAGCGCGGCGACCTGCCGGGTCACGCTGGCGGTAGAGCGGTCCAGCGCATCGGCGGCCGCACTGAAGCCGCTGCGTTCGGCCACTGCCGCGAACACGCGCATCGCATCGAGGGTATCCATGGGTGTCCGATTGTTGCTTTGATCGCAATAAATTATCCAAACTAAAACTATTTATCAGAAATTTGTAAGCAATAGGCTGTGCAGGTCCTCACTGGAGTCCGTCCCATGTCCACCTCGCTTGCTTCCCCGCGTACCGCAGCCTATGGCACCGCCTTGTTGCGCATCAGCCTGGGCGCGCTGTTCCTGGTCCATGGCCTGACCAAGTTGCTGGTGTTCACCCCGGCCGGCACCGTGGCCTATTTCCACTCGCTGGGCCTGCCGGGCGCGCTGGCCTACCTCACCATCGCGCTGGAACTGGGTCTGGGCCTGTCCCTGCTGCTGGGCGTCTATGCGCGCTGGCTCGGGTTGCTGGGCGTGCCGCTGCTGCTGGGCACCATCGTCAGCGTGCACGGCGGCAACGGTTTCGGTTTCTCCAATCCGGGCGGCGGCTGGGAATACCCGGCGCTGTGGGCGGTGTTGCTGATCGTGCAAGCCCTGCTCGGCGAAGGCGCGTGGGCGCTGAAGCCGGCGCGTTGAGGCTGCCTGTCGTTCTTCCGAGGAGTACGCCATGACCCGTTTGCCTTCCCTGTACATCTCGCACGGATCGCCGATGACTGCGCTGCAGCCGGGGCAGGTCGGCGAGCGCCTGGCCGAGCTCGCACAGACCTTGCCGCGGCCGCGCGCGATCGTCGTTGCGTCCGCGCACTGGCTGGGCCGTCGCCCGCTGGTCAGCGGTGCGGCGCGGCCGCCCACCATCCATGACTTCGGCGGCTTCCCGGCGCCGCTGTACGAGCTGGAATATCCCGCGCCCGGCGAGCCGGCGCTGGCGCAGCAGATCCTGCGCCGGCTGGAACAGGCCGGCCTGCATCCGCATCTGGATCCGCAGCGCGGCTTCGATCATGGCGTGTGGGTGCCGCTGCGCCTGCTGTATCCGGCCGCCGACATCCCGGTGGTGTCGGTGTCGATCCAGCCCGAGCTGGGCCCGGCGCACCAGTTTGCGGTCGGCCGCGCACTGGCGCCGCTGCGCGAGGACGGGGTGCTGGTAATCGGCTCGGGCAGCATCACCCATAACCTGCACGACTTCCGCCATGGCTACAGCACCGAGCGCGAGGCGCCGTATGTGCGGCCCTTCATCGAGTGGACCGAGCGCAAACTGGTGGAGAACGACATCGCCGCGTTGCTGGACTATCGCCGGCAGGCACCGCATGCGGCACGGGCGCATCCCACCGACGAGCACCTGTTGCCGCTGTACGTGGCGATGGGCGCCGCCGGCGCCGACCGGCTCGGGGCGCAGCGCATCGATGCCGGCATCGATGCGGGATTTCTGGCGATGGATATCTACCGGTTCGACGGCGATCCCGGTGATGATCGCGCGCTTGCGGGCCTGGCCGCCGCCTGAGCCCTGGCGGGCGCAGCACGCCTGCACCGTCGCTGCCATCGACGGTGCAGGCGGCATGCCGGCCCCGCAATCCCGAGGCACTGCCCAGCCGCCTGCAAGCCATGGCATGTGGCCAGTTGCTGCCGCTGCAAACCGCTGTGGTGCGTTGGCTATAGCCCGCAAGATCCATGGTGATACGGCTTGGTACCTACGGCGCACCGGCCCGCGGCGAGCGGGCATGCTGCCCGCAAGAGCCGGCGGCGCAGCGACAAGGCATGCTGCCGACAAGCGCCGGCAGCGCAGCCAAAAGGCATGCTGCCGACAAGTGCCGACAAGTGCCGGCAGTGCAGCGCTCTGAAGCATTCACGATGAAGTGTGGTGCAGTCTCATAGGCTGAGACGCCTTCACGACATGCTGCTTGCGTGAAAATCCTCGACAAACTCGCAGTGCTGGCCGATGCGGCCAAATACGACGCGTCCTGCGCCTCCAGTGGCGCGAACAAGCGCAACTCGCTGGGCACCGGCGGGATCGGCAGCACCGAGGGCATGGGCATTTGCCACTCCTATACGCCGGACGGCCGGTGCGTCTCGCTGCTGAAGATCCTGTTGACCAACTTCTGCATCTTCGATTGCGCGTACTGCGTCAATCGGGTGTCCAGCAACGTGCGCCGTGCGCGCTTCACGCCGGAAGAAGTGGTCACGCTGACGCTGGACTTCTACAAGCGCAATTACATCGAAGGCCTGTTCCTGTCCAGCGGCATCATCCGCAACTCCGATTACACGATGGAGCAGCTGGTGGAAGTGGCGCGACAGTTGCGCGAAGAGCATCGTTTTGCCGGCTACATCCACCTCAAGACCATCCCCGATGCAACGCCGGAATTGCTGGCCGCCGCCGGCCGCTACGCCGACCGCCTGAGCATCAACGTGGAGCTGCCGACCGAGCAGGGATTGACGCTGCTGGCGCCGGAAAAAAGCGTCGGCGGCATCCGCTCGGCAATGGGCGAGCTGCGCTGGCGTATCGAAGAGAATCAGCTCGAACGCAAGGCCGAAACGGTGCGCCGCGCCAAGCCGCCACGGTTCGCGCCGGCCGGGCAGAGCACGCAGATGATCGTCGGCGCCGACGATGCCAACGACCGCAGCATCCTGGACACCAGCCACAACCTGTACGGCAATTACCGCATGCGCCGGGTGTATTACTCGGCCTTCAGCCCGATCCCGGACGCCTCGTCCAAGCTGCCGCTGCAGGCGCCGCCGCTGCAGCGCGAGCATCGGCTGTACCAGGCCGACTGGTTGTTGCGGTTCTACGAATTCAGCGTGGAAGAGATTGCACCGGCGCAGTCCAGCGGCATGCTCGATCTGGATGTGGATCCGAAGCTGGCCTGGGCGCTGCGCAATCCCGAGCGCTTTCCGGTGGATCTGAACCAGGCGCCGCGCGAGATGCTGCTGCGCGTGCCGGGCCTGGGAACCCGCAACGTGGAGCGGCTGCTGTTGTCGCGCAGGCACGCGCGGTTGCGGGTGGGGGATCTGGCGCGGCTGCGGGTGCCGATGAAGAAGTTGCTGCCGTTCGTGAGCGTGCTGGATCATCATCCGCGGCGGCGCCTGGACGATCCGGTGCGATTGCGGGCCCAGCTGGCACCCGCGCCTCGGCAGGCGGGATTGTTCGATTGATGGGCCGGGTTGGGTGATGCGGGTCTTGGGGCGGGGGTGCGATGGCGTTCTTGACGCGGGCTGGGCTGGTGGGCCGATGTGGGCTTGCGGGTGGGGCTGAGTCCGGGGGCGCCTGGCACGGCAAGTGCCAGAGCACGGCAAGTGCCAGAGCACGGCAAGTGCCAGAGCACGGCAAGTGCAGAGCTTTCGCGCCTGCGGCGCGAGTGACTTTTGTCTTGGCAAAAGTCACCAAAACCGCTGTCGCCCGACGCGATCCGGCGCAGTACAGCCGCGCCGGTCCCCTGCGCTCCTCGCCACGCGCGGCACGGCGCCCAAACTCGCTTCGCTCAAACAAGGGCGCCTCTTCGGCCACGCGTGACTGCGGTGCTCGGCTCGCTTTAAGGCGACGGGGTGAAGCAAGATCAACGGCAACGGCAACGGCAACGGCAACGGCAACGGCAACGGCAACGGCAACAACCGCAACCGCAACCGCAACAGCAACAGCAACAGCAACAACAACAGCAACAACAACAGCAACAGCCACAGCAACGACGACGGCGACGACGACGACGACAGTAGTGATGGTTGCAGCAGTGGCGGGATCTTGGTGGTGGGCTTGGTTTTCTTGGGAGTGCGGTGCGAGCGATGTTCAACGCTGAGGTAGAACCGCCGTGGAGTTTCGAGGCGTGGCGCGGGTTGGCGCGGGCGGGGTGGTGTGCGCAGGTCGAGCCGGATCATGTGGCGTGGAACGGGGGCGCGCAGGGCGGGTTGCTGATGGGGCAGGGGCTGTCGGAGCTGTCGGCCGTGGTCGCGCCGCCGCGGGTGTCGGCCGACTTCATGCAGCTGGCCGCCTCGGTGCTGTGCCACCGCGATCCGCAGCGGCATGCGGTGTTGTATCGGCTGTTGTGGCGGATCGCCTCGGGCGAGAAGGCGCTGCTGGAGCGTGCCACCGACGTGGACGTGCACCGCCTGCGGCAATGGCAGAAGGCGGTGCAACGCGATACGCACAAGATGAAGGCGTTCGTGCGCTTTCGCCGGCTGCCGGGTGAGGACGAGGACTTCATGGCCTGGTTCGAGCCGGAGCATCACATCGTGGACCGCGTGGCGCCGTTCTTCGCACGCCGTTTCGCGGGCATGCACTGGGCGATCCTGACGCCGTATCGCAGCGTGCGCTGGGATGGTCAGGCCCTGGCGTTCGGCGAGGGAGCGGTGCGCTCGCAGGTGCCGGCCGACGACGCACAGGAAGCACTGTGGCGCACCTACTATGCGCACATCTTCAATCCGGCGCGGCTCAATCCGACCATGATGCGGCAGGAAATGCCGCAGAAGTACTGGAAGAACCTGCCCGAGGCGGCCCTGCTGCCGGAGCTGATCCGCGACGCCGGCGTGCGTGTGCGCGAGATGGCCGAACGCGCGCCCGAGCCGGTCCGGCGGCGCATCCCGGCGGCAGCGGTGGCCGATGTCGTCGAGGCGACACAGAGCATCGCGCAGTTGCGCGCGGCCGCGCGCGATTGTCGGCGTTGCGAGTTGTGGCGGCCGGCCACGCAGACGGTGTTCGGCGAAGGGCCGGACGATGCGTCGGTGATGGTGATTGGCGAACAGCCGGGCGATGAGGAGGATCTGAGCGGTCGTCCCTTCGTCGGGCCGGCCGGTCGCTTGTTCAATCAGGCGCTGGGCGAGCTCGGGATCGATCGCCAGCGCTTCTACGTGACCAATGCGGTGAAACACTTCCGCTTCGAACAACGGGGCAAGCGCCGCCTGCATCGCAATCCCGAGCGCGTGCACGTGCAGGCCTGCAGTGGCTGGTTGCAGGCCGAGCGCGCCCAATTGCGTCCCGCGCAGATCGTGTGCCTGGGCGCCACCGCGGCACAGGCAGTGCTGGGCAGCAGGTTTCGGCTGATGCAGGAGCGCGGGCAGTGGCAACGCCTGGACGATGGCACACCGGTCCTGGCAACCGTGCATCCCTCCTGGGTGTTGCGGCAGGCATCGCAGTCGGCACGGGAAGACGGTTATCGCGGCTTTGTGGACGACCTGCGTCAGCTGCTTTCCAGGCCCGGCGCGGCGCCGTCACCTGGCACCAGCAACGCGTAAACAACGCAAGGAATGCCGGCAAAAAAAATGCGCGTGCATGGGCACGCGCACGGTGTCGTTACTCGACCGACACCAAGGGGGCGACCGGAACGCGGGTCGCCCCGTCACCGCCGCGTTGCGGTGATGGTGCAGCATGCGGCAGCTTCCTTCGCAGGGCAGGGAACTGCTGGCCGCAGCGGCCGCAGGGGTGCAGGAGCGTTCTCGTCCGCGCTAGGACATCCCAATGACGCATCGCGCATTCGGGAACGCTCCTGCATGAAGCAGGATCTGCAGGTGATGGTGCCGCCGGGAAGCGGCCGGGCCCAGGGGCATCGGCCGCCGGTCGATCACGGCATCAGCACCTTGTCGATGACATGGATCACGCCATTGCTCTGCATGACATCGGCGATAGTGACATTGGCGGTATTGCCCTTGGCGTCGGTCAGCGTGACCTTCTTGCCGTTGAGCTTTGCGGTGAGCGCTTCGCCCTGCACGGTGGTCAGCATGGCGCTGCCGCCGCCGGCCTTGATCTTGGCAATCAGCGATGCCGCATCCACCTTGCCCGCCACCACGTGGTAAGTCAGTACCTTGGTCAGCGTGGGCTTGGATTCGGGCTTCAGCAACGTATCGACGGTGCCGGCAGGCAACGCGGCAAAGGCGGCATTGGTGGGCGCAAACACGGTGAACGGGCCCGGGCCCTTCAAGGTCTCGACCAGGCCTGCCGCCTTGACCGCGGCGACCAGGGTGGTGTGATCCTTCGAGTTGGCCGCGTTATCGACGATGTCCTTGGTGGCCAGCATCGGCGCACCTCCCACCGTCGGATTCGAGGCGGCGTACACCGGCATCGTTGCCGAGGTGAGGGCAATGGCGGCGGCGATGGCAAGCGACTTCAATGAGGTCTTCATGAGGCAGCGATCCTTTGGATGAGCGGGCGCCCGGGGTGGCGACCGTAGACCCTGATACGCCGGCAGATGTCGTCCGGATGCATCACGCGATCTTTACATATAGGACGGAGCGCTTGAGCTCGCTGGTGACACCGTCTGTCTTCTGGCTGGCGATCGATGGCGTCCGACCCATGGCAAAGCGCTGAGCAGCGCTGCCGTGCTGCGAGCCTGCAACCACAGCAGCACCCCCGCGACTGTCCTCGCAGTGCCCGCTGCATGTTCGGTGCGCTGTGTGGCGCCGCACGCGCGAAGGGGCCGGACCTGCGGATGACCTGGTTTGCCGTCTTCTTCGCGGGTGCACCCAATGGCACTTCGGAGCGCATGCCGATGGCTGCCGCACACGGTGGCACCGGCCAACACGGATGCGCTGCCCTGCAGCGAGCGCGTATCGCGTTTCCGACAGACCGCGCCGAGGGGAACGTGATGACAAGAGGACGCGCAGACGAGGTGGCACGCGACAGGACCTTGCGCACGGCGCTGCCGTGCCGCAGCGTCCATGCAAGCTGCAGATCCAGGCCACGGAGAGCGCCTGGGCTGCAGGTCCTGTCTCGCGTTCCGCGATGCGCCACAGCGCCAGAACCTGGCGTGCGGTAGCGGTGGTTTCATCACCAGTTGCAAACCGGTATGGTCCCGTAGGTGTGTCGTCCGGCATCGCTACGACGATGCGGCGTGCGCAGCCGTCTCTTCCACCGGGTTTTTCATGCATTCGATCGATGTCGTCCTCGCCATGTTGCTGGCGGTCGCGGCCAGCGGTTACCTGATCCGCATCCTGCCGTTCTCGCTGCCGCTGCCGTTGGTCCAGATCGCGCTCGGCGCGGTGGTCTCCGGTGTGTTCGATGCCGGGCACGAACTGGAGCCGGAGCTGTTCTTCCTGTTGTTCCTGCCGCCGCTGCTGTTTCTCGATGGCTGGCGCATTCCCAAGCAAGGCCTGTTTCGCGACAAGGGCGCGATCCTGGAGCTGGCGCTGGGATTGGTCATCTTCACCGTCATCGGTGCCGGCTTTCTGATCCATTGGCTGATCCCGGCGATGCCGTTGGCGGTGGCGTTCGCGCTGGCGGCGATCATCTCGCCTACCGATCCGGTGGCTGTCTCCTCGATCGCCTCCAAGGTGCCGATTCCCAAGCGCCTGATGCACATCCTGGAAGGAGAATCGTTGCTCAACGATGCCTCCGGCCTGGTGTGTTTCCAGTTCGCGGTGGCCGCGGTACTCACCGGCACCTTCTCGGTGGCGACCGCTTCGCTGACCTTCCTGTGGGTGGCACTGGCCGGTCTGGGTCTGGGCGTGGCCACCACGTTCGGTCTGAGCCGCATCCAGGCCTGGATCTGGCGCCATTTCGGCGAGGAACCGGGCTCGGCGATCCTGGTCAATCTGCTGACGCCGTTCGCGGCCTATCTGCTGGCCGAAGCGTTCCATGCCTCTGGCATCCTGGCCGCGGTGGCTGCCGGCATCACCATGAGCTATGTGGAAATGGCCGGCAATGCGCCAGGGAACATGCGCCTGCAGCGTTCGGCGGTCTGGGACACGGTGCAGTTCACCTTCAACGGCATCATCTTCGTGTTGTTGGGCGAGCAACTGCCGGGCATCCTGGATGGCGCGGTGCGTAGCGTGCAGGAGGCCGGCCACCTCAACCCGTGGTGGCTGGCGGTCTATGTGGCGACCATCAGCACCAGTCTGATGGCGTTGCGCTTCGTCTGGGTGTGGCTGTCGCTGCGCTGGAACATCTTCAAGGCGCAACGCCGCGGCGAGCAGCACGTCAGCCCGCCCTGGCGGATCGTGGTGGCGGTGTCGCTGGCCGGTGTGCGTGGTGCCATCACCCTGGCCGGCGTGTTGACCTTGCCGCTGGTGCTGCAGGATGGTTCGCCGTTTCCGGCACGCCAGTTGGCGATCTTCCTGGCGGCGTCGGTGATCCTGGTGTCGCTGCTGGTGGCCAGCGTGGCCTTGCCGCGGCTGCTGCGCGGGCTGGAATTGCCGGAAGAAGAGGACGAGCAACAGAAGGAAGACCTGGCCATCAAGGCCGCCTCGCAGGCGGCGCTGGATGCGGTGGAAAAACTGCGCCAGCGCCTGGTGGAAGACAGCGCGCACGCCGAGCGTTACAACGCGGCCGCCAATCAGGTCAGCCAGCGCTACCAGCGCAAGCTCGGCGCGGTGGACATGGCCGACACCGACCCGGAAGAGGCCGGTGCCTACGAGCAGGCATTGCGCCAGTTCCGTCATACCGCGCTGGTGGCCGAGCGCAACGAATTGTTCAAGCTGGCCCGTCGGCGCGAGATTTCCGATGAGCTGTCGCGGCGGCTGGTGCGCAACCTGGATCTGATCGAGTCGCGCAAGCGCGCTTGAGCGCGCTTGCGCGCGCGGGATTCGGGAGTCGGGATTCGTAAAAGCCAGGCAATGACCATGGCTGCCGTAGCAGGGCATCTGGATATTGCCGCCCTCGAGCGGACGCGACGTGCAGCCTGCAGGTCTTGTTGGTGACGCAGGCACTCGCCGGGAAAATCGTGGGTTGGGCCACACCGTACCGTCTATCCCCCTCCCATCGTCACGGCACGCGGCCTACCCTGTGGCGATCATCGTTCCCGTGCACAGCCCATGACGCCCATCGTTTCCATCCAGGGAGTGAGCAAGACCTACGCCGGTGGTTTCCAGGCCCTCAAACAGGTGGATCTGCAGATCCGGCGCGGCGAGATCTTCGCGTTGCTCGGCCCCAACGGTGCCGGCAAGACCACCTTGATCAGCATCGTCTGTGGCCTGATCAACCCCAGCAGCGGCACGGTGCTGGCCGATGGCCACGACATCGTGCGCGACTACCGCGCCGCGCGCGCCAGCATTGGCCTGGTACCGCAGGAACTGGCCACCGATGCGTTCGAGACGGTGTGGGCCACGGTGCGTTTCAGCCGCGGCCTGTTCGGCAAGCCGGCCAACCCGCAGTACCTGGAAGCGGTCTTGCGCGAGCTGTCGCTGTGGGACAAGCGCAACAGCAAGATCTCCACGCTGTCCGGCGGCATGAAGCGGCGGGTGCTGATCGCCAAGGCGCTAGCGCACGAGCCGCGCATCCTGTTCCTGGACGAGCCCACCGCCGGCGTGGACGTGGAACTGCGCCACGACATGTGGCAGATGGTGCGCCGCCTGCGCGAGCAGGTCACCACCATCATCCTCACCACCCATTACATCGAGGAGGCCGAGGACATGGCCGACCGCGTCGGCGTCATCAATCGTGGTGAGCTGGTGCTGGTGGAAGACAAGCACACCCTGATGCGCAAGCTGGGCAAGAAGCAGCTGACCCTGAGCCTGCAATCGCCGCTGCAGGCCTTACCCGCCGCACTGGCGGACCTGCCGCTGGAAGTGTCGGCCGATGGCAACAGCCTGGTCTACACCTTCGATACCCAGGCCGAGCAGACCGGCATCGGCGTCGTGCTGCGCCGGCTCAACGAGCACGGGGTCGACTTCAAGGACCTGCATTCCAGCGAGAGCTCGCTGGAAGAGATCTTCGTCAACCTCGTGCACGGCGCACGCCAGCCGGAGGGACGCGCATGAACCTGCACGCGATCGCGGCGATCTATCGGTTCGAAATGGCGCGCGCCTTCCGCACGCTGACCCAGTCGATCGCCTCGCCGGTGTTGTCGACCTCGCTGTACTTCGTGGTGTTCGGTGCGGCGATCGGCTCGCGCATGGGCGATATCGACGGCGTCAGCTACGGTGCCTTCATCATTCCCGGTCTGGTGATGCTGTCGCTGCTCAACGAGAGCATCTCCAACGCCTCGTTCGGCATCTACATGCCACGCTGGGCCGGAACGATCTACGAAGTGCTGTCTGCGCCGGTGGCGTGGTGGGAAATCGTGATCGGCTACGTGGGCGCGGCGGCGACCAAGTCGGTGATGCTGGGGCTGTTGATCCTGCTGACCGCGCGGCTGTTCGTGCCGTACGAGATCGCACACCCGGTGTGGATGCTGGGGTTTCTGGTATTGACCGCGCTGACCTTCAGCCTGTTCGGTTTCATCATCGGCATCTGGGCCGATGGCTTCGAGAAGCTGCAGGTGATTCCGTTGATGGTGGTGACGCCGTTGACCTTCCTGGGCGGTAGCTTCTACTCGATCAATATGCTGCCGCCGCTGTGGCAGAAGGTCACCCTGTTCAATCCGGTGGTGTACCTGATCAGCGGGTTCCGCTGGAGTTTCTACGGCAAGGCCGATGTGCACATCGCGGTCAGTACCGGCATGACGGTGCTGTTCCTGGCGGTCTGCCTGGTCGTGGTGGCGGCGATCTTCCGCAGCGGCTATCGGCTCAAGGCGTGAGTGCGGTGGTTTTGTCGGCTGGATCCTGCCGTCAAAGGTCCAAGTCAAATGCTGAGTGGGTCGCGTGCGCGGTGCCCTCACCGCTCGCGGGACACGCCGTAAACCCGTCCATGGGGGCTCGATGGCGGCATCCATGCCGCCAACGGTCCCGCAATCGGTAAGGACACCGCACCAGACACTTTCCTGGCGGCTTTATTGAAAGCTCTGCACACCAACCAACTTGACTGGTCCTTGCCGGCCCACCGTCGCGGGACCTTACGCGGCATGGATGCCGCGTAAGAGCTTACAAGGACGTACTTGCAGCGTGTCCCGCGATGGTGGGCGGGCAAGGGGCCCTGCAGCCAGTGCCCCGCAGCCAAGGCCCTACTGCCAGGGCACAGATCCGGCGGCCTGCAGCAGCCTGGCGTGACGTAGTTCAGTCAGCCGCTTTTACTCGGCAGCCGGCTTGGCGTCGCCCTTGGTGTCCAGAAAATACGCTACGACCTCGCCCTTGACCTTCATCGTCATCGGGTTGCCGCGGCGATCGCGCGACTTGCCGACCTGCACCTTGATCCAGCCTTCGCTGACCGAGTATTCCTCCACGTTGTCGCGTTCGACACCGTTGAAGCGCACGCCGATGCCGCGGTTGAGGGCGTCGGCATCGTGGAACGGGCTGCGTGGGTCGATGGCCAGGTGATCGGGAGGGGTATCGCTCATGGGAAAGGCGTCATGACCGGCCGGGATGGTGGTCTTCGGCCGCACAGGATACGGGCCTGTGCCGGGAAGACCAGCCCTGCGCGCGCGAGGCAGGGCGGCGGCCGGTTTGCTTGCGCCGCGTCAGGCCTCACACTGCGCATCTGCAATTCTCGAGCGAGACCGTGATGCCCGACAACAGTGCCGACTACGAAGACGACGAAGGCCTGCCGCCGGAGGGCGACGAAGACGATGTCGACGACCATCCGGCGCGGGTCTGGAACCTGCTGGTATTGATCAACCCGGGCGACGAAGACACCGCGCTGGCGCAGTTCGACGCCTGGCGCGAAACGCGGGCCGAAACCGATGGCGACGAAGGCGACGAAGGCGACGATGCCTGGTTGTGGACGCTCACGGACGTGATCGACTGGCGCTCGGGCTTCTACGTCGACTGGAAGGACACCGATTCGTTCATCGCCGCCATCGACGAACTGGGCGCGCGCTGGAATCTACGCATCGACTGGGGCGGAGACCTGGACGACGAGGACTTCGCCAGTGGCCTGGATGTGCCCGACCTGATGGCGGTGGCGTTCGATCGCCTGCGCGAACACGGGTACTCGCTGTGGAACTGGAACACCGGCGGCGATGCCTATGCCGGCTGGATCGCGCTCAGCCGCGACGACGATGCGATGCTGGCACTGACCTCGTTGCTCGGGGTCGAGGTGCGGATGGGGAATGAGGCGTTCTGAGCCACGGGAGTGGGGAGTCGGGAATCGGGAATCGGGAATCGGGAATCGCAAGAGCGAAAGGGGCTGCTACACCAAGACGTTCTTGCGTAAAAGCGCTCCGTATCGGGCTCTCTCGAGAACACTGCAGCGCATGCAAGCGCCCTTGACGAGGGCGCAGCCCACGACGACCCCGCTCTTACGATTCCCCACTCCCGATTCCCGATTCCCGATTCAAGGCACCTCACCCCGCGCCTGCGCCCGAGCGTTGGCGATCAATGCCTTGAGCCGTGCGCGGTCGGTGTGGCGGGAAATGGCGATGGCGCCCAGGGCGATCGCCTCGGCGCGCAGCGGGGCGGGCACGTCGTAGTGCGCGCCGCTGAGCTTGTTCTGGAAGGCGCGGCGGGGGATGCCCAACCGCGCCGCCATGGCATGCAGCTCGTCCAGCGTATCGCCGAGCAGGTGCGCCCAGCGCTGCTCGCGCCACAGGTGCACCGCATCGTCGACGTAGACGGCCATCGGCCGGGTCAGGCCTGCTTGGGCTTCTTCGGCTGCTTGCCGGCGTCTTCGTCGGCGTCGTCCGCTACCGCGTCGGCGCTGTCTTCGCCGGCGTCTGCGTCTGCCGCAGGCGCATCGCCGCTGGCAGCGTCCTCGCCAGCCGTGCCTTCGGCGGCGTCCGCTGCGGCGTGTTCGGAATCCAGCTCGCCGTCTTCATCCGCATCGGCGTTCTGGAATTCGGCCACCCGCGCGGCCAGGTACTCCTCGGCGGTCTGGCCTTCGTCGGCGGCCAGGTCGTCGATCAGCTGCTGCAGCTGGGTCGAATAGTCCAGCGAGATGGTCTTGCCTTCGGCTTCCTGCAGGTTGGCCAGGTGCTTGAGCATGGCCAGCATCGGTACCGGGTTGTCGGCGCTGCCCATGGTCTGGCCGCCGATCGACAGCAGCCACTCGCCGTTGCCCTGCAGGCCGATGGCGGCCACGACGCGGCCGTCGGCATCCTGCAGGACCGCGTGGTTGGCGATCTGGGGCGCCTGGCCCAGACGGACGAAGGGGCGCTTGGGCTGCTGCTTCTTGCGCTTGTCGCGCTTGGCCTTGGAATTGCGGGACACGGTCTTCTCGACGCTGGGAATGGCCCGCCATTCTAGAGCGTGCGCCGCACGATGCGTTGCGCGCGGCGTGGAGGCCTTGGCGCAGCCCATACGCACCGGGGTTGCTGCGACGTGGTGCACCACCGTGACGGCGGCTTCGTTCGGATCGAATCCGTTCCGCGCATCCGGACGACACCACTGGCTGGCGCGCGCGAGGTCACAGACCACGAGCCTGCGTCAGGCTGCGCTGGGGCGGCTCACTGTGCGGACGGAGCGGCTTCCACCGCCACCCGCGGCGCGGCGACCGCCGCTTCGGCGGCCCTGGCCAGTGCGGCCGCCGACGCCACCTGCGCACGGGACGACACGCGCGGTGCGGCCGGGGGCGGCGCTGCCGCAGCGGCGGTGGGGGAGGACGGGACCGCTGCCGCTGGCGTGGGCGTGCTGCCTTCGACCGGCGTGCCCACGGTTGCGGTGCCGGTGGCCGGCGCGCCGCTCAGGTCGGGCACGTGGGTGTCCGCATCGCGGATCGGCTTGCCCAGCGCCACGCCCTGGCCAGCGCCCGCCAGCGCCGCGTTCTCGGCGTCCTGGGTCATCACCACGATGCTGATGCGGCGGTTGATCGGGTTCTGCGGATCGGCCTTGTCGAACAGCACCGACGAGGACAGCCCGACCACGCGGGTCACCTTGGCATCGGACATGCCGCCGCCCACCAGCGCGCGGCGCGCCGCATTCGCGCGGTCGGCGCTGAGTTCCCAGTTGGTATAGCCGGCGTCGCTGCTGTAGGCGGTGGTATCGGTGTGGCCGGTGATGCTGATGTGGTTGGGCACCTGATTGATGAAGCTGGACAGCTCATGCAGGATCGCCACCGTATACGGCTTGAGCTGATCGCGGCCGATATCGAACATCGGCCGGTTCTGCTTGTCCACGATCTGGATGCGCAGGCCATCAGGCGTGAGGTCCAGCAACAACTGGTCCTTGAACGGCTCCAGCGCCTGGCTCTTGTCGATGGCTTCCTTCAGTTCCTGCATCAGCGCTTCCAGGCGCTTCTTGTCCTTGGCGCGGCTGTCCACGTCGGTGTCGGCCGCATTGTCGCGCTTGCGGCCCATCTCGTCCTTCTCACCCTTGGCCATGTCGGCGGTGCCGCCGAGCTTGATCATCGAGGTGCTGGCGCCGCCGGGGCCGTTCATGCCGGGCGAGGGCGCCGGCGACTTGCCGGACAACGGGCTGGGATTGCGGAAGTATTCGGAGATCGCCGCGCGCTGCTCCTTGGTGGTGGCCGCCATCAGCCACAGCACCAGGAAGAAGGCCATCATCGCGGTCACGAAGTCGGCGAAGGCCACCTTCCAGGCGCCGCCGTGATGGCCGCCGCCCTGCACCTTCTTGACCCGCCGGATGATGACGGTGGATTTGGCCTCGGCCATGACCGCGGTCCTACTTGATCGTCTTCAGGTGCGTTTCGAAATCGCCGAAGCTCGGACGCACGTTGGAAGGCAGGGTCTTGCGCGCGAATTCCAGCGCGATCTTCGGGTTGTAGCCACGCAGGCAGGCCAGCAGCGCGGTCTTGACCGCTTCGTAGATGCGCCCGTCCTGTTCGGCGCGCGCTTCCATCGCCGCCGACAGCGGCGACACGAAGCCGTACGCCAGCAGGATGCCCAGGAAGGTACCGACCAGGGCGGCACCGACGTGGTGGCCGATCTCTTCGATCGGCCCGCCGATCGAGCCCATGGTGATCACGATGCCGAGCACCGCGGCCACGATGCCGAAGCCGGGCAGGCCGTCGGAGACCTTGCTCAGCGCATGCGATGGCGCCAGGGCCTCGTGGTGATGTTTTTCCAGTTCCAGTTCGAGCAGTGGTTCCAGCTCGTGCGGCTCGATGTTGCTGCCGATCATCAGGCGCAGACAGTCGGTGATGAAGTCCAGCAGATGATGGTCGGCCACCACCTTGGGGTAGTTGCCGAAGATGGTGCTGTCCTGCGGCTTTTCGACATGGTCTTCCAGCGCCATGAAGCCGTCGCGGCGGGCCTTGTTGAGCAGCTCGTAGATCAGGCTCAGGGTGTCCTTGTAGTCGTCGGACTTGTATTGCGGACCCTTGAACACGCCCATGATGCCGCTGAGCGTTTCCTTGACGATCTTGCCCGGCGTGCTGACCAGGAACGCGCCCAGCGCCGCGCCACCGATGATCATCAGCTCGTAGGGTTGCCACAACGCGCCCAGCTTTCCGTGCGACAGCACGTAGCCGCCGAGGACGCTGACGATGACGACAATGAAGCCAACGATGATGAGCATGGCGCAGCCGGACGCAAACTGGGGTTGCTAGTGGTTTCGGCTTGCGTGGCGGATTCTTGAAGTGCCGGGTGCGAAGGTGTGCGCTCCAGCTGAACGCTCAGCCGATTGTCGCGGCGGCCTCATGCACACATTTGATCGCTTCGCCGCCAGCCAGCGACAGCGTCGCTTCGCCGCCATGTTCCCAGAACTGATTGCCCTGGACATCGGCAAAGCGCGCCCCGGAGCCGGCCTGGGCGCCGAGCAGGGTCAGCGTTCGCTGTTCCAGCGTCAGGCGAAGGGCATCGCTGGCCGGATCGAAACGTGTGGTGACGCGGCGCGGGCCGCAGCGCCAGGCCACTGCGTCGGCGGGTAGCGATGGCGCATCGGATGGGGCGCTCGCCGTGCCCGGGCGGGGTGGCGGGCCATTCACGCTGGCGTCGGTGCCGGCGGGAGGCTGGTGGGCGGGGGCGGCAGGCGAGGCCGCAACGGGCGAGCTGGCCGGCTGCGCCGTTGTTGGCCTGTCGCCTGCGCTGCAAGCGGCAAGCGCGCTCGCCAGCAGGCTGGCGGAGATCAGGGTCGAGAGGATCTGCATCTGCTTGACTCCTGGCTGGATCCGGATTGCCGCGGCAGCGGCGATGAAGCGCGCTTGGCTGCGTGTGCCGCGATGCAGGCGGTGCGATCGCCGCAGCCGTCGATCGCGTCCGCTTCCCGGCGCCGTGGAGCCTCAGGCTGGCTGCGCCTCTGCGCCACCACGCTGCAAGGGATTCGGGAACGGCTGCCCGGTTTCGGTGAAGCCCAGCGACACCGAATTGAGGCAGTGGCGCTCGCCGGTCGGCGGCGGGCCGTCCGGAAACACGTGGCCCAGATGGCTGTCGCAGCGCGCGCAGACGATCTCGGTGCGGATCATGCCGTAACTGGTATCACGGATCTCGCGGACATGGGCGCTGTCGTACGGGGCGAAGAAGCTCGGCCAGCCCGTGCCGGAGTCGAACTTGGTGCTGGAGCGGAACAGCGGCAGCCCGCACAGGCGGCAGCCGTAGACCCCGTCCAGCTTGTTGTCCAGGAACACCCCGCAGAACGGCGCCTCGGTGCCATGTTGCAGCAAAACGCGCCGTTCCTCGTCGCTGAGTCCGGCGATCAGGGCGTCGCGCTGGGCGGGGGAGGGAGGGGTCAGATCGAACTGGCTCATGAGGCTCTCGCAGAACTGCGCCAGCAGGGCGCCGGCATCTGCTCCAGTGATGTGGGCAGTGCGCGACGGGTTCAACCGCCCGATGTCGCGCCCGGGCCGGCGGCCCCCCGTGCGCGCGGGGCTCGGACCGTTGCGCCGCGCCTGTTCCCGGCGCGCCCGGCAGCGCAGCCGCGGCGTGAGTGATCAGGGCACGCCTCTTCGCGCCGCCGTGACCTGGCCGACGCGTTCATCGGCAGAGCTCGGACCTGCATTGCCGTACCGGCCTGGCGTCCCCATTGCAGTGGAACGACCACATTACCGGGGGTGACGTCATGGCAATCCAGCGTTCGACACGTGGCGTGCTGCTCTGCGCCTTGCTCACCTGCGCCGGCACGGCAGTGGCGCAATCGGCCACCAGTACGCGCTCGTCCACGAGCCTGCAGCCCATCACCACGCCGACGCCGGTTCAGCCGACCGTGACGCCCCCGCGTGCCATGCAGCCGCCCCCGGCCGCCGCACCCGTGCCCTCGCAGCTGGGGCAGCGCCCGGCCGCGCCGACCATCCCGACCCATGGCCCGGCGC
The DNA here is from genome assembly GCF_020783795.1 of Xanthomonas sp. NCPPB 1067. Classification (NCBI taxonomy): domain Bacteria; kingdom Pseudomonadati; phylum Pseudomonadota; class Gammaproteobacteria; order Lysobacterales; family Lysobacteraceae; genus Xanthomonas; species Xanthomonas sp. NCPPB 1067. Next base: position 179,900 of record NZ_JAJGQG010000002.1, read on the forward strand.
TGACGCCGACGGCACCGGCAGGCAGCCAGGTCGCGCCCGCCGGCGCGCCCATGGTCTACGACCGCAATGGCCGTCTGCTGCAAGGCATGCAGCCGGCCGGTCCCAACCGGGTGCTGGATATCAAGACCGGGCGCTACTACGACGCGGTTCCGGCCGGCGACGGCATGCGCGTGGTGCGTTGACCCCAGCCGTCACGAATCCCCACTCCCGAATCCTGGATCTCAGCCCTCGATCGGCAACGCCAGGGTCTCCTTGACCTCTTCCATCACGATGTAGCTCTTGGATTCGCGCACGTGCGGCAGGGTCAGCAAGGTGCTGCCGAGCAGTTTGCGATAGGAGGCCATCTCGCTGATGCGTGCCTTGAGCAGATAGTCGAAATCGCCGGAGACCAGGTGGCATTCCAGCACGTTGGGCAGCTTCAGCGCGGCGCGGCGGAATTCCTCGAAGATGTCGCCGGATTTGTAGGCCAGGCTGATCTCCACAAAAACCAGCAGGCTGGCCTTAAGGTAATGCGGATCCAGCCGGGCGTAGTAGCCGGTAATGGCGCCGTCGCGCTCCAGCCGGCGCACCCGCTCGGTGCACGGCGTGGTCGACAGGCCCACCCGTTCGCCCAGTTCCGTGAACGAAATGCGCCCCTCCTGCTGCAGGATGCGCAGGATCTTGCGATCGATCTTGTCCAGTTCGCGCGTACGGGCGGGCATGGGATTTGGCTCCACTGGGTTTGACAGGAATTTTCACTGCAAAGGCGGCTCCATTCCGGAAATGGCACTGCCTGGCTCGCAATATACTGTGCCTAACTGGTTCCCCAAGCGCGTGGTCGTGGGGGAATACCCTTTCAGGAGAGCGACATGCGGGTGCTCATTCTCGGTAGCGGCGTCATCGGCACCACCAGCGCGTGGTATCTGGCCCAGGCCGGCTGCGAGGTCACCGTGGTCGACCGCCAGCCGGCGGCGGCGCTGGAGACCAGCTATGCCAATGCCGGCCAGCTGTCGTTCGGCTATACCTCGCCATGGGCCGCGCCCGGCGTACCCGGCAAGGCGATGAAGTGGTTGTTCGAACAGCATGCGCCGCTGTCGATCCGCCCCACCCGCGATCTGCGCCAGCTGGCATGGCTGAGCCAGATGCTGCGCAACTGCACCGCCGAGCGTTACGCGGTGAACAAGGCGCGCATGGTGCGCATGTCCGACTACAGCCGCGACTGCCTCAATGCGTTGCGTGCCGACACCGGCATCGAATTCGAAGGCCGCCAGCTTGGCACCACCCAGCTGTTCCGCACCCAGCAGCAGCTGGATGCCGCCGCGCAGGACATCGAGGTGCTGGCCCAGTACGGCGTGCCGTACGAGCTGCTGAGCCCGGCGCAGATCGCCCAGTACGAGCCCGGCCTGGCTGGGGGCGGTGCGCAGATGGCCGGCGCCCTGCGCCTGCCTGAAGACCAGACCGGCGACTGCCGGCTGTTCACCCAGCGCCTGGCCGCGCTGGCCGCGCAGGCCGGCGTCACCTTCCGCTACGGGCAGCAGGTCGAGCGCCTGCTGCATGCCGGTGGTGAGATCGCCGGTGTGCAGATCGACGGCCGCACCGAGACCGCCGACCGCTACGTGCTGGCGCTGGGCAGCTATTCGGCCGACCTGCTGCTGTCGCTGGGCCTGCACCTACCGGTTTATCCGCTCAAGGGCTATTCGCTGACCATTCCGATCGTCGATGCGCAGCGCGCGCCGACCTCCACGGTGCTGGACGAGAGCTACAAGATCGCCTTGACCCGCTTCGACGACCGCATCCGCGTCGGCGGCATGGCCGAGGTGGCCGGGTTCGACCTGTCGCTGAATCCACGCCGCCGCGCCACCCTGGAAATGGTGGTCAACGACCTGTATCCCGGCGGCGGCGACCTGGCGCACGCCGAGTTCTGGACCGGTCTTCGCCCGGCCACCCCGGATGGCACGCCGGTGGTCGGTGCCACGCCGTATTCCAACCTGTTCCTCAATACCGGCCACGGCACCCTGGGCTGGACCATGGCCTGCGGCTCCGGGCGCTACCTGGCCGACCTGATGCAGGGGCGCACGCCCGAAATCGATACCGAAGGGCTGGACGTGTTCCGCTACCTGTCACCGCGCACGGCGCGTCCGCAGCGGGAGGCCGCGTAGTGCGTCCTGCGCAGGCGTCGATCGATCTGGACGCATTGCGTCACAACTACCGCCTGGCCAGACGGCTGGGCGGCAGCAAGGCGCTGGCGGTGGTCAAGGCCGATGCCTATGGGCACGGCGCGGTGCGCTGCGCGCAGGCGCTGGAGCCGGAGGCCGACGGCTTCGCAGTGGCCTGCATCGAAGAGGCGCTGGAACTGCGCCAGGCAGGTATCGCTGCGCCGATCCTGCTGCTGGAAGGCTTTTTCGAGCAGGACGAGCTGCGCCTGATCGCCGAGCACGATCTATGGACGGTGGTGGCCACCCCGCAGCAGGTGCGCGCACTGGCCGAGTTCCAGAGCCCGCGGCCGCTGCGCATCTGGTTGAAGCTGGATAGCGGCATGCACCGGCTGGGGCTGTCGCCGGAGGACTTCCGCGCGGCCTGGCTGCGCCTGCGTGGCCTGCCCCAGATCGCCTCGATCGTGCTGATGACCCACCTGGCGCGTGCCGACGAGCTGGACTGCAGCCGCACCGACGAACAGGCGGTGGCCTTTGCGCTGACCGCTGGCGGCATGCGTGCGGAAACCAGCATCCGCAATTCGCCCGGTCTGCTCGGCTGGCCGGCCCTGCGCAACGACTGGTCGCGCCCGGGCCTGATGCTGTACGGCGCGAACCCTTTTCCGCAGGACACCGAACTGACCGCACAGCTGCGCCCGGTGATGACGCTGCGCTCGCGCATCATCTCGGTGCGCGAGCTGCCGGTCGGCGAACCGGTGGGTTACGGCGCCCGCTTCGTGGCGCAGCGGCCGACGCGGGTGGGCGTGGTGGCGATGGGATACGCCGACGGCTACCCGCAATTCGCGCCCAACGGTACCCCGGTGCTGGTCGATGGGCAGGTCTGCCCGCTGATCGGGCGCGTGTCCATGGACATGCTGACCGTGGACCTGACCGATCACCCGCAGGCAGGCATCGGCACGCCGGTGCAGCTGTGGGGCCAGGCCCCACGTCCCGGCGCGCTGGCAGCGCACTGCAATGTCAGCGCCTATCAATTGTTGTGCGGCCTAAAGCGCGTGCCGCGGGTGTACGTGGGCGAGGCCGAAGTTTCCTTCTCCCTTCGGGAGAAGGTGGCGCGAAGCGCCGGATGAGGGTGCGAGCGAAGCGACGTGCAGTCTGGAAGAGCAGAAGTGCCTAGCTCCGAACCCTCAGTCCCAATCCCCTATCCGCGCTTGCGGCGCTGGTACTTCGCGCCGGTGCCGCACCATGCCTTACCTCCGAGGAGAGGTGGACTTCGAGCGGCAGCTCACAATCCAGCCGTGCTCCGATCGCCACGGAACTGCTTGCGCACCCAGTTGTCGATCATGGCCTTCTCGAACCGCAACGGGTCGCTGTCGGTCAGGCGCGGCCCGTTCATCAGGAAGGCCGGATCCACCAGCTGACGCTCGCCCTGATCGATCACCCGGCCATCGGCGCCGGTCAGGGTGTAGCTGAAGCTCAGGCGCGGCGGGTAGATGTCCTTGACCACGCGCACATCCTGCATGCGCGGCCCATGCCAGGGCTCGTACTGCCCGGCACGCCGGATGTCGGTGATGGTCACGCTCAGGTGCTGGTCCTGCGGCAGCTGGCGGGCAGCACTCTGCCGGAAATGCGTCGCCAGCTGGCTCACCCAATCGCCACGCTGCGCTTCCCAGCGGTTGCCGCTGAAGCGCACTTCGGAAAACTGGGCGGGATCGGACCAGCGCACGTCCACCCGGCCGTCGCTGCTCAGCGCGCGCGGCGCCTGCGGGTTGGTGACCGTGCGTATGCGCGCCTGCGCCCCGGTCGCCGCGAGCAGGCCGGCCAGCAGCAGGGCGGCACCGGAAACATGGGAACGTTTCATGAAAGCCTCCAGACCGAAGGTACGTCGCGTACCGGGCGTATCGATAGTGTGGGGATGCCTTGGGCCGCTCGCAACGCATGTGGCGGCTGAGGGCGATACGGCATTGCCTGGCGGTTAATCCCCGGCGGTTGCGCCCGTGACGGCAGGTTCACCGCGCCTGCGCCCGCGCTTCACGGCGCGGCCGGGAAGATCGCCGCCATGGATACCCACTCTTACCGCACAAAGTCCGTGTCTTCGACGCCAGCGCACATGCCGGCGGATGTGCGCCTGCAATTCATCGATTGGGCCAAGCAGCACGGGCACAACCCCGTCACCGGCGCGGCGGCCTTCGTGGCGCTGCAGAGCGAGGTGGATCTGGATCTGGCGACGCGGCCCCTGCAGCTGGCGCCCGGTGCGGATCCACGCGATGCGTTGCGCGATCACCTGGCCGCGCTGGCACGTCAGGTCGATGTGGCGGTGCAGTTCCCGCCGGTCTATGCCTACACCTCCGCGACGGGCGTGGAGTACCGCTACTCGCTGATGCTGGTCATTGCCGAGGACTGCGTGGAATGGACCGGGCGGGTATGGCAGGACCTGGATTACCAGGGGATGCTCACCGGGCGCGGTCAGGGCCCGCGCGCCAATTACACCCAGCTGGCGCGGATGGCGATGGAAAACGAGCTTGATCAGGAGCGCCCTCACTATGTCCAGGCATGAGTTCGAGCTGGATCTGCCGCTGGACGCGCAGGTCTCCACGCCCGAGGACGGGTTCGGCCAACGCTGTCGCAGCGAGTGCGCCGAGCTGGGGCTGAGCCGGGTGCGACTGCTGCTCTTGGATGCCGACTACGCGCGTTCCACGGCCTGGCGTGAGGAGGCGCAGCGCTGGATGGACGAACAACTGCGCCGCGAGGGCGAATGGGTGTTTCGTGGGGTGGTGGGCGCGATCGTGCTGTTGGCTGGCTGTATCGCCTTGGCCGCTGCGACCTTGTGGTGAGCGTCGTCAGGCCGCCCGGGCTGCGGCCGCTACCGGCAACGCGTGACCGCGATCGTCGGTGCGTGCACCCGCTGACGACATCGGGCATGGTTTCATCTGTTCGTCATCCGCTCCGGCAGCATCCGTGGTCTCCGATCTGAGTACTTCCAGTCCCCACCCCGATCTGGCGGCGGCCCTGCCGTCCGGCATCGCCGAGCCGTTCCTCGATCCGGGGATGTATCACGAGATCTTCCACAACATCGATGCCGGCTTCTGCGTCATCGATCTGGTCTTCGAGGGCGAACAGGCCGTCGATTACCTGATTCGTACCACCAATGGCGCGTTCGAGCGCTATACCGGCCTGTCGAACGCGATCGATGTGTCCATCCGCGACATGCTTCCCGATCACGAGCAGGAATGGTTCGATCGTTACGGCCATGTCGCCCGGACCGGCAATCGCATCCACTTCGAAATGCAGGCCAAGGCGCTGCGCCGCTGGTATTCGGTGGATGCATTCCGGGTGGGCCAGCCAGAGCAGGCGCGGGTGGCGGTGTTGTTCATGGACATCACTGAACGCAAGCGCGTCGAACGCGAACTGGCCGAAAGCGAGGCGCGCTTCAGTGCGTTGGCCGACGGCCTGCCGATGCCGGTGTGGGTGCTGGATGCGCAAGGCGTGGTGCGCTTCGTCAACAGCGCCTACGGCGAATTCTTCGGCCTGGATATCTCCAGCGGCACGGTCTCGGCCTGGAGCGACCTGCTGCATCCGGAGGACCTGCCGACCTTCCAGTTCGAACTGTCGGCCGCGCTGGAGGCGCAGCGCGGCCTGCGCGCGCTGGTACGCGCGCGCCGTTATGACGGCCAATGGCGCTGGATCGAGATGACCGCCACGCCACGCTACTCGGCCGACGGGCGCTTCATCGGCCTGGCCGGCAGCAGCCCGGACGTGACCGAACAACGCGAGATCGAGCTGGCCCGCGAGCAGTTGCTGGAATCCGAACGCAGCGCACGCAACGAAGCCGAGAGCATGGCGCGGCTGAAGGACGAGTTCCTGGCGACCCTGTCGCACGAGCTGCGCACGCCGTTGACCACCATCCTGGGCTGGAGCGAGTTGCTGTTGCAGCGGGTCGAGGAAGGGCATCCCACTTACAAGGGACTATCGGTGATCGCCAGCAGCGCGCGCGCACAGAAGCGGCTGATCTCGGACATGCTCGATCTCAGCAGCATGCTGCTGGGCAAGGTGCAGCTGGAGGTCGAATCGCTGGATCTGGCCGAGCAGGTGCGCGAAGCCCTGAATACGCAGGAGCTGGCCGCCGAGGGCAAGGACCAGGTGCTGCAACTGCATGCGCCATCCACGCCATGTCTGGTGCTGGGCGACGCCACGCGGCTGCAGCAGGTGCTGTGGAACCTGCTCTCCAACGCGATCAAGTTCACCCCCGCGCATGGCCGGATCGATGTCACCATCGAACGCGACGATGGCCATCTGCTGGTGGCGGTGCGCGATTCCGGCGACGGCATTGCGGCCGAATTCCTGCCGCACCTGTTCGGCCGCTTCCGTCAGGCCGACGGCACGACCACGCGCCAGCACGGGGGCCTGGGCCTGGGCCTGGCGATCGTGCAGCAACTGGTGGAGATGCATGGCGGCCAGGTCGGCGCCAGCAGCGGCGGCCGCGGCAAGGGCGCCACCTTCACCGTGCGCCTGCCCGAGTACCTGCCCGACCAGGCCAGGCGCCCGCGGCGCGAGTTGCGTCGGCGCCTGATGTCCGAACAGATCGTCGAAGCACGCGCCCTCAACGGCCTGCGCCTGCTGGCGGTGGAGGACCAGCCGGACATGCTCGACTACCTGCGCCGTCTGCTCGAAGAGCAGGGTGCCGAGGTGGTCACTGCCGGCAGCGCGACCGATGCACTGGCGCTGATCGATCACCGTGGCCATGCGCGCTTCGACGTGATGCTCACCGATATCGGCATGCCCGGCATGGATGGTTACGGGCTGATTCGCACCGTGCGCGACAACCTGGGACTGGATGCGCGCGCGCTGCCGGCGGTGGCAGTGACCGCACTGGCCCGCGACGACGACCGTCAGCGCGCTCTGGACTCGGGGTTCCAGGAACACCTGGCCAAGCCGTACAGCGTGGCGCAGCTGGTGACCGCCGTGCGCGCCGCGCGCGAATTGCTGGAGTGATGCCGGCGCGGTGGCGCGTGGGGCAAGTGCGCCGCCGCAGATCCGGGTAGGCGCCTTTGCTGCGGTGTTCACGGCCGCTGGCCTAGCGTGAAGCGCCCGAGCAGTTGGAGAACGCATCATGTCCAAGTACGCCCCGCACGTGTATACCGAGCAGGTACAGATCGCCACGCTGGAAAACTGGGTCTGCCTGCTCGACGATCAGCAACGTGTACATGTCGAACTCGACGACGGGCAGAGTGTCAGCGGCACGGTCGCGGTGCGTCCGACGCTGCAGACCTATCGCGACGAGCGCGAAAACGAGGGCATCAACGGCGAGCTGCGACTGGATCAACTCGATGCCTCGCAGGAGCCGCACTGGATCTGGCTGGATCGGATCGTGGCGGTGCGTCCCTTTCTGCAAGGAAGCGATACGCAGGGGTGAGCGAGAGATCCATTGACGATGCGTTTACTTCTCATCGTCGGGTTGTCGGCATGATGTCTCGCTGCCGCAACTGTTCAGGATCCGCTGCAATGACTGCTTCCCTGTCTTCGTTCGCCCGCTGGCCGCTGTCGTTGATGGCGCTGGCCGTTCTCGCCGGCTGCGGCGATACCGCCACATTGGCCATCGAACAGGGGACCGGCCCCAATCCGCAGCTGCCCGAGCCGGTGAAGCGGCTGATTCCCACCGTCAAGATCGCGCCGGTCAAACGCTGGGCCGCCAACGCCAAACCAACCGCGGCCGACGATCTGCAGGTCAATGCCTTCGCGCGCGATCTCGACCACCCACGCTGGCTCTATGTGCTGCCCAACGGCGATGTGCTGGTGGCCGAAACCGCCGAGCCGCCCAAGCCCGACGATGCCGACAGCGGCGGTGGGCTGCGCAAGAAGGTGCAGGGCGCGGTGATGAAGAAGGCCGGCGCAGCGGTGCCCAGCGCCAATCGCATCACCTTGCTGCGCGACGCCGATGGCGACGGCGTGGCCGAGGTGCGCACCCAGTTCATCAGCGGCCTGTATTCGCCGTTCGGCATGGCGCTGGTGGGCGACCGCTTCTACGTGGCCAACGCCGATGCGCTGGTCAGCTTTCCATACACGCCTGGCGACACCCACATCACCGCCAAGCCGACCTTCGTGGCCAATCTTCCTGGCGGGCTGAACCATCACTGGACCAAGTCATTGCTGGCCAGCCCCGACGGCAGCAAGTTGTATGTCGGCGTGGGGTCCAACAGCAATGTGGCCGAACGCGGCATGGAGGCCGAGCTCAACCGCGCCGCCATCCTGGAGATCGACCCCACCACCGGCAGCAGCCGCGTCTTCGCCGGTGGCCTGCGCAACCCGGTCGGCACCGCCTGGGAGCCGGGTAGCAAGACCTTGTGGACGGTGGTCAACGAGCGCGACGAGATCGGCAGCGACCTGGTGCCGGACTACCTCACCTCGGTACGCGATGGCGGCTTCTACGGCTGGCCCTACAGCTACTACGGCCAGCACGTGGACGAGCGCGTGCAGCCGCAGAACGCCGCCCTGGTGGCCACGGCCATCAAGCCGGACTATGCGCTGGGCCCGCATACGGCATCGCTGGGCCTGGCTTTTGCCGCTGGCACGCTGCTGCCCGAGCGCTTCCGGCAAGGCGCCTTCGTCGGCCAGCATGGCTCCTGGAATCGCGATCCGCCCAGTGGCTACAAAGTGATTTTCGTGCCCTTCGTGGGCGGCAAGCCCAGCGGTACGCCGATCACCGTGCTGGACGGCTTCCTGGATGCCGAAGGCAATGCGCAGGGACGCCCGGTAGGCGTCGCACTCGACAATGCGGGTGCACTGTTGGTGGCCGACGACGTGGGCAACGTGATCTGGCGGGCGACCCCGAAGGCGCGTTGACGCAACCGCACCTCACGGGCGGGTGTCGCGTCTGGCCCGGACAACGACGAACTGGCGCGTGCGGGTCACCCCCCGTTGATGCCAGACTGGCCCGGTCAATGCCGGGCCAGGCCGGGGCTCAGCGTGGCGACTCCGGCGATGCACTGAAGCGCCGTGCATAACCACGTTCTTCGGTGATACGGGAGATGTCGTCGTCGGCCATTTCCGGCGCACCATACACGGCGTAGGCGAGACTGCCGTCCGCGCGCTCGCCGACCTGATGCAGACGGTAGCGCGGGCGGCCGGCACCGGTGTTCTCGGGGTAGTGCATCGGGGGAGGCGTGTCGTCCAGATCCATTTCGCTGTTGTCGACGACTCCACCTACGAACAATGCGCGCATCGCGTCTCTCCACTGTGAGCGTGCCTGCAGCGTAGGTGGGCAGATGTTGCCGGGGCATCAATAGTCCGTATACACATTGGAAGCCCGATCGGGCGGGCGTCGCAGGTCCCTTACAATGGCGGCCTGTTTCCGACCCGACGATCCGATGGCTGGCCCGCACGATGCTCCGCTTCAAGCCCTGTTCCTTCCGTTTGCCCAGGGCGTGCTGCCGTGGCCACCGGGGCCGGTGCTGTTCCTGCGCGCCCGTGACGGCGCCGTGCTGCGCGCGCAGGCCTCCGCCGGAACGTTGATCTGCGAGCAGAGCTTCCGTCCCTTCGCACAGGCGCTGGAACACAGCGGCTGGCAGGTGCGCGAAGAGCGCCAGATCGAGGCCGACGGCACCCGCTATGCGTTGGTGCTGGTGTTGCCGCCGCGCCAGCGCGACGAAGCGCGTGCGCTGCTCGCGCGGGCCGTGGCGCTGGCCGCGCCCGGCGGGCGGGTGGTCGCCTGCCAGGCCAATAACGAGGGCGCGCGTTCCGGCGAGGCGGATCTGCACCAGCTCAGCGGCCTGGCCGGCAGCCTGACCAAGTACCACTGCCGCACTTACTGGACCGCGCCGCTGCCGGCGGCCACCGATACCGCGCTGCAGGCACGCTGGGCAGCGCTGGATGCGCCGCGCAGGATCGTCGATGGGCGCTTCCTCAGCCGTCCGGGCGTGTTCGCCTGGGACCGCATCGATCCGGCATCGGCACTGCTGGTCGAGCATCTGCCTGCCACCCTGGCCGGACATGGCGCCGATCTCGGCGCGGGCTTCGGCTACCTGTCGGCCGAAGTGCTGGCGCGTTGCCCCAGGGTCACTGCGCTGGATCTGTACGAGGCCGAGGCGCGCGCGCTGGATCTGGCGCGGCGCAACCTGCAGGACATCCCGCATCCGGCCCGATTGCAGTACCACTGGCACGACGTCACCGCCGGGCTGGCGGGCCAGTACGACTTCATCCTCAGCAACCCGCCGTTCCACACGCCGTCGCGTGCCGACCGCCCGGATATCGGCCAGCGCTTCATTGCGGTGGCCGCGCAGGCACTGCGCCCGGGCGGGCAACTCTTGCTGGTGGCCAACCGGCATCTGCCCTACGAACAGATCCTCAACGACAGCTTCGGAGAGGTGCGCGTGGCGGCCGAGCGCGACGGGTTCAAGCTGATCGCCGCCACCCGCGGACGTGGAGCGCGCGCATGAAGCTGGTCAAGCACATCGCCAATCTGGGCTATGGCAGCCGCAAACAGGTGACCCAGCTGTTTCGCCAGGGCGCCATCACCGACGCGCAGGGCGAGGTGCTTTACGCCGACGATCAGGTCGAACACGAGGCGATCCGCATCGATGGCGAACCGCTCGATCCGCCGCCTGGCTTCAGCCTGTTGCTGCACAAGCCCGGCGGCTACACCTGTTCGACCAAGGACACCGGCCGGCTGATCTACGAGCTGCTGCCGCCACGCTTCCGCCTGCGCGCGCCGGTGCTGGCGCCGGTCGGCCGGCTGGACCGCGACACCAGCGGCATGCTGCTGATGACCGACGACGGCGCGCTGCTGCACCGGATCATTTCGCCCAGATCGGCGCTGGACAAGGTCTACGAGGTCACCCTGGCCGAGGACCTGCGCGGCGACGAAGCCACGCTGTTTGCCAGCGGCACGCTGCTGCTGGACGGCGAGACCAAGCCGTTGCTGCCTGCCGAAATGGAGGTGCTTGGCCCACGCCAGGCGCGGCTGACCCTGCACGAAGGCCGCTATCACCAGGTGCGCCGCATGTTCGCTGCCGCCGGCAATCACGTGGTGGCGCTGCATCGCAGCCGTATCGGCGGGTTGTCGCTGGATGCATTGCCGTCCGGACAATGGCGCGCGCTGGCAGCCGCCGATCTGGACCTGTTGTTCGGCGGCGGGGGCGCCGCATGAGCGCCGACCTCGCGCTGCCGTTCCGTCCGCAGGCGGTGATCTTCGACATGGATGGCCTGATGCTCGACAGCGAACGCGCCATCACCGGCTGTCTGGCGCAGGCGGCGAGCGAGCAGGGCCTGCAGGTCGAGCCGGCATTCTGGCTGCGCATGGTAGGCACCGGCGATGTGGCCTGCCGCCTGCTGCTGGGCGAACGGATCGGCGATGCGGCTGCCGGGACCATGCTGGCGCACGCGCAACGGCTCTACGCTGCCGCAGTCGAACGTGGTATCCCGCATCGGCCGGGCATCATCGCGCTGCTGGAGTATCTGGCCGCCCAGCGCATGCCGCGTGCGGTGGCCACCTCCACCCAGCGCCCGTTGGCGCTGCGCAAGCTGCAGGCGGCCGATCTGCTGTGGCGCTTCGATGCCGTGTGCACGGCCAGCGATGTGGCCCACCCCAAGCCCGCACCGGACATCTATCTGCTGGCCGCGCGCACGCTGGCGGTGGACCCTGCGCGTTGCCTGGTGCTGGAAGACTCGCCCACCGGCGTGCGCGCCGCATTGGCGGCCGGCATGACGCCGATCCAGATTCCGGACCTGCTCGAACCCGATGCCGAGGTGCGCGCGCTCGGCCATCGCATCCTGCCCTCGCTGGGCGATGCGCAGTGCCTGCTGGAAGCCTGCCTGTCGCCCTGAAGCGTTCGGCTGGGTGCGTACTGGCGTGTCGACCCGTCGCGTTCACCGCTCCATCGCCCGCCCGCGTCGTGCACTCACACGTACTGCATCTTGCGCGACATGCCGCCATCGACGATGAAGTCCTGCCCGGTGACGAAACCGGACAGCTGTGGCGCAAGCAGATACACCGCCAGCTGCGCGATGTCTTCGGGCGTGCCCACCCGTCCGGCCGGATGTTGCGCATGGTCGCGCCGCGACAGCCTGGGCGCGCGGCGGCGCTGCGGCGCGCGCCAGGCGTCGGTGCTGATCCAGCCAGGACTGATGCTGTTGACGCGCACCTGCGGGCCTTCGCTCAATGCCAGTGCGTGCGTGAACGCCACCAATCCGCCTTTGGCGGCCGCGTAGGCTTCGCTATGCGGCTCCGATTGCCCGGCACGGGTGGAGGCGATGTTGACGATGGCGCCACCTCCCGGCGCCTGCGTCAGCGCAGGCAAGGCGTGCTTGCTGCACAGGAAGGCGCCGTGCAGGCTGGACAGGCGGCGATTCCACTGCTCCCAATCCAGTTGCGGCAGCGCGGCGATGTGCGGATCGGGCACGCCGGCATTGTTGACCAGGCCGTCGATCCGGCCGAAACGTTTGAGCGCCGTGGCGACCAGGCGTGTGGCCTGTGCCTCGCGCGCGGCATCGCAGCGCACGAAGGCGCTGCGCCGCGGCAGCGCCCATTCCTGCAGACAGGCCTTGCCGGCGTCTGTATCCAGATCGCCGATCACCACGCTGCCGCCGGCACCCAGCACCGCCTGCGCGATACCACGGCCTATCCCTTGCGCGCCGCCGGTGATGACCACCACGCGATCCTGTAGCGGGGACGGGTTCCAGGCGGACACGGCGGGAATCAATGGCATCTGGGCATGACCGGCAATGACGTCCGGGCCACTGTAACGCGCCGCCTGTCGTTGATGCGGCATGCTCGGCGCGTATGCGGCCGCAACCGGCAGGTCTGGAAAGCGTTGGCGTTGGAGTCGGCGCATGCTTTCGCCATTCGGCCTGGCGCAGCCGTGCGGGTCAGCTGCTTGACTGTTCGGAGCCGCTCAACACGCGCTCCCAGCCGGCATGACCCAGCCGTTCCAGCGTGGCGATGTTGCGTTCGACGATCACGTCCGGATCCGGGAAGGCTGCCACTGCGCGCTCCACGCTGTCTTCGCGCAGCAGGTGCAGGGTAGGGAAGGGCGAGCGGTTGGTGAAGTTGGCCACATCGTCCGGCGCGGCACCGGCGAACTGGTAATCGGGATGGAAGCTGGCCACCTGCAGCACGCCCTGCAGGTCCAGCGCTTCCACCGCCGCATCGGCGTTGTCGAGAAAGTCGTTGTAATCCAGGAAGTCGGTCAGCACGTCCGGGTGCACGATCAGCGTGGTGTCGATCCGCTCGGCCGGCGTATCGCGCAGCAGGACGAGTTCTTCGGCCAGTTGCTCCAGCAGCGCCTCCGGCGTGCTGGCATCGCTGAGCACCAGCCGGACCTGCTGCTTGACGTACACCGCCTTGGCGAACGGGCACAGGTTCAGGCCGATCACCGCGCGCTCGATCCAGCTGCGGGTGGCGGCCAACGGGTCGGGCGGGTCGGGCAAGGCGGTCATCGTGGCGGCGGCGTGATGGCGCGCCAGTGTATGCGATCGCTGCCGGCCCGGCGGCGCATGCTGCGTTTGCGCTGCTGCGCCGGCAGACTCGGTCATGCAGCAGGCGTGCTAGCGCGGCCTGTCGTCGGCAGCGGTATTGCTCCGCCGCGCGCCGCCGACCTGCATGCGCAGGAAATCCACCGTCGCCTGCGCCACCGCTTCAGCCATCGGGGTCTTGTGCGGCGAACCGATGGCATGCGCGCCGCTGGCGAAGGCCACCGCCTGCTTCTGCGAGGGCGCGGTGCCCAGCGCCTCGAACATGGCCAACATCGCCGGCACCGAGGAGATCTGATCCTCCTCGCCATCGGCGCCGCGGTAATAGCCCAGCATCACCGGGCAATGCACCTGCGGCCACGGCGGGTCGGCCGCGAACAGTGCGAACAGATCGCGCAAGGCGCGAAAGCCATCCGGGTGCACGGTCTGCGACCAGTACGCCAGGGCGGCCTCGGTACGCGGATAGGGATCGGTCACCGGCGCTTGCGCCTGGCAGAGCCGATCGAGCAGGCCCGGATGAGCAGGCCGGATGCCGGGCGACCAGGCCACCACCGCAGCGATCCGTTCGGGGCGGTGCGCCGCAAGCCATAAGCCCAGCGTTGCGCCCATCGACGAGCCAACGATCGCCACGCGCTCGCCCATGCGTTGCGCCTGGGCCAGTGCCTCCAGCGCCGAGTCCTGCAGTGCCGTCGGGGTCAGCCCCTGCATCGCATCGGCTGCGCTGCACCCATGCCCGGGCCAGCGGTGCACGTAGCAGTTGGCCTCCAGCGCATCGGCGATCCGTTCGGGCAGCGCACCGGCCTCGCCCGGGCTTGCGGAAAACCCGTGCAGATAGAGCAATGCCATGGCACTGCGTGCCGGCGCTGCGGTGTGCCAGTGCTGGCGCGCCGCATTGCCGGGTTTCAGGTCAATGCGCTCGTTGCTGGGCATGCCGGGCGAGCAGCGCGAGCAGTTCATGCGCATTGATCGGCTTGGACAGGTAACCGGCCACGCCGGCAGCGGCGGCTTCGCGCATCGAATCGGTGCGCGTATCGGCGGTCAGCACGATGATCGGCGGCAGCGTGGCCATCGCATCGCGCGCCTGTACCAGCGCATCCCAGCCGGAGGTGCCGGGCATGTGCAGATCCAGGAAGACGATGTCCGGCGCGGCCTCGAAGATACGCTGCACGGCATCGTTGCCATCGGCATGGAAACTCACCCGATGCCCGGCGCGGTTGAGCAGGTTGCCGATCACCAGGCGGTTGGTGTCCATGTCTTCGAACACCAGGCAATGCAATGACGTTACCGTCCGTGCGTGCTCGGCCAGTGCATCGCGCAGGTCGCCGGCGCGGCTGCTGTCGGCCGCGGCGGCCGGCAGTTCGAAGATCCAGCGGAAGATGCTGCCGCCTGCAGGGTTGTCGCTCACCGTCAGGCTGCCGCCCATCGCCTCGGAGACCGACAGGGCGATGTATAGACCCAGGCCGACGCCGCCTTCGGTGCGGCCGAAGCCGGTGCTGAGCTGGGTGAACGGCGTGAAGATGTAGGCCTTGCTGTCATCGGGTACGCCGATGCCGGTGTCGGTGACGATGACTTCGATCGTCCAGCGCTGCTGCGTCAGGCTTGCCTCGATCAGCAGATCGACCGCACCGCCGGCCGGTGTGAATTTGATCGCATTGACCACCAGGTTGGTGATCACCTGTTCGATGCGGCCTTCGTCGCCCAGCAGGTATGGCGTCTGCGCCGCTTCCAGGCGCACGCTCAGCGTCACGCCCTTGGTGGAGGCGGCGGTTGCGCAGACCGCTCTGACGGTGGTCAACACGTCCAGCATGTTCAACGGCTTGCTGTGCAATTGCAGGCGCCCGCCATCGATGCTGGCCACGTCCAGCACTTCGTTGACGCGATGGCGCAGGGCGGTCGCGTTGACGGTCACCGCCTGCATCAGGTCGCGTTGTTCGGCCGGCATTGCCGTGGTGTCGATCAGTTGCGCGCAGTTGATCACCGCGTTCAACGGCGTGCGCAGTTCGTGATTCATCGTGCTGATGAAGCGGCTCTGCGCATCGCGCGAGGCCAGCGCCTGCAGCGCCACTTCCTGCATGGCGATCACGATGCGCGACACCAGCAAGGGCAGCACCATGCTCAGCGCCACCGCGTAGACGAAGTACGCAGGCCGCGACAGCCAGTAGCCGTCCGGTGCGGTCACCAGCATCAGCACGAAGGTACTGAGCAGCACAGGGAAGGTGGCGCGCTGCCCGTAGCGCGCTACCGCGGCAATGGTGATGAACGGCAGGAACGCATTCAAGGACATCAGCAGGATGAAGGCCAGCGAGGTCTGGATGCCGATGAACAGCAGGCTCATCGCAAAGCCTGCCGCGTCCAGCCATTCCCATTGCGGGATGCGCTTGCGCCGTACCAGCACCATCCATGTGACCGAAATGATCCACAAGGCCACCGCGGTCGGAAACACCGCATGCGCATCCTTGACCAGTACCGGCTGCGGGCCGTACAGCCAGCCAAGGCACCACAGCATCACGATGGTCTGCACGATCGCGCGGCCGACGCAGGCGCGGTACTCCAGGAACGACTCGAGCAGCCGTACCAGTCTGTCGTTACGCAACTGCCTGGCCGCCGGGATCAGGCCGGGCGCGGCGCGGTGGGAGGTGCTAGGCATCGAGGTCCGTGTCGTCGGAAGGGAGGGTGCGCCGGTACTGTTCGACCAGCAGCGCCGCGGCGGTCGCCACCGCGGTGAAACGGTGCGCGAGCGTGTCATCGCAGGCGCCGCGCTCCACATCGTCGCGCAGCTGGTCGCAGGCCCTCAGCAGGGGCTGCGAGCCGGTCAGCGAAAGGGTGTTCTTCAACGCATGGATCTGTTGCAGCGCCTGCTCCTGGCGGGTGCTGGCCGCACCCAGCGTGCACTGCGCGATGGCGCGGTCGATCTCCGCCGCAAAGGCATCGGCAAAGGCGGCCGCCTGGACCGGGTCCAGCTCGGCCATGGTATGCAGCGTCGATCCGGCTTCGATCCGTGGTTGCGCATGCAAGGCCTCTGTGGCGCCTGTGGCACACGCACCGGCGCGGCGGCTGGCGCGCAGGCGATGCAGCAGGCTGGCAAGCAGGGCATGCATCGCGGGTCGCTACACCTGCGGCCGCTCGCGCAGATTCGGCACGATGGCGACGCACCGTCCGCAATATCCGCGCCAGGGCGCATCGCCCCTGCGTGTGGTTGGCCGTGGTACCGCCCGGTCGATCGCCGCCAACACCGTCACCGTTCGAGTGTGCTCAATCGCGGAAGTTGTCGAACTGCAGCGGCAACTCGATGTCGGCCTTCTTCAGCAGCGCGATCGCATCCTGCAGGTCGTCGCGCTTCTTGCCGGTCACGCGCAGCTTGTCGCCGTTGATCTGCGCTTCGACCTTGAGCTTGGCCTCCTTGAGTTTGGCGACCAATTGCTTGGCCTGCTTCTGTTCGATGCCCTGCTTGACGGTGACCTTCTGCCGCGCCCCGGCCAGGTTGGTTTCCACGTCGCCGAACTCCAGGCAGCGCACGTCGATGCCGCGCGCCAGCAGCCGCGCGCGCAGGATATCGGTCATCTGCTTGAGCTGGAAGTCGCTGGGTGCGGACTGGTTGATCGCCTTGCCGTCTTCCAGTTCGAACCTGGCCTGGACCCCCTTGAAGTCGAAACGCGTGTCCAGTTCACGGTTGGCCTGGTCCACCGCATTGGTCAATTCGTGCTTGTCGACTTCGGACACCACGTCGAAGGAAGGCATGCAAGGCTCCTGCTGTGCTGAGTACAGCGGCCATTCTAGGCCATCGGACCGCGATGCCCGCGTCCATGCATTGGCGGCGCTCGCGTGGTGGCGGCGATAATGCGCCCATGCCCGACACCCGTTCTCCGCTTCCCGCCATCGCCTGGATGATGGCCGCCGTGGCCTGCTTCTCGCTGATGGATGCGGGAATGAAGTTGCTGTCGGCGCACTATCCACCGCTACAGGTGACCCTGCTGCGTGGCGCCGCCTCGTTGCCGTTCGTGCTGGTGTGGGTACTGGCCACCGCCGGGCCGCGTTCCATCGTGCCGGTGCGCTGGGGCTTGCACCTGCTGCGCGGGGCCTTGGGCATGGCGATGATCGGTTGCTTCGTCTACGGCCTGAAGCGGATGCCGCTATCGACCGCCTACACGCTGTACTTCGTGGCGCCGTTGCTGGTGGCGGCGCTGTCGGTGCCGCTGTTGGGCGAGCAGGTGGGGCCGCGGCGCTGGACGGCGATCGGTATCGGCCTGGTCGGGGTGATGGTGGTGTTGCGCCCCGGCGTGGACGGCCTGATCTCGTTGCCGGGGCTGATGGTGCTGCTGGCGGCCACGGCCTATGCGATCGCCGCGGTCACGGTGAGCCTGCTGACCCGCACCGATACGCCGCAGGCGATGGTGGTGTGGTTCCTGCTGTTGATGGCCATCGGCGCCGGGGTGCTGGCCATTCCCGGCTGGGTGCCGCTGCAGGGCGGGCACGCCTGGCTGATCGCCGGGATGGGCCTGGCCGGCGCGCTGGGCCAGATCGCGCTGACCCAGGCCTTCCTGCGCGGCGAGGCCTCGATGATCGCGCCGCTCGAATACACCGGGCTGGTCTGGGTGATCGGCTGGGACTGGCTGCTATGGCAGAGCCTGCCCGACCGCTGGACCTGGGCCGGCGCCGGCATCATCGTCGCCAGCGGTCTGTATTTGTTACGCCGGGAGCGCATACGCAAGGCCGACAGGCCGCTGCCGCTTGAACGGCCGTGAGGACGGGATTCGGGATTCGGGATTGGCACCAGCGGAGCCGCTGTGGCCCTTGCGGATCCCCAATCCCCAATTCCCAATCCCGGTGGTAGGCTTCACGACCCCCCAACCGGCTAAGCGCGGTGATCCAGTTTCAGCGCCTGCACAAGTCCTATTCCGTTGACGGTCGTCAGATCGTGGCGCTGCATCCGCTCGATCTGCGGATCGGTCCCGGCGAGGTGTTCGGCATCATCGGCCACTCCGGCGCCGGCAAATCCACGCTGATCCGGCTGATCAACCGGCTCGAAGAGCCCAGCGGCGGGCGCCTGCTGATCGGCGAGGAAGACGTCACTGCGCTGGACAGCCAGGGCCTGCGCGCCTTGCGCAGGCGGATCGGCATGATCTTCCAGCATTTCAACCTGCTGTCCTCGCGCACCGTGGCCGGCAACGTGGCCTTCCCGCTGGAACTGGCCGGTACGCCGCGTGCCGAGATCGATGCGCGGGTGGCCGAGCTGCTGGCCCGGGTCGGGCTGCAGGAACATGCCGGTAAGTATCCGGCGCAACTATCGGGCGGGCAGAAGCAGCGGGTGGGCATCGCGCGCGCGCTGGCCACCCGGCCGCAGATCCTGCTGTGCGACGAGGCCACCAGCGCGCTGGATCCGCAGACCACCGCCTCGGTGCTGCAGCTGCTGGCGCAGATCAACCGCGAGCTGGGCCTGACCATCGTGCTGATCACCCACGAAATGGATGTGATCCGCCGCGTCTGCGACCGCGTGGCGGTGCTGGACGCCGGCAAGCTGGTGGAAACCGGCCCGGTCACCGAGGTCTTCCTGCATCCCAAGCATGCCACCACCCGGCGCTTCGTCTCCGAAGCCGAACACGTGGACGAGGCCGAGCTGCACCGCGACTTCGCCGCCGTCGGCGGGCGCATCGTGCGGCTGACCTTCCTGGGCAACGGCACCTACGAGCCGGTGCTGGGCCGTATCGCCCGCGAAACCGGGGTGGACTACAACATCCTGTCCGGGCGCGTGGACCGCATCAAGGACACCCCGTATGGCCAGTTGATCGTCGCCCTGACCGGGGGCGATCAGAATGCCGCGCGCGCCGGCTTCGTCGCCGCCGGCGTGCAGGTGGAGGATCTGCGCGTATGACGTCCCTGACGATCGCCGCCGCGGGCGGCTTCTTCCGCAATCTCGATGCCGCCAAGTGGGGCGATATCGGCCAGGCCACCCTGGATACCCTGCTGATGCTGGCCGGCGCGCTGCCGCTGACGCTGCTGATCGGCCTGCCGCTGGGCGTTGCGCTGTTCCTGTGCGGCGCACCGCAGCTGCGTCGCCGCCCGCTGCTGTATGGCGCGCTGGCCCTGATCATCAACCTGCTGCGCTCGGTGCCCTTCATCATCCTGATGATCGCGATGATTCCGCTCACGCTGATGCTGATGGGCACCTCGCTCGGCGTGCGCGGCGCGATCCTGCCGCTGGTGGTGGGCGCGGCGCCGTTCTATGCGCGGCTGGTGGAAACCGCATTGCGCGAAGTCGATCGCGGCATCATCGAAGCCAGCCAGGCGATGGGCGCGACCACCCGGCAACTGGTGCTGCGGGTGCTGCTGCCCGAAGCACGCCCGGGCCTGATCGCCGGCGCGACGGTGACCACCATCGCGCTGATCGGCTTCACCGCCATGGGCGGGGCGATCGGTTCCGGCGGGCTGGGCGATGTGGCCTACCGCGAGGGTTACATGCGCTCGCACGCCGATGTCGCGCTGATCACCGTCATCGCCCTGCTGGTGCTGGTGCAGCTGCTGCAGATGGTGGGCGACAGGCTGGTCGCACACTACAGCCGGCGCTGAGCTGGCGCCGGTCGTATTCCTTCGCTGCTTGCCGCGGGGCGGCCTGCGCGCTGCCGCGTCGATGGAGATGGATACCGGCGGCGCGCGCCATGGCGTGCCGGAGTGCCGATCGCGGCCGCCGCTGCGGTCTGCTAGGTTTAACGTCTGAAGTTTTTCGCATTCCTTCTCCCACGGACCCCCTACATGAGCACTTTCGCGTTTCGTTCTCTTCTGGTTACAGCCACGCTGGCGCTGGCGTCCTGCGGCGGCAGTACTGGCGGCAGCGGCGGAGATACCCTGACCGTGGCCGCCACCGCGGTGCCGCACGCCGAGATCCTGGAAGTGGTCGAACCGCTGCTGGCCAAGCAGGGCCTGAAGCTGGACGTGCGGGTGTTCAACGACTATGTGCAGCCCAACGATCAGGTCGTGCAGAAGCAGATCGACGTGAATTATTTCCAGACCGAGCCCTACCTGGACGCGTACAACCGCGACCGCAAGAGCCAGCTGGTCACCGTGGTCGGCGTGCATATCGAGCCGTTCGGCGCGTACTCGCGCCGCTTCAAGGCGCTGGCCGATCTGCCCACGGGCGCCGACGTGGTGATCCCCAACGACCCGAGCAACAATAGCCGCGCGCTGATCCTGCTCGACAAGGCCGGTGTGATCAAACTCAAGGATCCGAGCAATGCGCTGTCGACCCAGCGCGACATCGTCGACAACCCCAAGCAGCTGAAATTCCGCGAACTCGATTCGGCCATGCTGCCGCGCGTGCTCGATCAGGTCGACCTGGCCCTGATCAACACCAACTACGCGCTCGATGCCGGGCTCAATCCCACCCGCGATGCGCTGGCGATCGAGAGCAAGGACTCGCCGTACGTGAACTTCCTGGTGGCACGCGCGGACAACAAGGACGATGCGCGCGTGCAGAAGCTGGCCAAGGCGCTGACCAGCCCGGAAGTGAAGGCCTTCATCGAGCAGAAGTACAAGGGCGCGGTGCTGCCGGCGTTCTGAGCGCTTGCGCACGTCATGCGCGCCGGCATTGCGGGCGCGCGTAGCGTGTTGTTGCTTCCGGCGAAGCAGGCGAGGCCTGCCGTGCAGGTGTTAGGCGTGGATGACCCTTGCCTGCGATCGCGATGCATGAGGCATCGATGGGGGGGCGCCAGGCGGCATGCCGCGTGCCCCGTGCTGACGATGCCCATGGCGACAGCACGCACATCTTCTTCGACGCAGGCGTAGTAGCGTGTGCGCCCGTCCCGACCCGTACGCCTTTCGATGCCGCTGCTGCTCGCCATTCCGCTGGCCGTGATCATTGCCCTGGCGGTGTTCGCGGTGCTATTCCCGCTGTCGTTGCTGCAGCGCTTTCGTGTGGGCACTGCGCGCCGGCAGGCGCGGGGCTGGTTGCTGCTGATCAACCTGGGATCGGCTGCATTGTCCAGCGGATTGTTTGTCGTCTTCACCCTGATCGCTGCCGCGTTCTGGCCGGGTGCGATTGGCCATGCCGCGTTCGGTTGGGCCTGCGGGCTGGTGTTGGGTGTTCTTGCCCTGCGCCTGACCCGTTTCGAGCGTACACCGCAAGGCCTGTTCTATCGCCCCAATCTGTGGCTGGCACTGGCGTTGGCGGCATTGGTGGTGGCGCGGGTGATTGCCGGCATGGTGCAGGGCTGGCGCAGCACCTGGCAGGGTGTGGCATGGCCCGTCGACGGTTGGCTGAGTCATGCCAGTCTGCTAGGCGCGGCCGGGCTGTTGCTCGGTTATGCGCTCGCCTACGCCACATTGCTGTGGTGGCGCTGGCGCAACGCGCAGCTGCGCGGCAGCGTCTACTGGCGGTGATCCTTAAATTGAAACCTTACCAACGCACAATCCCGAGATAATTGGCTTTTTCGCAAACCTTGAATCTCAAGAAGTGCTAAGACTGTGTCTTACTAGGGACCATTTAACCGGTCAGGATGAGTGGTATTAAGTTGTAACCCCTGTTGCTGCCAGCCCTCTCGGTGCTGGCAGCAACAATTTCAAATATGCTTAGTTAATTAAATGCTTCCGCAGCTTTGAGCATCTGCGCGTCTGCTGGTGCTATGCGAATGGTACTTAGGCAATCTGGAGAGGCTTCCGGGAACGAGAACTCCATCTTCTCCTGATTTTTAACAACGGCCAAAGTCAATGTTTCTGAACTACTCTGTCCTCTCGGAATATTTGAAATCAGATAATTCGGGTATCGGCTCTTGAAGTCCTGGCGAGAGATGCAGGAACCTTCCAGGCTCAGTAAGACTGATTCGATATTTTTTTTATCGGCTGATATTGATATGGAAGAGTTCTTGGCAGTCAGATGATCGCCTACTTTTAATCTTCCTCCGCTAACGTTATACGTTCCTTCGTTTTTCAGGTTTGGTGTCGAAATTCGGGGTCCAGGCCATGAATCAATAAGTTCAGAGGGTGATTTTTTGAGATTTCTCGAAATTTCTTCGGCTAGTTCAAACGTACGGGCAGCATCCGCTGCTGTCGCTGCTGAAATTTTGGTTGCATATACTGAAGGTGCAATCAGAGCGGCAAGCAGCGCTATTGCAAGGTGGGAATATGGTAATCTGTTAAGGAAGCCTGTCATACTGCTCTCCGTAATATACGTTATAGTTCTGTCCTGTGGTTGAGGTTACGTTATTCGCGCAGAAAGATTTTCCGACGTTTGAGGCAACATTGGGTCCTCCAGCATAGTAAATCCCGAAAAGTTGATCGGGATTTGATGCTGCAAGGTTAATGTCTATGCTATTTTGAGTGGAGCTCCATATTTCATTTCTTGCAACGATGTTATTTGTTGCGGCAAGTCCTTCCATCTTGCATGCTTCATCTATATATGCTTGTCGAGTCGTCTTGGCAAACGAATAGTTGAATTTCACATGGCCAAACTCATGGGCCAGTGCTGAGACTGTAAAATACATGCCCGGCATATCTTGACTCTCGCAGCTATAATTTCGGATATGCACAACTTTATTTGGTATGTCCGTATAGCTGGCCGAGCCGTAAGCGATCGTAAAATCAGGACTGCTGTTTATCTGTCCAGTAAGTGTCGTTGACTGGGAGGTTATGAAGTCAATGCAGGTTCCAAGTCCTGTGGTAGGGACAGTTGTCTGAGCCTGAGTTCCAAAGGAAACGAGCGAGAGAAGAGATATCGCGGCGGCTACATAGCATCTTATACTCATGGTATCTGCATATTTAATTGAAGATGTCGCGCTGATTTCTACGCGATCTATCCCCTCTGCAGCGAAATCCTAAACGTAAAATTCCCTTCAAGCTGAGGTTTTGATCAAAAAAACAGGCCCTTGCGGGCCTGTTTGGTGAGGTGCTTAGTCAATTGGTGTGCTTAGAAGCGCGCGCCGATGCCGAAGCCAACGGTCCACGGATCCAGTTCCAGCTCGCTGCCGGTGCCCTGGCCGCCCACGCGCAGTTCGGGGCGCGAACGCATGTAGCGAGCGTCGGCGCGTGCGAACCAGGTGGAGTTGATGTTCATGTCCACACCGACGGTGCCGATCACACCCTTGGCGGTATCGATGCCGACGTGCTGGCCGTTGGGCGATGCGGCGTCGATCTTCTCGTTGCTGAAGTTCGACTCGTAGTAGCCGACGCCCACGAACGGACGGAACACGTTGTCGGCCTGGCCGAAGTGGTACTGGCCGCTGATGGCGATCGGTTGCTGTTCGACGGTTCCGATCTTGCCGGCGCCATCGGCGTTGACGCGGTGATTGAACTTGTCGGCAGCGCCCCACAGCTCGACCGCCCAGTTATCGTTGATGAAGTAGCTGGCGCTCAGCGTGGGCGCCGGGCCGCCGTCTACGTCCAGGCCCGGAGCCGGATCGTTCTTCGGCTGGAGCAGGGCAACACCACCGACCACGGCCCAATGCTTGCCCGACGCGCTGTCGGCAGCGGTGGAAGTCGAGGAGGTGTCGCCGGAATAGGTGGTGTCCTGCGCGAACGCGGACGGTGCAATCGCAAGTGCGGATACAGCTGCCAGGCTCAGGATGGAAATGGAACGCATTGAGGGTCTCCTCGTCTTGTTGTTGGGCCCGTGGAGTGGGCCGCGCCAAAGCTATTCCTGAAAATCTGAATCCACCCCGACCTGGAACTCGCTAAAATTCCGTTTGTTCAGGAACTTTCCTGCGGAGGCCGTCGTTGCGACATGCAGGTTGAAAAAACATTCACGCAGATGCGATTGCCGTGATGAAAGACGACACCCGAAAAGGTCTACCAGCGCACGTTCGCCGCGATTGCCGCGTGCTGGTGCTCGGGTCGATGCCGGGCGTGGCCTCGCTGGATGCTGCGCGGTACTACGCGCATCCGCGGAACCGTTTCTGGCCGCTGATGCATGCGCTATTGGGCATCGATGCGGCTAGCGGCTATGCCTTGCGCGTAGAGGCACTGAACGCATCTGGCGTTGGTGTGTGGGACGTGATCGCTCAGTGCGAGCGACGCGGTAGCCTGGATGCGGCCATCGTGGGCGACAGCATCGTGATCAACCCGTTGCCCGCCCTGCTCGCCACGCTGCCGCAACTGCGTCTGGTCGCCTGCAACGGCGGCGCTGCGGCCCAGGCCTGGCGTCGGCATGTGCAGCCACTGCTTGCGGCCGATGCGCGCAGCATTGCGGTGGTCGCGCTACCGTCCACCAGTCCTGCCAACGCCGGCTGGTCGTTGCCGCGGTTATGCAGCGCATGGCAACCGCTGCGCGATGCGCTGCAGGCCTGATGGCGCCGCTCGCATCAGCGTTGCACCGCCGCCATCGCATCGCGTGGTCGGCGATGGCCGCCAGAGCTCGCCTGGAGTAGCGCATCGCGCGCACGATGCAGCCGCATGCGGACACATTGCGGCCGCCTGCGCAGCGACCGTGCATGCAGGTCGACACGCGCGACGCGCCGGACAATGCGCTGGCGTATCGTTTGCCGTCGAGCGCGCGATTGCAGCCGTTTCAGCGGCATCCACGCGCCTGGAAGCGATCGCGCCGGTGCGATCGCGGACACAGCATCCCGCCCGGCGCGCGATCTTTTCACCGGCAATGGTTGGCGCTGCGGCCCGTGGCCGGCCACAATAGGGGTTTCCCCATCTGTTGCCGGAGTTCCCCGTATGGCCGAAATCAAGGAAGCACTTGTCCCCGATATCGGTGACTACAGCGACGTCCCGGTAATCGAGGTGCTGGTGTCCGTCGGCGATACGGTCAGCAAGGACCAGAGCCTGGTCACGCTGGAATCGGACAAGGCCACCATGGAAGTGCCGTCGTCGGTGTCCGGCGTGGTCAAGGAGATCAAGGTCAAGGTCGGCGACGCGCTCTCGCAGGGCGCACTGGTGGCATTGATCGAAGTGGCCGATGCCGGCGCCGAGGCGTCCGCCAAGCCGGCTGCCGCCGCTGCGCCTGCCAAGGCCGCGCCCGCTGCCGCTCCGGCACCGGCTGCCAAGGCCGAACCGGCTGCTGCCAAGCCTGCTGAAGCGGAGGGTGGGCTGGTCGAGGCGCGTGTGCCGGATATCGGCGATTACACCGACATCCCGGTGATCGAGGTGCTGGTGGCCGTGGGCGATACCGTCGCCAAGGACCAGAGCCTGGTCACGCTGGAATCGGACAAGGCCACCATGGAAGTGCCGTCGTCGGCCGCCGGCGTGGTCAAGGAACTCAAGGTCAAGGTCGGCGACACGCTCTCGCAGGGCAATGTGGTGGCGATCATCGCTGCCAGCGATGCCGGCGCCGGTGCTGCGCAGTCCCCGGCCAAGCCCGCTACCGACACCGCCGAAACCGCCGGCAAGGTGGAGCCGGTCGCCGTGCCCGCCGAGCCGGACAAGCTGGCCCAGCGCGAAATCGCGCAGGTGCAGGGCGCTCGTTCCGGTGCAGGTGCACAGGCAGCGCAGAGTGGACAGCCCTCGGCCGGCAACCCGAGCAGCCCGCCGGTGACCTTCGATGCCGACAGCGTGCTGCCCTCTAAGGTGCCTTACGCCAGCCCGGTGGTGCGCGTGTTCGCACGCGAACTGGGCGTGGACCTGAACCAGCTCAAGGGCAGCGAAAAGGGCGGCCGCATCACCCGCGAGGACGTGCAGCGCTACGTCAAGGCGGCGCTCAGCGGCGGCGCGCCTGCCGGCGGTGGCAATGGCCTGAATCTGCTGGCCTGGCCGAAGGTGGACTTCAGCAAGTTCGGCGAGACCGAGACCCAGCCGCTGTCGCGCATCAAGAAGATCTCCGGCGCCAACCTGGCACGCAACTGGGCGATGATTCCGCACGTCACCCAGTTCGACCAGGCCGACATCACCGACCTGGAAGCGCTGCGTGTGGCGCTGAACAAGGAGAACGAGAAGGCCGGCATCAAGCTCACCATGCTCGCGTTCCTGATCAAGGCCAGTGCCGCGGCGCTGAAGAAATTCCCCGAGTTCAACGCCTCCCTGGATGCGGCTGGCGAGAACCTCACCCTGAAGAAATACGTTCATATCGGCTTTGCGGCCGATACGCCCAATGGCCTGGTCGTGCCGGTGATCCGCGACGTCGACAAGAAGGGCGTGATCCAGATCGCCCAGGAAAGCGGCGAACTGGCCAAGAAGGCCCGCGATGGCAAGCTGGGTCCGGCCGACATGAGCGGCGGCTGCTTCTCGATCAGTTCGCTGGGCGGCATCGGCGGCACTGCGTTCACCCCGATCGTCAACGCGCCGGAGGTGGCGATCCTGGGCGTGTCCAAGTCGGCGATCCAGCCGGTGTGGAACGGCAAGGAATTCGCTCCCAAGCTGCTGTTGCCGTTGTCGCTGAGCTATGACCATCGCGTGGTCGATGGCGCACTCGCCGCGCGCTTCACCACCTACCTGGGGCAGGTGCTGGCCGACATGCGACGCATCCTGCTGTGAAGCCTGCGCTGCTGACGATCGCCGTGCTCGGCGTGCTGCCGTGGACCGGTGTGGCCGCACGCGAGTGCGATAGCGCGCTCGGGCGTGGCTGGCCGCCGGCAGTGGGCAATTACGGCGCCGCCGTCACCACACTGCTCGACGGTGGCAGTAAACCGGCGCTGTCGCTGCTGACGCTGCCGGTGCGCGGCGTGGAAAGCGGCGTGTCGCTGGTGCCGGGCAAGGAGGGCGCCGACTGGACCCTGCGGCATAGCCGCGCCGACGAGCGCGTCTACAGCTGGGTCAGCCAGGCCGACCGTGGCAGCGTGCAGTTCCGCACCGAGCAGACGCCGGAAACGGTCGAGATCCCGATTCCGGCCGCTCTGGCCAAGCGCCTGGTCAGCAACTGGACCGACGCCCTGAGCCAACTGGCGCCGGCCGGGCGCACCGCGCCGGTGATCGAGGGCGAGGTGCTGTCGTTCCAGGTCGCAGGCGTGCGCTACAGCGGCGCGCGTCCGAGCTGCGGCGCGGGCGAACTGCTGCTGCAGCAGGCCGCGCTGCTGATCGAAGCCAGCGACGGCAAGGAAAAGAAGCGCGACAAGCGCTGGACCCAAATCGAATCGTCGCTGGATGAACTCCAGCAGACGCTTGCCGGCACGGCCGGTTGAGCCACAGGAGAAGCAAATGGCGGTCATTGAAATCAAGGTTCCCGACATCGGCGATTACAGCGATGTCCCCGTCATCGAAGTGCTGGTCGCTGTCGGCGACAGTGTGGCCAAGGACCAGGGCCTGGTGACGCTGGAGTCGGACAAGGCCACGCTGGAGGTGCCGTCTTCGGCTGCCGGCGTGGTCAAGGAGCTCAAGGTCAAGGTCGGCGACAGCCTGTCCGAAGGGGCGGTGGTGCTGCTGCTGGAAACCGAAGGCGAGGCCGCCGCGCCGGCCAAGGCCGACACCAAGCCGGCCACGGCACCAGCGGCTGCAGCGCCCGGCAGCAAGCCGCCGGTGACGCCGTCGCATCGCGCTCCGGCCGAACCGGCCGCGCCCAAGCCGGCACTGGCCAGCGGCAAGGCGGCCGATATCGAGTGCAAGATGGTGGTGCTCGGCGCCGGTCCCGGTGGCTACACCGCCGCGTTCCGCGCGGCCGACCTGGGCCTGGACACGGTGTTGATCGAGCGCTACGCCAGCCTCGGTGGAGTCTGCCTCAATGTCGGCTGCATCCCGTCCAAGGCCTTGCTGCACGCTGCCGCCGTGATCGATGAAGTGGCCCATGCCGGCGACTTCGGCGTGGACTTCGGCCAGCCCAAGATCGCCCTGGACAAGCTGCGCGATTACAAAAAAAAAGTGGTCGGTAAGCTCACCGGCGGCCTGGCCAGCATGGCCAAGCAGCGCAAGGTGCGCACCGTCACCGGCGTGGCCAGCTTCGTTTCGCCCAACGAACTGGAGATCGTCGGCGACGACGGCAAGACCCAGCTGTTGCGCTTCGAGCATTGCATCATCGCGGCCGGTTCGCAGGCGGTGAAGCTGCCCAACTTCCCGTGGGACGACAAGCGCGTGATGGACTCCACCGACGCGCTGGAACTGCACGACATTCCCAAGACCCTGCTGGTGGTCGGCGGCGGCATCATCGGCCTGGAAATGGCCACGGTGTACAGCGCGCTCGGCAGCAAGGTCACCGTGGTCGAGTTCATGGACCAACTGATGCCGGGCGCCGACAAGGACCTGGTCAAACCGCTGGCCGATCGTCTGAAGAAGCAGGGCGTGGACGTCCATCTCAAGACCAAGGCCACCGACGTCAAGGCCGACAAGAAGGGCATCACCGTGTCCTTCGAAGCCGCGGCCGAAGGCGACGAGCCTGGCCTGGAGGCCACCACCTACGACCGTGTGCTGGTCGCAGTGGGGCGCGCGCCCAATGGCAAGAAGATCGGCGCCGACAAGGCTGGCGTGACCATCACCGAGCGCGGTTTCATTCCGGTGGACCGGCAGATGCGCACCAACGTGCCGCACATCTTCGCCATCGGCGACATCGTCGGTAACCCGATGCTGGCACACAAGGCGACCCACGAAGGCAAGCTGGCCGCCGAAGTGGCTGCCGGCGAAAAGAAGGAGTGGGTGGCGCGGGTGATCCCGTCGGTGGCGTACACCAATCCGGAAATCGCCTGGGTCGGCGTCACCGAGACCGAGGCCAAGGCCAAGGGCCTGAAGGTCGGTGTGGCCAAGTTCCCGTGGGCGGCCAGCGGCCGCGCCATCGGCATCGGCCGTACCGAGGGCTTCACCAAGCTGATCTTCGACGAAGACACGCATCGCGTGATCGGCGGCGCCATCGTCGGCGTGCATGCGGGTGACCTGCTGGCCGAGATCGGCCTGGCCATCGAGATGGGTGCCGAGGCAGAGGACATCGGCCACACCATCCACGCGCATCCGACCCTGAGCGAGTCGGTTGGCATGGCCGCCGAGGTCTACGACGGCACCATCACCGATCTGTACATCCCGAAGAAGAAGTAGGCGCTCACAGGCTTGTCCTTCCACGACGCCCCGCCTTGCGCGGGGCGTCGGCGTTGAGCGCTTGGCTGCGTGTTGCTGCTGTGGTCGTTGCCATGCCGTGCACCCGGGCACGCAGGTGCAGGCGCGCGTGCGGCTCCCGAATGTTCCGGCGCGGTAGGCAATCGCATGGGCGACGCGGCCTGGCGGCTGCGCTCCGATCGTATCGGTCGGCACGGCTGACCAACGCAGGCGGATGCTGCAGAGGATCTGGCATCGGGTCTGGTGCATAGCGATATCGCACCGATCGCGCTCGACAGGGCCGCTGCTGCGCAAGGCGGTCGCGTCGTGCGATATCCGTGATCAGGCGCTTGCACAGCCTGCAGCACGCTTGCACCATCGGTACGCGGACACGCCGTTCGCAGCTCAGGGACGACCCGTATGTCGAAGATGCGTTTGCCGGCCTTGCTCACCGCTGCAGGCTGCCTGTGTGCGTCATTGGCTGCGCATGCACAGACCACCGTCATCACCGCTGCGCGCCTGCTCGACGTGCAGGCCGGCCGCTATCTGGAGCAGCCGCAGATCGAGGTGGTCGCCGGCCGCATCACCCGCGTCGGCCGGCAAGGCGATCCGGTGCCGGCACAGGCGCAGCGCATCGATCTTGGCGGGCGCACGCTGCTGCCCGGCCTGATCGACATGCATGTGCATCTCACCGTGGATCCCACCCTGGGCGGCTACAAGAGCCTGGAATTCACCGATAATTTCTGGACCGTGGTCGGCGTGGCCAATGCGGCCAGGACGCTGCGCGCGGGATTCACCACCGTGCGTAATGTCGGCTCGCTCCACTACGACGATGTCGCGCTCAAGCAGGCGATCGAGCGCGGCACCGTGCCGGGCCCGCGTATCGTGCCGGCGACCTACGGCATCGGCGCCACCGGTGGGCACTGCGATGCCACCGAGTTTCCGCCGTCGGTCAAGGTCACCGGCCCCGGCGTCGCCGATGGTCCGGATGCGATCCGGACTGCGGTACGCACGCTGCGCAAATACGGTGCGGAGGTGATCAAGTTCTGCGGCACCGGCGGAGTGCTGTCCAAGACCGACAGCGTGGGTGCGCAGCAGTACAGCCTGGAGGAAATGCGCGCGCTGGTGGATGAGGCGCACCGGCTGGGGCTCAAGGTGGCTGTGCATGCGCATGGTACCGGCGGCATCAACGACGCGATCCGTGCCGGTGCCGACACCATCGAACACGCCAGTCTGGCCGATGCCGAATCGTTCAAGCTGGCCAAGGCGCATGGCACGCGGTTTTCGATGGACATCTACAACGACGACTACATCCTGGCCGAGGGCGAACGAAACGGCTTGTTCGCCGAATCGCTGGAGAAGGAACGGCAGATCGGGCGCAAGCAGCGCGAGACCTTCCGGGCCGCACATGCCGCGGGCGTCAGGCTGGTATTCGGCAGCGACGCAGGCGTCTATCCGCATGGCGACAACGCGCGCCAGTTCGCCAAGATGGTGGAGTGGGGCATGACACCACTGGAGGCCATTCGCGCGGCGACGGTGGAGGCCGCTGACGCACTGGGACGTGCCGGTGACGTCGGTGCGATCGTTCCAGGCCGCTACGCCGACCTGATCGCGGTCGAGGGCGATCCGCTGCAGGATGTCGGCGTGTTGATGCGCGTGGACAGCGTGATCAAGGGGGGCGAACGCGTAGCCGATTGAGCCGGCCTGCACCGTGGTGTTGATGCCCGCCTCAGCGTCAAGGTCGGTCGCGCGCATGCGGGGCGACGAGGGCGACGAGGGCGACCAGGGCGCCCGATGGGCGTGGATGCGCGCACAGGGGAAAGCGGGCAGCGCGTGCGCTGCCTGCGACGGCCATGTGTCGCGGTATCGCAGGCGCACGAGCGGCAGCAGCAGGGTGCGGTCATGGCAGCCGCCTGCCGGTCCGGACGGCGATCGCGTGCACATGACGACAACGACAACGCCCCGCGCGAGGCGGGGCGTCGTACGCGTGCAGCGATGCGTGGATCAGAACGCGAGGGTCACGCCTGCCACCGGACCCTTGAACTCCTGCTTCAGGCCGATCAGGCCGTCGCTGCCGCGCTGGTCGACATCGAGCTTGAACCAGTCGTAGCCGGCGAAGATGCCGAAGTTCTTGGTGAAGCGGTACTCGGCGATCGCATTGGCGCGGCTCAGGTCGCCGTCGTAATCGCCGAAGTCGCCCCAGCTGGTGTTGAGGTACTGGCCCTGCACGTTGAACAGCCAGTTCTCGCTGGGACGCGCGGTGAAGCGGATGCCGACCACCGGCGCGGCGCCGTCTTCGCTTTCGTCCACCACGTCGCCACTGAACACGCTGCCCAGATCGGCATAGGCATTGGCCTCCACCTTGGCGTACTCGGCACCGATCTGCAGGCCAAGGCTGAATTCCGGGGAATCGATCACCGAATAGTCGTACACCAGGGTGGCGACCTGGTACTTCAGCTCGCCCTTGATGAAGCTGCCGGTCGGCACGGTGACGCCACCGGCGCTCAGATCCTGGGTCAGCGTCTCGCGGCGATCCTTGTCGTACTTGAAGTAGTCGAAGATCAGGCGCTGGCGGGTGCTGATGCGGAACACGCCGTCCACGCGCGGCTCCCATTCCTTGCCGCCCAGCTTGAAGTCCTCGTTGACCGAGACGTTGTTGCCGGCCAGCAGCGTGTTGCCGCGGATGGTGTTGTCGTTGTCGACATTCATCGCGCCAAGGCGGAGCTGGAAGCGGTCATCGGTATCTTCGGCGTGTACGGGCGCGACATAGGCGACGGCCAGGACGCACGGGATCGCCAGTGCGAGGAGATGTTTCATGGGGAGCTCCGAATTCTTGGAATGGTCAGGCCGTTGAGCCAGTGGCGCGCACTATCGATAAGCCGGCGTCTTCCAAAAGTGAAAGCCTCGTCGCATACCTGTGAAGGCGAACATAGCAATCGGACAAAACGGTCCGCATCGTCAATGGCCGTGGGACCTTGCACCAGCACGGCACTTCTTCGTCGCCCATGTCCGCTGTCGTAAACTGTGCGTTGGCGCATACCGATCAGTACGGTTTCTGTCGCCGATTGCGCAAGAGAGGGAGGGCTTGATGCGCATGCGCGCACCACGCTCGACACCGGCACCCAGCGCAGACGATCGTGCACTGCAGCGGATTGGCCCGTCGGTGGGAAGGTCGCGGCGCGCGACATGGCGTCAAAAGCAGGAGCCCCGGTCTCCCAGGGCTCCTTGACGCGGCCTGCGGTGACACCTTTCGACGAGGATGTGCAGGCCTCGTGGGTTACGACCGCCGGTTTGTGGCAAAGTTCCCGGCCGTTGCAGCGACGGCCACTTGGTGCATCGCAGCAACTCATGACCTCCGCCGGTTGTCTCGCAATTTGTCCCATTGCTATACTCTCGCGGCTCGACGAGGCGCAACTGCGCTTCCCACCCATTCACACCTAAGGTAACCGTAGTGCTGAACTCCGTTGACGCGGGTCGGCGGTTGATGCTGCGCGCTGCGGTATATCCGCTTGCAGCTGTAGCTATAACCAGTCTGGGGTTGCTGCTGGTCGGTCCCCGCTACTCTGCCGGGGTGGCGTTGACCGGGTTTGCGACGGTGCTGGGCGGTTGGGTCGCGGCACGTACTGCGCTCGGGGGCGGTGTCCTGGCGGCCGGGACTGCCATGGTCCGGCTGATCCTGGCGATGGTGTTGAAGTGGGTGTTGGTTTTCGTGGCGCTGGCGCTGGGCTTCGGCCTGTGGCGGCTGCCTCCTCTGGCCCTGCTGGCAGGTATCGCCATCGGGCTGATTTTTCAGGTTCTGGCTCTGGCCAGGCGTTGATCCGAACTAAAAAGGCTACGTACACATGGCGGGCGAGGCAGCGACACCTACCTCCTATATCCAGCACCACCTGCAGAATCTGGTCTACCCGGTTCGCGAGGGCGGCGGTACGTTTTGGACCATCCACCTCGACACGCTGATCATGGCGTTGTTGATGGGGCTGATCATGGTGGTGGCGTTCTGGATGGCGACCCGCAAGGCCACCGCCGGCGTGCCGGGCAAGTGGCAGGCGTTCGTGGAAATCTGCCTGGAGTTCGTCGATCGCCAGGCCAAGGACACCTACCACGGCACCAGCAAGCTGGTGACCCCGATCGCGATCACGATCTTCTTCTGGATCCTGTTGATGAACCTCATCAAGATGATCCCGGCCGACTTCATCGCCATCCCGCTGGGCTGGGCCGGCATCCACGCCTGGAAGCCGGTGCCCACCGCCGACGTCAATGCCACCTTGGGCATGTCGATCAGCGTGTTCTTCCTGATGATCTTCTTCTCGCTGCGCTCCAAGGGCGTGGGCGGCATGACCAAGGAATTCCTCACGGCGCCGTTCGGCAAGTGGATGATGCCGTTCAACCTGCTCTTGAACATCGTCGAGTGGCTGAGCAAGCCGATTTCGCTGGCGATGCGACTGTTCGGCAACATGTTCGGCGGCGAGATCGTCTTCCTGCTGATCTGGGTGCTGGGCGGTGCGGGCATCGCCGGCATGGTTGCTGGCGGCGTATTCGGCCTCGGCTGGATGCTGTTCCACCTGCTGGTGATTCCGCTGCAGGCCTTCATTTTCATGATGCTGTCGATCGTGTATCTGAGCCTGTCGGAAGACAGTCACTGAGTCTCGCTTCACCCTTCATACGCTTCATCCCGATTCATCCATCACCCTTAGAAACTTTCGTTCGGAGATCACCATGTACCTCGCCGTCCTGACCAACCTCGCTCAAGTCCAGAGCTCCACCGTCCTCGCCGTCGGCATCATGATCGGCCTGGCCGCCCTGGGTGCCGGCCTCGGTCTGGCCATCATGGCTGGCAAGTTCCTGGAATCGGCGGCACGCCAGCCGGAACTGATCCCGGTGCTGCAGGTGCGCATGTTCATCACCGCCGGCCTGATCGACGCCGCGTTCATCATCAGCGTCGCCGTCGGCCTGCTGTTCGCCTTCGCCAACCCCCTGGCCCAGGTGTTCATCGAGCGTCTGTCGCAGGCTGCCGGCTGATCCAGCGGTAGCGGGATGTGGATGCAGCCGAGCGCGGTTGCATCTGCGGATGAAGGTCGGAAAGCGTCGCCCGTGCGGCGGCGCTTTCACCCCTAAACAGCGATTGAGCGACCCATGGATATCACCCTTACCATCTTTGCCCAGGCGCTGGCCTTCGCCGGTCTGATCTGGATCGTCGCGACCAAGATCTGGCCGCCGCTGCTGCAGGCGATCGAAGAGCGTCAGCAAAAGATCGCCGAAGGTCTGGCTGCCGCCGATCGCAGCCAGAAGGACCTGGCGCAGGCGCAGGAAAAGGTCAACGAAGCCCTCAAGGACGCCCGCACCAAGGCCAACGAGATCATCGATCAGGCCCACGCGCGCGCCAACCAGATCATCGAAGCGGCCAAGCTGGAGGCGATTGCCGAAGCCAACCGTCAGAAGGACCTGGCCCAGGCGGAGATCGACGCCTCGGCCACCCGTGCCCGCGAAGAGCTGCGCAAGCAGGTCTCGGTACTGGCGGTCAGCGGTGCCGAAAAGCTGCTCAAGCGCGAAATCGACGCCAACGCCCACAAGGCGCTGCTCGACGAGCTGGCGGCGGAGATTTGATCGATGAGTCAGGCCCTCACACTTGCCCGTCCCTACGGCCGTGCCGCGTTTGCGATCGCGCGTGAGGGCGGCAATTTCGCGCCCTGGTCCGATGCGCTGGCGTTTTCGGCACAGGTGGCCGGCGACCCGCGCGTGGCTGCGCTGCTGCTCAACCCGGCCCTGAGCCAGGACCAGGCGGTGACGCTGCTGGCGCCGCCGCAGGCCGGCGAAGAGTATCTGCGCTTTCTCGGCCTGCTGGCCGATGCGCAGCGGCTGCCGCTGCTGCCGGAAGTGGCCGGGCTGTACGAACAGCTGCGTGCCGAGGCCGAACACGTCGTCAAGGCGACGGTGACCTCGGCTGCCGCGATGACGCCGTCGGAGCTGGACACGATCGCCGTTGCGCTGAAGAAGCGCTTCGGCCGCGAAGTGGATATCACCACCGCGGTGGATGCGTCGCTGATCGGCGGCGCGGTGATCGACACCGGCGAGGTGGTCATCGACGGCTCGCTGAAGGGCAAGCTTGCGCGTCTGCAAAGCTCGCTCGCCCACTGAATTCACATAAACGCATGGCCCTCGCGGCCGGCACCTAGGACTGAACGATGGCAACCACGCTCAACCCCTCCGAAATCAGCGACCTGATCAAGACCCGCATCGAGACGGTCAAGCTGTCCGCGGAGTCGCGCAACGAAGGCTCCGTGACCAGTGTGTCCGACGGCATCGTGCGCATCTTCGGCCTGGCCGACGTGATGCAGGGCGAAATGATCGAACTGCCGAACAACACCTTCGCCCTGGCGCTGAACCTGGAACGCGATTCGGTCGGCGCCGTGGTGCTGGGCGACTACGAGAACCTGCGCGAAGGCGACGTGGCCAAGACCACCGGCCGTATCCTGGAAGTGCCGGTCGGTCCGGAACTGCTGGGCCGCGTGGTCAACGCGCTGGGCGAGCCGATCGACGGCAAGGGCCCGCTGGGCGCCACCCAGACCGCACCGGTGGAGCGCGTTGCGCCCGGCGTGATCTGGCGCAAGTCGGTCGATCAGCCGGTGCAGACCGGCTACAAGTCGGTCGATGCGATGATTCCGATCGGCCGCGGCCAGCGCGAGCTGGTCATCGGTGACCGTCAGACCGGCAAGACCGCGCTGGCGATCGACGCGGTGATCAACCAGAAGGGCACCGGCATCAAGTGCGTGTACGTGGCGATCGGTCAGAAGGCCTCGACCGTCGCCAACATCGTGCGCAAGCTGGAAGAGAACGGCGCGCTGGCGCACACCGTGGTGGTTGCGGCGACCGCGTCCGAATCGGCTGCGATGCAGTACATCAGCCCGTACGCCGGCTGCACCATGGGCGAGTACTTCATGGATCGCGGCGAAGACGCGCTGATCGTGTACGACGATCTGTCCAAGCAGGCCGTGGCCTACCGCCAGATCTCGCTGCTGCTCAAGCGCCCGCCGGGTCGCGAAGCCTACCCGGGTGACGTGTTCTATCTGCATTCGCGCCTGCTCGAGCGCGCCGCGCGCGTGTCCGAGGAGTACGTGGAGAAGTTCACCAACGGTGCGGTGACCGGCAAGACCGGGTCGCTGACCGCACTGCCGATCATCGAGACGCAGGCCGGCGACGTGTCTGCATTCGTGCCGACCAACGTGATCTCGATCACCGACGGCCAGATCTTCCTGGAAACCGACCTGTTCAACGCCGGTATCCGTCCGGCCGTCAACGCCGGTATCTCGGTGTCGCGCGTCGGTGGTGCCGCCCAGACCAAGATCATCAAGAAGCTGTCCGGCGGCATCCGTATCTCGCTGGCGCAGTACCGTGAGCTGGCGGCGTTCGCGCAGTTCGCCTCGGACCTGGACGAAGCCACCCGCAAGCAGCTCGAGCGCGGTCAGCGCGTCACCGAGCTGATGAAGCAGAAGCAGTACGCGCCGATGTCCATCGCCAACCAGGCGCTGTCGATCTATGCCGTCAACGAGGGCTACCTCGACGAGGTGCCGGTCAACAAGCTGCTGGCGTTCGAGGAAGGCCTGCACGCGCACTTCGCCAACACCCAGGGCGAGCTGGTCTCCAAGATCAACAGCACTGGCGGTTGGGACAACGACATCGAAGCCGCGTTCAAGAAGGGCATCGAAGAGTTCAAGACCACGGGTAGCTGGTAAGAGCCGGGACCCGGGACCCGGGACCGGGGACCCGCGCAAGCGGAGTCCTCAGGTCCACTGCCCCAGGTGCCACGAAACAACAACGACGCGTGATTGCGGGCTCTTTCCGGGTCCCGGGTCCCGGGTCCCGAGTCCCGAGTAAACAGATATGGCAGGCGGACGCGAAATCAAAACCAAGATCAAGAGCGTGCAGAACACCCGCAAGGTGACGCGCGCGCTCGAAATGGTCTCGGCCTCCAAGATCCGCAAGGCGCAGGACCGCATGAAGACCTCGCGTCCGTATGCGCAGGCGATGAAGCAGGTGATCGGCCATCTGGCGCAGGCCAGCACCGATTTCCAGCATCCGTTTCTGGTCGAGCGCGAGCAGGTCAAGCGGGTCGGTTACATCGTGATCTCGTCCGACCGCGGCCTGGCCGGCGGTCTGAACAACAACCTGTTCCGCAAGATGTTGGGCGAAGTGCGCCCGTGGCAGGACAAGGGCGCCGAGATCGATGTGGTGACCATCGGCCAGAAGGCGTCGGCCTTCTTCCGTCGCGTCAAGGTCAACATGGTCGGCAGCGTGACCCACCTGGGCGACAGCCCGCAGGTCGAGCAGCTGATCGGTGTGATCAAGGTGATGATCGATGCCTACATCGAAGGCAAGGTGGACCGCGTCTATCTGGTCTACAACCGCTTCGTGAACACCATGACGCAGAAGGCCAGCTTCGACCAGCTGCTGCCGCTGCCGGCCGCCGAGCACAAGGTGGCGCACCACGACTGGGACTACCTGTACGAACCCGATGCCGCGACCGTGCTGGAGCACGTGATGACGCGCTACATCGAGTCGCTGGTGTATCAGGCGGTGTTGGAAAACGTGGCCTCCGAACATGCGGCGCGCATGGTGGCGATGAAGGCCGCCAGCGACAACGCCAGCAAGATGATCGGCACGCTGCAATTGGTCTACAACAAGGCGCGTCAGGCGGCGATCACCCAGGAAATCTCGGAAATCGTCAGCGGCGCAGCCGCTGTGTAAGCACGGCCGGGATTGGGTATTCGGGATTGGTTGGAGCGCTGGGGATTGCGCCCTCGCGAATCCCCGATCACGAATCCCAGATCACAAAATTCAACGAGATGGCATCGGCCCCTCGGACAGAACAAAGCTAACCGGAGCAGCAAAATGAGTCAGGGCAAGATCGTTCAGATCATCGGCGCGGTCGTCGACGTCGAGTTCCAGCGCAATGAAGTGCCGAAGGTGTACGACGCGCTGAAGGTCGACGGCACCGCCATCACGCTGGAAGTCCAGCAGCAGCTGGGCGATGGCGTCGTGCGTACCATCGCACTCGGCTCCACCGACGGCCTGAAGCGCAACCTGGTCGCCACCAACACCGGCCGCGCGATTGCCGTGCCGGTGGGCGCCGGTACCCTGGGCCGCATCATGGACGTGCTCGGCAACCCGATCGACGAAGCCGGCGACGTGCAGGCTTCGGATCATTGGGAAATCCACCGTGGCGCGCCGTCCTACGAGGACCAGGCCTCGACCACCGAGCTGCTGGAAACCGGCATCAAGGTGATCGACCTGATGTGCCCGTTCGCCAAGGGCGGCAAGGTCGGCCTGTTCGGCGGCGCCGGCGTGGGCAAGACCGTCAACATGATGGAGCTGATCAACAACATCGCCAAGGCGCACTCGGGTCTGTCCGTGTTCGCCGGCGTGGGCGAGCGTACCCGCGAGGGCAACGACTTCTACCACGAGATGAAGGACTCCAACGTTCTGGACAAGGTCGCGATGGTGTACGGCCAGATGAACGAGCCGCCGGGCAACCGTCTGCGCGTGGCGCTGACCGGCCTGACCATGGCCGAGTACTTCCGCGACGAGAAGGACGCCAGCGGCAAGGGCAAGGACGTGCTGCTGTTCGTGGACAACATCTACCGCTACACGCTGGCCGGTACCGAAGTGTCCGCACTGCTCGGCCGTATGCCGTCGGCGGTGGGCTACCAGCCGACCCTGGCCGAAGAAATGGGCGTGCTGCAGGAACGCATCACCTCGACCAAGAGCGGTTCGATCACCTCGATCCAGGCGGTGTACGTGCCTGCGGACGACCTGACCGACCCGTCGCCGGCGACCACCTTCGCCCACCTGGACTCGACCGTCACGCTGAGCCGTAACATCGCTTCGCTGGGCATCTACCCGGCGGTGGATCCGCTGGACTCCACCAGCCGCCAGATGGATCCGCTGGTGATCGGCCACGAGCACTACGAAACCGCCCAGCGCGTCCAGCAGACCCTGCAGAAGTACAAGGAACTGAAGGACATCATCGCGATCCTGGGTATGGACGAGCTGAGCGAAGAAGACAAGCAGTCGGTGTCGCGCGCGCGCAAGATCGAGCGCTTCTTCAGCCAGCCCTTCCACGTGGCCGAAGTGTTCACCGGCTCGCCGGGCAAGTACGTTTCGCTGAAGGACACCATCCGCGGCTTCAAGGCGATCTGCGACGGCGAGTACGACCACCTGCCGGAGCAGGCGTTCTACATGGTCGGCGGTATCGAAGAGGCCGTCGAGAAGGCCAACAAGATGAGCGCCAAGGCGTAAGAGCCGGGATTCGGGATTCGGGATTAGGTACGGCGGTGATTGGCACGGTGGATGAGGATGGCAACGACGGTGAACGCCGCGGTTACCAATCCCCAATCCCCAATCCCCAATCCCCGCCTCACAACGTGAGGCACCATGAGCACTATCCGTTGCGACATCGTCAGCGCCGAGAAGGAAATCTTCCACGGTGAGGCGACGCTGGTCGTGGCCACCGGCGAATTGGGCGAGCTGGGCATCGCACCCAAGCATGCGCCGCTGATCACGCGCCTGAAGCCGGGCAAGGTGGTGGTCACCACCGCCAGTGGCGAACAGCTGGACTTCGCCATCTCCGGCGGCATCCTGGAAGTGCAGCCGCAGGTGGTGACCGTGCTGGTCGACACTGCGGTGCGCGCGCAGGACATCGACGAAGCCGCCGTGCGCAAGGTCAAGGAAGAGGCCGAGCGCCTGCTGGCCAACCGTGGCGACACGCTGGACGTGGCTCAGGCGCAGCGCCAACTGGCCGAGGCGACGGTGCAACTGCAGGCGCTGGAGCGTCTGCGCCGTAACCTCAAGCACTGAGCGGTTGCCCACGCTTCCGACCGGGCAGCGCAGCTGCGCAGGGAGCACGAAACGCCGACCCTTGGGTCGGTGTTTTCGTTTGGGGCGCTGCGCTTGCGCGATAGGAAACCGCCTTCTGCAGGGAGTGGGCACACTGGCCCGCCCGGCCTTGCGCTGCATCGAAGCCGCAGCGCGACGCACCGCGTCTGGCCCCCCTGAGGAGTACACCATGAGACTTTCGACCGCTGGCGTCCGCAATGATCTGTTGAATGGTTTGCTTGCCGTGGCCTTGCTTGGGTGCGCCTGGCCCGCGCTCGGCCAACCGCCACTGGATCCGTTGCTGGACCGGATCGTGCAGCGCAATGCGATCGGCGATGCGGTGGCCCTGAGCAAGTGGGACAGCGGCAAGCCGGTGCTGGATCAGACCCGCGAAGCGGCGGTGTTGCTCAGCGTGCGCGACCAGGCCGCGGCCCATGGCTTGCAGGCCGACGATGCAGTGCGTTTCTTCGCTGCACAGATCGAAGCCAATAAATCGGTGCAGTACGCGCTGTTGGACCGTTGGCACGAACGTGGCCGCGCGCCGCAGACGGCGCGGCCGGATCTGGCCACGTTGCGCGCGCGTCTGGATCAACTGCAAGGCGAGTTGCTCGACGCATTGGCCGCCGCAGGTCCGGCACGGGCGGCCCCCGGGTGTCCGGCCAGTACCGCGCGCGCGGCCGCGCACTATGCCGCGCAATGGCAACTGGACGCGCTGCACCGCGCCGCATTGGTGCGCAGCCTGGGCGACTTCTGCCAGCAGGTGGACAACAAGACCTAGCAGTCGGCAATCGGCCGGAGCAACGCCTCGTAGCGGCGAACACAACGCAGTAAGCAGTCGTCAGCGGGGGTGAGGAAGGCGCGGAGGAATGGAGTGTCCGATTGGTACATACCGGTTTCGAGCACCGGCCGCGCCCGCCTGGTGGTGCGCACGGCAGGTTTGTCAGCTGCTCATGGTTCGCGAGTCCATGCAACACACTCCATGCGGCCGTTCGCAGGCGCTGTCGATCTTGCCTCAGCGATACACCACGTGCCGGCCCAGCAGGAACGACACGATTGCCAGCCCGCCTTCGACCAGCGGTTTGGCGAGCCAGGCCTGGCGCAAGCCCACCAGATCGACGGTGGCCGACAGCAGCCAGGTGCTGACGATGGTCAGCGTCACCCACATCACCGCAAAGCGGCCAAAGCGTTGCCAACCCAGACGCGCACCATCCCGATGCGCGAAGGTGTAGCGTCCATTGAGCCAGAATCCAAGCACTGCGCCGCTAATACGTCCGAGCAGGTTGGCCGGTGCCGTGGGCATGCCGGCGGCGGTGGCGGCGATGAAGATGCCGCAGTCCACCGCCAGCTGCAGTGCGCCGATCAGGGTGAACTGGCTGCCTTGGCGGAACAGACTCATGCATGCCGGACAAGAGGAAAGGGCGCCCATCCTAGCGGGCGCAGCGCTTAAAAACGTGTCATCGCATGCCGAGGGCATGCCTTGAGCACGCGGCATTGCGGCACTGCGATTAGAATTCGATCATCTCTTGCAACCGGAACACCGTAATGACCCTGCCTCTGCATGTCGTGATCCTGGCCGCGGGCGAGGGCAAGCGCATGCGCTCGGCCTTGCCCAAGGTACTGCAACCAGTGGCGGGCCAGCCGATGCTGGCGCATGTGATCGCCACCGCGCGGCAGCTGCAGCCGGCGGCGATCCACGTGGTCTACGGCCACGGCGGCGACCAGGTGCGGGCGGCATTTGCCGGGCAGGGCGATCTGCAGTGGGCCGAGCAGCGCCGGCAGCTGGGCACCGGGCATGCGGTACAACAGGCCTTCGATGCGATTCCCGACGCGGCCACCGTGCTCGTGCTGTATGGCGATGTGCCGTTGATCCGCAGCCAGAGCCTGCTGGAGCTGCTGCATGCGCCCGGCCGCATGGCGGTGCTGGTGGCCGAGCTGGCCGACCCGACCGGCTACGGACGCATCGTGCGCGACGTTGCAGGCAAGGTCGCCGCGATCGTCGAGCAGAAGGATGCCAGCGAAGAGCAGCGCCGCATCCGCACCGTCAATACCGGGATCCTCACCGCCGAATCCACCGCACTACGCCGCTGGCTGTCCGGTCTGTCGAACGAGAATGCGCAGGGCGAGTTCTATCTGACCGACGTCTTCGCCAGCGCCGCCGCCGACTTCACCCCGGCCGACATGGTGCAGGTAGCCGATCCGCAGGAAGTGGAGGGCGCCAACGACCCTTGGCAGCTCGCGCAGCTCGAACGCGCCTGGCAGGCGCGCGCCGCACGTGCGCTGTGCCTGGAGGGCGTGCGCATGGCCGACCCGGCACGTGTGGAGCAGCGCGGCACGGTACGGGTCGGCCGCGATGTGCAGCTGGACGTCGATGTGATCCTGGAGGGCGAGGTCACGCTCGGCGATGGCGTGGTGATCGGCCCGTTCGTCCGGCTGCGCGATGTCGATCTCGGCGCCGGCACGCAGGTGCGCGCGCATTGCGACCTGGAAGGCGTGATCACCGAAGGCGCGGTGCAGATCGGCCCGTTCGCGCGCTTGCGGCCGGGCACCGTGCTCGCCGACGGCGTGCATATCGGCAACTTCGTCGAGACCAAGAAAGTCAGCATGGGCGTGGGCAGCAAGGCCAATCACCTGACCTACCTGGGTGATGCGACGATCGGCAGCAAGGTCAATATCGGCGCCGGCACCATCACCTGCAACTACGATGGCGTCAACAAGTCGCAGACCACCATTGGCGATGGCGCGTTCGTCGGGTCCAACAGTGCGCTGGTAGCGCCGATCGACATCGGCGCCCATTCCACCATCGGCGCCGGATCGGTCATCACCCGCGATGCCCCGGCCGGCGAGCTGAGCGTGACACGCGCGCGCCAGACCGTGGTGGAAGGCTGGCAGCGGCCCACGAAGAAGTAAGCCGCCTGGTGGCGGACAATGCAGTGCGACCCTGACTGCGTAGGAACGCAGCTGGGCGCGACTGAAAGACGCCCGTCGTGCCCGGGGGTACTCCTACCGGGTGCGTAGCGGGCTTTTGCCACGCATGAGCCGGCGCAATGAATGGTTCGTGTTGATGCCTGCATGATCCAGGCGCGAGCGGGGCGCGGCTTTCACGTGGCCAACGGCAACAGCAGGGTCACACACAGGCCGCCATGCTCGCGGTTGTGCAGCGAGATACGCCCGCCATGGGCCTCGGCGATCTCGCGCGTCAGCGCCAGCCCCAGCCCGGTTCCGTTGCGCTTGGTGGAATAGAACGGCATCAATGCATTGTGCAGCACCGCCTCGTTCATGCCGTTGCCGCGGTCGAGCACTTCGATGCGCAGCCACTGCGGCACGCGCGTCAC
Organism: Xanthomonas sp. NCPPB 1067; assembly: GCF_020783795.1. Classification (NCBI taxonomy): domain Bacteria; kingdom Pseudomonadati; phylum Pseudomonadota; class Gammaproteobacteria; order Lysobacterales; family Lysobacteraceae; genus Xanthomonas; species Xanthomonas sp. NCPPB 1067. The sequence continues at coordinate 223,563 of NZ_JAJGQG010000002.1, forward strand.
GCGCACGACGACATCGCCATTGGGCGGCTGCGCCTCGCTGCAGGCTTCGTGCGCATTCTTCAGCAAATTGAGCAGGGCTTGTTCGACCTGCGCGGCGTCGATGCGGCTGGTGACATCGCTCAGATCGCCCTGCAGGTGGAACGGGATCTGCTGCCGCAAACGTTCCAGGAACGGTGCCCATTCGATGGTCTGCAGCTGCGGCTGTGGCAACTTGGCGAACCGCGCATAGCCGCGGATGAAGCCTTCCAGATGACGCGCGCGTTCTTCGATGGTCTCGAACACCGTGCCCAGCCTGTCGGTACGCTCACGTCGCAACAGTTCGGCGCCCGAATGCGCCAGCGAGGCGATCGGGGCAAGCGAATTGTTCAGCTCGTGGCTGATCACCCGGATCACCTTCTTCCAGGTCTGCACTTCCTGGCGGCGCAGTTCGGTGGTCAGGGTACGGATCAGCAATAGTTCGTGGCCACGGCCATTGAGGTGGAAGCTGCGCCGCGACAGGTGGTAGATCTGCTCATCGTCCTCGTCGTCGCCGTCTTCGCGCACCGCAAACAGGCAATCGCCGCCGCGGCCCAGCGCATCGCGCAGTTCGCCGGGCATGCGCGCGAGCACATCGTCCAGGTGCTGGCCTTCGAGTTTGCGCCCGCCATGCAACAGCTTGCGCGCGGCGTTGTTGGAAAACCCGATCCGACGCAGGCCGTCGCCGCCGGCGACCACCAGCAGCATCGCCACGGGCGTGTTCTGCAGCATGGTGTCGAGCATCAATTCGCGTTGCACCAGGTCGCGCCGCTGCGCGCGCAGCACGTCGCCGAGCTCGGCGTGCGCGTAAACCAGTTGCGCCAGCTCGTCGTGACCGCGCCAGTACACGCCAAAGTTGTACTCGCCGTCGCGGTAACTGCTGGTGGTGCCGGCCAGGGCGCGAAACAGCGAGCGCATCGGCGCGGTGGCGCGGCGCAGGCTCCACCACATCGCCCCTACCAGCACTACCACCGAGATCGCGGCAACCTGCCATCCGTGGTCCAGCCAATAGGCGGTGAACCAGGGCAGGGCGGCCGCCAGCGCCAGCACCGGCAACAGGCGCAGGAACAGCGAGAACGTAAAGGAGCGTGTCCACATACCGAAGTTCATTCCGACGTGATGCCGTAACGGTCCATACGCCGGTACAGCGCCTGGCGGCTCAATCCCAGCTCGGCGGCGGCCTGGGCGATGACGCCATGGGCGCGTGCCAGGGCCTGTTCGATGCGCGCACGATCCGGTTCGCCCGCCGGGGTGGCCGGTGGACGCGGGGCTGGTGCGCGCGGCAGATTCAGATCGGCGACCTCGATCCGCGCGCCCTGCGCCAGCAGGCTGGCGCGTTGCAGTACGTTGCGCAGCTCGCGCACGTTGCCCGGCCAGGCGTGTCGCTGCAGCGCATCGCGCGCCTGCGCCGACAACGGCTTGTCTGTGGCCAGGAAGTGCGCTGCCAGCGGCCCGATGTCGCCGGGACGCTCGGATAGCGGCGGCAATGCGATCTCCACCGTGTTGAGCCGGTAGTACAGATCCTCGCGAAAGCTGCCATCGCGAATCATCGCAGGCAGATCGGCGTTGGTGGCGCTGATCACCCGCACCTTGGCATGGCGCTCGCGATTGGATCCCAGGCGCTCGTAGCGGCCGGTTTCCAGCACGCGCAGCAGTTTCATCTGGCCCGCCAACGGCAGGTTGCCGATCTCGTCCAGAAACAGCGTACCGCCATCGGCCGCTTCGAACTTGCCTTCGCGCGCCTTGTTGGCACCGGTGTAGGCGCCGGCTTCGGCACCGAACAGTTCGGCCTCGATCAGTTCGCCCGGCAATGCGCCGCAGTTGAGCGCAATGAACGGGCCGTGCCTGGTGGCCGAATTGGCCTGGATGATCTCGGCGATCTTTTCCTTGCCGCTGCCATTGGGGCCGGTGATCAACACCGGCAGGTCCGAGCGGGCGACCTGGCAGGCCAGCGCGATGGCACGTTCGCTGGCGGGGTCGGCGAACACCGCACCGCGTAGATCGTAGCGCTGTGTCAGTTGCTCGCGGCCACGGTGCTCGCGTTCGCGACGGCGCGCGAGCTCACGGCGGGCCTCGGACAGTTCCAGCAGGTTGTTGACCGTGGTCAGCAGCTTGGTGTCGTCCCAGGGCTTGGCGATGTAGTCGGCCGCACCGGCCTTGACCAGCCCCACCGCGCTACCCAGATGCGTCCAGGCAGTGAGCAGGATGACCGGCAGATCCGGGTGGCGCTGACGGATCTGTGCGAACAGCGCTTCGCCCTCTTCGCCGGAGGTGGTGTCGGCAGTGAAGTTCATGTCCTGGATCACCAGGTCGAACGCCTGCTCGTCGAGCAACGCCAAGCCTGCGTGCGGCGACTGCGCATGCTGCGCCTCGATGTCGTGCAGCGAGAACAGCACCTCCAACGCGGTGGCCACGGCGGCGTTGTCGTCGATGATCAGGATCTGCGGCATCGCGGTGCTCAGGAAGGCGCGGGAAGAGGGATCGACACAGAATACTGTGCAGGACGGTGCTGCAAACCATTGCGGGGCAGCGAGGCGGCAGGTTGTGAGGCAACACCGCTGGCGGACGCATGTGGTCGCTACGGCGGCACCTGGCCCCGCTAGCGCGGCGTGGGCGGCAGCAAGGGCGCATAGCTTGCCGCTGCCCAGGTCAGGCGCAGCTGGACGCCATCGCGCAGGACATCCACGACGATGGGGTTGCCGGCAGCGGCACGCAGTGCGTCCAGCAAGTGCGCCACCGCGGTGATCTGGGTCCGGCCCGCCGTGCGCACGCGGTCACCGCGCTGCAACTGCAGGTCCAGCGCCACACTGGCCTGGGTGACCAGCAAGCCATCCCCGGTGGTGACGAGCTCCAGAACCTGATCGTTGTGGTGCCAGTTGAGCCGGGTGTCATCGATGACAAGGACGTCGTGGGTCGAAGCGCCCGCCTTGGCTATGGCATGCGGCTGGCCTGCGGGGACAACACAAAAGACCGCCAGAACGATCAGCGCCGGTGTCGCAAATAAGGTGGCCATATGGAGGTCCGGTTCGGAACGGTGGTTGCAAGAGATCGATGCTGGCAATACCAGCCCCATCCCGGCCACCAGGGCCGGGAAGGAGCGCTGATCATCATGCACTGCGGGTGGCAACGGCCGGGGGGACCGCAGCCGCGCGGCGGGCCGGCCAGAACACCGCAATCTGACCCAACAGCCACAGCGTGATCGCGCCGATCGGCAGATAGATCAGCGGCAAGCGCGGCAATTCATAGCGTGTCATCAGCCAGACGTTGATCGAGTAGGCCATCAGCATGCCGAGCACGATGCCGATCGAGGCCAAAAGAAGGTTCTCGATCTGGAAGTAGCGCAGGATCTGTCCACGTGTGGCACCTAGCGCCCGACGGATGCCGATCTGTTTGGTGCGCTGTTGGACCCAGAAGCTGGCCAGCCCCACGATACCCAGTGCGGTGACGATCAGCAGCGCGATGCTCATGGTGATCAATAGCCAGGCCATGGCGCGGTCCTGGCGATAAAAACTGCGACGCATTTCCTCGAACGTCTTCGGGTTTTCGATGATGCGACTTGCGCTGTTCTTTTCCAGTGTTGTTACTGCTTGACGCAATACCTCCGCACGTCGATTGGGATCGGTGCGTAATAGATAACGTCCGCCGTCCTTGTAGGTCATCTTGACTGGGGTCAGCATCGAATCGTCGTAGACCGCCGCACCGCCATAGTTACCGACACGCGCAAGGTGCGCCACGATGCCGACGATTTTCATGGGAGTGCCGCCGCGATAGATTGATTTCCCTAAAGCGGATTGATCAGGAAACAGCTTGTCGGCCGCACTTTTTGTCAGGATCACGCTCGGAATGATAGCCGTCTTATCATCGGACCAGGTGAACTCGCCTTCTGTAAAGCGGCGCCCCTGTATCAACGTCAATCCCATCGTATCCAGGGTTTGGCTGTCTCCAGTGTAGTCGTTGACGGTGATGGTGGCGTTTTTCTGGTCGGCTGTCAGTTTGAGCCCGCTGACCCACATGCTGTCGCCATAAGGGACCTGGCTGACGCTAGAAGCATATTTGACGCCGGGGATGCTGCGCAGGGCCGCCAAGTCTGTTTCAGTTAGTGCACGTGCATCTTCGTCGCGTCCAATGCCGCTGATGGTCAGCGTCACCAGTTCATTCTCTGTTAGCCCGCTGGGGCGCTTTGTACGCTCCAGGCGATTGCCGATCAGAAACAGGGCATTGGAGATGATGGCGCAGCTGAGTGCCACTTCCAGCACAATCAATGCAGCAGCCGTCTTGTGGCGCCGCAGGGTGGACAGAATAGGGCGGATTGCCATGTGCGATTCCTTGGTGAGGGCTGGCGAACGACGCAAAAATCGCGCTGTCCGGATTTCAGTTCACTGCGCTTTGAGTTGAATGGCGGGAGGAATGGTGCATGCCCGCCAGGCGGGGAGCAGCCCAGCCACGACGCTGGCGATGAGCGCTAGCGCGAACGTGGCCAGCAACATGGTTAGATCGAGCGTTGCCAGATCGGCATATTGAGCGGGCTGTTGACGCACACCCCACAGGCCCACCATGGCGAGGCCGAGCCCCAGGATGCCTCCCGCCAAGCCGATCGTTCCTGCCTCGACCAAGGACTGCGCGAAGATGCTGCGCTTGGTGGCTCCCAGTGCCCGGCGCACGCCGATTTCTCCGCTGCGGCGCATGAACTTGGCCAGCAGCAGGCCCACTGTATTGACCAGGCAAACCAACAGGAAGCCGAATGCCAACCACGTCTGCAGACGCACATCGCTGGGAACGACCTTCTTGAAGTCCAGCCACTGCATGACGCTGCGCAACTGGACATTGGTTGGCTGCTCGAAGCGTCCTGCGCGTCGCTGCTGATCGGAGTAGTTCTCGAGGTATCGACGGTATGCGGCGACCTTTTGCGGGCTATCCAGCTTGACCCAGTATTGAACCCAGGAACAGGCTGCACTGATGTCATCCGGTGAACCGCTGTCACCCCAGCACGAACGCTGGCCGCTGGTCGAAAGTTTCAGCTCCATCGCAGTACCGAAGGGCAGAAAGAGTTGCTCGGGCTTGTCGTAGGTGCTGCCCCCCAGGTTGTAAAACGTCGGTGTCAAACGCCATTCGCGGGTAACGCCAACAATCCGCATGCTGTTGCGATTGACGCTTACCGTACGTCCAACGCTATTGTCGCCACTGAACAGTTTCTTGTTGAGGGCTTCGGAGATCACAACCACGCGTGCACGGCTGCCGTCATCATTGCTGGTCCATGGACCGCCATACAGGAAAGGCACATCGAACATCGGGAAAAATTCGACAGACGTATAACGCGCTTCCAGCAAGAGCGGCCGCAAGGACTTATTTTCCGGCTCCAACGGAACGGTGCCGGCGGTCATCATGACCTGCTGGTCTCCGCGTTTCTCCCGCAGCAATGCTTCGGCATCGAACCGGGTCAACTGATCCAATGCATCGTCGTCTTGATAATCCAATGAGCGTGCATCCAGCTGTGGATGAAACAACACACCGCTCTTTGCCGGGATTGGATCGCCAGACAGGATGTAGAACACCGTCAACGTGGTCATGCTGGCACCGATGCCCAGCGCAATGGCCAGCACCATCAGTGCGGTGAGCACCTTGTTGCGGCGGAAACTGCGCACCGCCAGAGTGAAGTAATAGCCGAACATGGGCGGGCTCCTTAGTCGGCCAGGGTTGCAGCGGCGCTGGGCGCGCGCATCAGGCTGGGATCGCGTTCCAGATCGGTGGCCTGTCCATCGACGATGTGCACGTTGCGTTGCGCGCGTGCGGCCAGCTCCGGGTCGTGGGTGACCATCACGATGGTGGTGCCCTGGCTGTTGATTTCCTCCAGCAGTTCCATCACCCCGCGGGCCATTTGCGAGTCGAGGTTGCCGGTGGGTTCGTCGGCCAGCAGCAGGCGTGGGCTGCCGGCCAGTGCGCGGGCGATGGCAGCGCGCTGCTGTTGTCCGCCGGACAGCTCGGTGGGGTAGTGCTTCAGGCGCGAGCCCAGGCCGACCTTGGTCAGCGCCTCTTCGATGCGCTGCTTGCGCTCGGCGGCGGGCATGCCGCGATAGCGCAGCGGCACGTCGACGTTGTCGAACAGGTTGAGGTCGGGGATGAGATTGAAGCCCTGGAAGATGAAGCCGATCTTGCGGTTGCGCAGGCGCGAGCGGGCGTCGTCGGACAGGTGGCTGACATCTTCGCCATCGAGCAGATACTGGCCACTGGTGAAGGTCTCCAGCAGTCCGGCGATATTGAGGGAAGTGGTCTTGCCGGAGCCGGAAGGCCCGGTCACTGCGACGAATTCGCCCTCGCGCACATGCAGGTCCAGCGAGCGCAGCGCGTGCGTTTCCACCTGTTCGGTGCGGAAGACCTTGGAGACGGAGCGCATTTCGAGCATGGCGGAAGTTCCTATGGTAGGGAGTGGTGGTGGATGGTGGATGGTGGAGCCGGGACCCGGGACCCGGTAGATCAAGAACAAAAGCGGTAGCCGGTCGCTTTGGCTTTTCCGGGTCCCGGGTCCCGGGTCCCGGCTCAATGCACCGTGACGCGCGGCGCATCGCCGAAGTTGTCCGCGCCGGAGACCACCACGCGGTCGCCGACCTGCAGGCCGGACAGCACCTGCACTTCGCCCAGGCTGCTGACGCCCATGCGTACCGGGCGGCGCACCGCGGTGTTGCCGTCCATCACGTAGGCATAGCTGCCACCGGACTGCTCGAGGAAGGGGCCGCGCTCGACTTTGAGTACGTTGCGGCGGGTATCCATCATCACCCGCGCACTCATGCGCTGGCTCTGGCGCAGACCCGGCGGTTGCTTGTCGGTGAAGCGGATGCGCGCGGTGACCTCGCCGTTGACCACTTCCGGCGATACCGCCGAGATGGCGCCGGCGAATGGTTCGCCGCTGCCGCTGGTGAGCTGGGCGGGCATGCCGATGGCAAGGTCGCGCGCGAAGCTTTCGGGCACCTTGACCTCGACTTCGAACTTGGACAGATCCACCACACCCAGGATCGGCGCGTTCGCCGCCACCTGGGTGTGCTGTACCGCCTGCACCTGGCCGACCTGACCATCGAACGGGGCGAGCAGGGTGAGCGCGTCCACCTGGCGCTGCACCTCGGCCACCACCGCACGCTGGCGATCGGCCAGCAGGCGCTTGTTGCGCGAATCCAGGTCCGCGCCCTGGCTCTTCAACGCCGCATCGCGTTGGGCGTGCTGCAGATCGATGTCGGTCTTCTTCAGGGTGTCCTGCGCCTTGGCCAGTTCCACCTGCGGCACCGCGCCGCCATCAAAGCCGCGCTGGTAGCGCTCCAGATCGCGGACGGCGGCCTGCTTGTCGATCCGGGCCTGGTCGGTGAGTTTGCTGGCATTGGCCCGCGCCAGCGTGGCATCCAGGGCGGCGCGGCTGGATTCGGCTTCCAGCCCCGCCAGGGTCGCCTGCTCCTGGGCGAGCTTGCTGCGCAGTTCCGGGCTGTCGATGCGTGCCAGCTCCTGGCCTCGCTTGACCACGTCGCCGGCCACCACGCTCAGCGTCACCGTGCCGGCGGAGATGGCGTACAGCACCGGGCTGTTGGCGGCGATCACACGGCCGTCGGCGGCGATGTCGCGCACCAGGTCGCCCTGGCCGACGGTGGCGATGCGCACCCGGCTGGCATCGAACGACCGGCTGCCTGCACTCCATGCGGTGACCGCCCAGCCGATCCCGGCCAGGACCACGATGGCGCCCACTCCGGGCCACAGCCAACGGCGCCAGACCACGCGCTGTTCGGTGGAACGGATGACCTGGTCCTGTGCAGAAGTGTCACGAATCATGGTGGCTGGGCTCGGTGGCGTCACAGGACGTCAATGCAGGTTGCGTGCCAATCCATAAGCTATTGATAAAAAACAACTTATTATCCGGTGGACAGGTGTCCGCAGTGTCCGCGGACACCCACCCGGACAGCCTGTCCGGGCGCGGTCATGCGGTGGACAGGCTGCGGACACGTTAGACTGTACGGCTTACCAAAGAGGGGTGTCCTATGTGCGGCATTGTCGGAGCGATCGCCGGGCGCGACGTGGTCCCGGTCCTGATCGAAGGACTCAAACGGCTGGAATACCGCGGCTACGATTCCTCCGGCATTGCGGTACTCGACGGCCACCAGGTCCGCCGCGTGCGCCGCACAGGACGCGTGGCTGAGATGGCCCAGGCCGCGCAGGCCGAACAGCTCGACGCAACCCTGGGTATCGGCCATACCCGTTGGGCCACCCACGGTGGCGTCACCGAAGCCAATGCGCACCCGCACATCAGCGACGGCATCGCGCTGGTGCACAACGGGATCATCGAAAACCACGAGGAACAGCGCGAAAAGCTGCGTGCGCTCGGCTATCGCTTCGAGTCGCAGACCGATACCGAGGTCATCGCCCACCTCATCCACCATCATCTAGGCGACGCCGGCAATCTGTTGGCGGCCTTGCAACGCACGGTCAAGGAACTCACCGGTGCCTACGCACTGGCAGTGGTGAGCCAGGCAGAGCCGGAACACTTCGTCTGCGCCCGCATGGGGTGCCCGCTGCTGATCGGCGTGGGCGAGGGCGAAAACTTCGTCGCCTCCGATGTCTCTGCCATCGTGCAGGCCACCCGCCAGGTGATCTTTCTGGAAGAGGGCGACACCGCCGAGCTGCGGCGCGATGGCGTGCGCATCTTCGACGGCAACGATGCGCCGGTGGAGCGCGCGCTGCACCTGTCGGACGTTTCGCTGGCCTCGTTGGAGCTCGGCCCGTTTCGCCATTTCATGCAGAAGGAGATCCACGAGCAGCCGCGCGCGCTGGCCGATACCATCGAAGCGGCCATCGACGCGAAGGGATTCCCTGCGTCGCTGTTCGGGCCCAAGGCCGAAGCAGTGTTGGGCGCCATCGAGGGCGTGCAGATCCTGGCCTGCGGTACCAGCTACTACGCGGGCATGACCGCGCGCTACTGGATCGAAGCCCTCGCCGGGCTGCCATGCAGCGTGGAGATCGCCAGCGAATACCGCTACCGTGCCGCCTATGCGAACCCCAAGCATCTGATCGTCACCATCTCCCAGTCCGGCGAAACCTTGGACACGATGGAGGCGCTGAAGTACGCCAAATCGTTGGGACATCTGCACACGCTATCGATCTGCAACGTGCCCGAGAGCGCGATCCCGCGCGCCAGCGAGCTGGTGTGCTACACGCGCGCCGGTGCCGAGATCGGCGTGGCCTCGACCAAGGCCTTCACCACGCAGCTGGCGGTGCTGTTCCAGCTCGCCGTGGTACTGGGCAAGCTGCACGGACGCATCAACGAGACCGAAGAAGCCGAGTACCTGGAGCAACTGCGCTTCCTGCCGGGCAGCGTGCAGCACGCGCTGAATCTGGAGCCGCAGATCATGGCCTGGGCCGAACGGTTCGCGCCGAAAGAAAACGCCTTGTTCCTTGGCCGCGGCCTGCATTATCCGATCGCCCTGGAAGGGGCGCTCAAGCTGAAGGAAATCTCCTATATCCACGCCGAAGCCTATCCGGCCGGCGAATTGAAGCATGGGCCGCTCGCCTTGGTGGACGCGTCGATGCCGGTGGTGGTGATCGCGCCCAACGATCGCCTACTGGAAAAAGTCAAATCCAATATGCAGGAAGTGCGCGCGCGCGGTGGCGAGTTGTTCGTCTTCGCCGACCAGGACAGCCACTTCAACGCGTCCGAAGGCATCCACGTGATCCGCACGCCGCGCCATGCCGGCGTGCTGTCGCCGGTGATCCACACCATCCCCGTGCAGCTGCTGGCCTACCACACCGCGTTGGCACGCGGCACCGATGTGGACAAGCCGCGCAACTTGGCCAAGTCGGTGACGGTGGAATGAGGCCGCGCTGCGGAGCCTGCGAGGATGGCTCGGCAACACGCATCGCGACGCTGATGGCCTGAGTATCGCGCCGCCGCCTGCCTGGCGTTGCGGCAGATCCTGTTGCGGTCACAGTCTTCCCGGTGCGATCGGTGAACGCATCGGGAGCGTCGCCGGTCCTGCCCGGCGACGCTCGCATGTGTCGGCCGCTGTGGCAGTGGCGGGCTGCAGCACGATTGGCAGCCGCAATGCGCGGTTGCCAACGGTTTGGCCCGGGTTATGCATACGCTACTGGCGAGGGTCCACACCACGCAGGGGGACGTATGCACGAGTCTTTCAGGCAGGGCACGCCGGCCGAGTTGTGGCAGGCGTTGGTGCGCGAGGCGGGGCAGCGGACCGCATGTCCGCTGGACGAATCGCGCGAGCATTATCTGGTGTTCGTTCTGCTCCGTTTCCAGCGCGATGCGCATCTGCTCTCGCGGACGCAGGCACTGGCATGGCTGCACGCGCAGGAACAGGTAGGTAGCGTGCGTGCCGATCTGCTGCGCGATGTCGGCGATGGCTGCCTGCTGATCGCGGGCCTCTTCCCTGGCGTGGCGCAGCGGCGCCGTCTCAGCGTGGAGTACTTCATCGATCTGGGGCGCGGCGCCTACTCCGAAGTGGCCGATACGCGCTGCAGCGACGCCGGCCTGTTCGCACAACTGGCCGATGGCTATCGCGAGCTCGTCCAGACCCTGGCCGCACTGCGCACGCCGCGACAGTGGCAATGCGCGAGCAGTGGAATCCTGCATGCCTGACCACTAAGAGCGGCTAACAAAGCGACTGCGCAGCCGCCAGGCGGGCGCGGCCGGTGCTCGGAATCGGCATGTACCAAACGTACACTCCGGGTTTCTCCGCGCCGTCCACACCCACCTGACGACTGCTCGCTACGCTACGCTCTGTCAGCCGCTCTGAGCTCTCCCGCACGGGACCCTCCCGACAGTTCGGTGGGGACCGCCCCGACTGCCAAAACGCCAGCGTCGGCCCACACTATCCCGGCAGACTTGATCCGCCGGGCGACGCTGCAGTGCTCCGGATGGGTCGATCCTGTGCCAACGACCACCGCGCAACCTGTGCGGTGACGTCTTGCCGCACTGCGTGGGGGCGCGCAGTGCGGCACTTATTCCATGGGAAGGACATCCACATGAAGGTGTGTATTGCGGCCGTGCTGTTTGCGGTGGCTGGCGCGGCGATGGCGCAGGGGATTCCTCCCGGTTACGCCGGCGAGGGCGGGATGACGCTGCAGGAGATCGACCCTGCGATCTATGCTTACCATTACGATCACGGCTTCGTCGGCGAAGACGCGATGGGCTGGGACCCGGCATTGCAGTTTGCCTGGTCGCGCATCGCCGCCGCACACGTCTGCGCGCAGCGGCCAGTGTCCGACGCCGTGATCGGCAAATTGGTCGAGCAGTACGGGCAGTCGGCCGATGTGCATCAGATCAACGGCATCGGATTTCATGAGGCGCAGATGCGTGCGGCCGGCAGTTTCTGCACGCCAACGCGCAGCGACGAGGCGACTGCCGTGCTGCCGGCGTTCACCGGTGGCGATTTCTCGACCGCCACCGCCTACGCGGCAGCGGCCGCTGCCGGGACCCTGGCGGTGACAGAGCAGGCGCTACCGTCTCCACCCGTCGGCGATGTCACGATCGCGCCGTCGGCGGATTGGGCACTGCAACTGCCGTTGGGTGCACAGCTCAACCTGGGTGCGGACGGCCTGCCCAATGGCGACGAAATGTTGCGCGTGGTGCGGCGCGGGCATACCGGGGCTTATGTCGGATTGCAGGTTGCAGCCAGTCTGTTCGCGCGTGGCGTGGTGGCATCGGCCTTCAGCAAGGACCAGTTGAAGGGCGAGAAGATCAAGGACATCGGAAACCCCGGTTACGGGCTGCAGCGCGATGCCGTCAATGGACAGTTGAAGCGCTACTTCACCGGACATCCCGGCGCGATTCCGGTCGATCCGTTCCCGTTGCAGGTGGTGATGTCCGATTGGGCGCTGATCTATCAAAGCCTGAGCGACGACCGCTCGCCCTATGAATTGCGCTACAGCGTGACCATCGGCGGGGAACGCACCGGTCTGCTCAAGCGCAAGGCCAGCCGGGTCCATCTGGCGTGCACACCGACGCCGCGTACCGCCTCGTTGCAGGAGTGGGAAGCCGACAACTACGCCTTGGTCAAGCAGGCGGCTCAGGCGTATACCGACGAGTGCGCGGCCAGGTTCGCAGAACGTCTGCCGCAATGGTTTCCCGATACCGCCACGGTGGCGGCATCCGACTGAGCCGGGCACCAGCGGCGCCCGGCGTTGCATGCGCCAGAACGATCGTTCAGATCGCCGCGCGTGACGGGTTGCGTTGCTGGTCCTGCTGGTCCTGAGGCGGTTGCGGCTGCTGGGCCTGGGTTTCCTGCCGCACCGCATTGCTGCTGTGCTCCAGCGGGCGCTCTGTCGCCGCGGCCTTGTCGGCATAGATGCGTTGATGCGCGGGATCGTTGGGTTGCCCCTGCACCGCAAACAGCCCGCTGCCGTCCTTGCTCTGCACCACCATGTCGATGCGCTGCATGCCGCCGACCTTGGCTTCGAAAGCCAGTGCGCCAGCCGCGTTTTCCAATGCGCGCCGGTTGGGGAATGCCTGCGGGCCCAGCTGCTCCAGCTTGCCGACCGCCTGGTTGTACAGCGGATGGTCGGGATTGGTCTTCTCCGACAGCAACGGCGCTTTCTCGGCCTGCCTGAGCGCATTCCAGGTATCGCGGCCGACGATGCCGTCGTCCTGCAGGCCGTGCGCCCGCTGAAACGCCTTGACCGCTTCGCCCGTGCGTGGCCCATACGCACTGTCGGCCTGCAAGGCATTGCCGCTGGCGTCCTTGTAGCCGAGCTGCTGCAGCGTGTGCTGCAGCTTCTGGACCTCGGCGCCGTGCGCATCCTCGCGCAGCACCCCGGGGCTGCCCGCGCCAGCCGATGCGGGTGTGGGTTGCTGCGTCGCGGTGCCGTGCGACTGCTGCCTGTCCTGGCTACGGGCCTGCAGCAGATCGCGCGCTTCGGCAAGCGGGTCGCTGGCGAAGAGCTTGACGCCCTGGGCGTGCTTGCGTTGCAGATAGGTTTCCAGCGAACTGAGTTCGACCCCCTCGCCGCCGCGCGACTGGCTGATCTTCAGCTCCCCATCCCTGGGGTCGCGCACCACCATGGTGATGTGGTCGATGCCCTTGTAGCGGCCCGCATCCCAACTCTTGGCGCCGTTGTCCTCGCCGATGATCATGCCCTCCTTGAGCTTGTCGGCGGTGACGTCCTGGCCCTGGATCAGCACACCCGAGCGGTGCTCGGCCTTGCGCAGCAATTCGGATGCGCTATCGAAGCCCGGGCTGAACTTCTCGGCCTTGCTGAAGACCGACCTTCCCGCGCCGCGATTGATCTCGTCCATGGTGGCGTTCTGCATCTCGACCACCCAGCCGGAGCAATCGACCCGTCCCTGGTCCGGGTCCTTGGCGCCCAGGCCGTACTTCACGTGGTCGTACTTGTTCGTCAGTTCATAGGCCGCGCTCAGCGCGATGCCTTGGGTTGCAGCCTGTGCCGCCTGTGCAGGCGGTGCCTGCGGCGCGGGCGTTGCCTGGGCCGGCGCCGGAGCGGGCCGTTGTCCGGACAGCGGCTCGATCCCTTTTTCCGGCAGGTGGATACGGTCCATCTTCGTATCCCAGTAGCGGATGAAGGTTTGCGCCATGTCCTTGTCGGACATGCCCCTGAACGTGGCCGCATCCACGCCGGTCAGGGACTGCAGCTCTCTCCCGCCGATATTGTTGAGGATGTTGGCGCGCGTGCTGTCGAGACTGAAAGACCCGGTGGCCAGCGCTGCCTGCAGGGAACGATAGCCGCCGGCGCCCTGCTGGTGCGCCATGTACATGTCCAGGCCATCGGGCTCGGGTTTGCCTGACAGGTAGGGCCGGCCATCGCGTTCGTGCCGGTCCACCAGGGCGTTGCGGTTGTTCAGATAGAGGCGGGCGGCTGCATCGGTATTGACCACCGCATCCAGCTCGCGCCCTGCAATCCCGTACTCGGCAGCGGTCGGTGGCGTGAACTGGAACAAGCCCTTGGCACCGTTGGGGCCACGGTTTGCCAATTCGTCGAAACTGCCGCCTGTTTCCGCATAGGCGAAACGAAAGAAGTCATCGCGCGGAATGTTCCGCTGCTGCGCTTCACGTTCGATAATGTCGAGCACTTCGGCTCGCGAGTAATTCGTCGGCATCGCTCATCGTCCTTTCATTGAGTGCCGCAGCCCGGCGGCTGCAGCGGTACGCCGCCCGAACCAATTCCTTTGGTCCTGTGTCAGGGGGTCGGCAAATACGATTTGTGGGCCGCATCGTACCGGTATTGGACCGTCGCGTCACGCCCGGTTGCCGAGGGATCACCGGAGAGCGTAATGCGGATGTCCGGCAGCCCCGACTGCTGGACGAATGCCAGTGTGCTGCCGTTCTTCACGCAGGCGATCCTGCCGGGCGCATCCTCGCCGCAGTTGGCGCTATTGTCCTGGCCGGCCGGCAGATTGCCCACATAGGTCCAATGCGTGTCGTCGACCTCGGCGGTCTCCTTCGGATTGAACGCCAGCAGGTCGTAGGACAGGATGCGTACGCCGGACTGCAGGCTCCAGGTCGGTAGCGCGAGCACCAGGCGACCATCGTCGGTGACGTGGGTCTGGGGCTTGCGTGTGGTGTCGATGGTATTGGCCTGCTCCATGCCGCCGAACTCGCCGATATACGGCTCGGCACCCAGCAGCTTCCATGGCGACTTGCTGCCGGGTTCGCTGGTGACGAAGGTGGCGTGGGCCAGGGTCACCTTGGCGTCCGGTGCGGGATAGTGATTCTCGCGCTCGGCCCCGTAACGCTCGGGGGTTTCCCACGCAAAGCCGGTGTAGTAGCGCGTGCCGCCGAGGGCGAATTCGAAACCGTACCAGTAGTTGATCCAGCTGCCGTTGGCGACCTCGTACGACAGGGCGCCGTCGCCATCGACGTTGCTGATGAAGTACAGCACGCTGTCCGGGCGCGGCGGCTGCAAGTGCTGGGTCGTTCCCTGGGTCGCATCCTGCATGGAAGTGGCTTCCTTGTCTGAAGGGTGGGGGGCGGTGCTGGGAGTGCTTGCCTTCGGGGCCGCGGCGTCCGGGGGGGCCGGCTTGCATGCGGCGATCGTCGCCAGCGCAAGGATCAGTGGAATCTTCCTGACGAGCATTGGGGTGCATCCGTTGCGAAGGGCGGAAAAAGTCTACCCCAGCCCGGGGATGTGTCCATCCGTGGGGCTGGAGCGCGCATCATGCAGGCAGGGGTGCGGCAGCGGATGCACGAACTCTTCACGTACGCATGGATGGCATGCGCGCGAGGCGCCGCGCTGCGCCGCGCCTCGTCCAGGCGGAAGGGGCCTATACCAGCGGCGTGTTGGAGATGATCTCCACCCAGTAGCCGTCCGGGTCCTTGATGAAGGCCAGGTGCTTCATGCGGCCCTCTTCCAGGCGTTTCTGATAGGGCACGGCGAGGCTGTCGAAGCGCGCGCAGGCGGCGTGGATGTCCGGCACCGACACGCAGATATGACCGAAGCCACGCGGGTCGCTGTTGCCGTCGTGATACACCGCTCCCTCCTGGGCCTCGGTGCCATGGTTGTGGGTCAGCTCCAGCACGCCGGGAATGCCGGCCATCCACAGCCGCCGTTCGTCATCCTGTTCGGGAATCGTGGCGGTGCCGGGCAACAAGGCCAGGAAATACAGGCTGAATTGCGCATCCGCGAAGTGGCGGGCATCGAGCAGGCGAAAGCCCAGCACGCGGGTGTAGAAGTCCAGCGAACGTTGCGCATCCTTGACGCGCAACATGGTGTGGTTGAACACGAAGCCCTGGGTGTCACTGGGGGCGGCGCTGACGCCGGCTACCTGTTGCAGGTCGGTCAAAGGCATTGTGGTCTCCTCGGTCGAATCGTGCGCGCGGGCCAGGCGCGTGGGGTGAGTAGTTTAGCCAGGGGGAGGTGGGCGATGTGTCTGCGTCATGCGTGGCCTTGCCCGGGCGTGTCGCTGCATATGCGGTCTCTCTATCGAACGATGAGGCGATTCGCCAAATCGATCGCGCCGCGCGCTTTGCCGGCACCGTAAGTGCATCGGCGCGGCCGGCATCGCAGGCGCGGCGACGTGCATGCATCGCCTCAGAACCAGAGGCGGATACCGGCGACGAATTGGCTCTCGCGCGGCCGTTCGCCTGCGACCGCGTCGCGTTGAGCAGCATCGCCGAAGCGGCGGGTATGCACCCAGCCGATGTACGGTGCGACTTTGCGGGTGAACTCGTAGCGCAGCCGCACACCGGCTTCCACCTGCTCCAGGCCGGTGCCGATTCCGCGGCGGTCGTCATCGGTGAGGGCGATGTCGGCCTCCACGCGCGGTTGCAGGATCAGGCGATTGGTCAGCAAGACCTCGTACTCGCCTTCCAGGCGCAACGCGGCGCGACCGCCGTTGCCCAGATACAGGGTGGCTTCGGTCTCGAACTTGTACGGTGCCAGGCCCTGTAGGCCGATGGCGGCCCAACTGCGACGGTCATCCGGCGCCAGATCCTGGCGTGCGCCGATGAGCAGATCCCACCACGGCGAGATGGCGTGACCGTAGAAGGCTTCCAGCCAGGCCGATTGCGTACGGCCATTCGCGCGTTCGCCTTCGCTGCGCAGCCAGAGCCGGTCGATATCGCCGCCGATCCAGGCGCGCGCTTCCCAGTCCTGGCCCGTGCCGCGATCGGTGTCGACCGCTTCCAGGCGATCGAGCAGCACATAGTGATTGATGCCCATTCCGTGCATCGCATGTGCCTGCAATGGCGCGAAGGCGGCGGCGATCTCTTCGCTGGTGGGCACCGGAATCGGCTCGCGCGGCAACGCCGTTCCAGTTGGCGATGCGTGCATCGGTGCGGCATGCGCACCATGGCGCATCGCATGATGTTCCATGCCGTCATGCATGGCGGAATCGTGCTGCATCGTGTCGTGGGTCATCGCGTGCTGCGGCGTGACGCGGTGAGCCGGCGTGGCGGGATGTATCTCGTGCTTCATCGCGCCACGTGTCGTCGCATCCGTTGTCGTCGTGGTGTGCTCCGTTGCAGCTCGACTCTCCGTGGCGTGTTCGTTGGAATCATGGCCCATCGCCTGATGCTCCATTGCGCCGTGGCCCATGTCGGCGTGATGCATGGCGGCATGGTCCATGTGCGAGTGATCCATCGGCGCTGCGCTGCCGTCGTGCTGGGTCTGCGGTTCTGCAGCTCCGATTGCTGGCGCCGCCGCCGGGCGTGCGGCAGCCTCGTCCGCAGCCGTGACCGACGCATCCGGCACCGCCTGCGAACCGGCAGGGGGTTGAGCGTGCGTATGCGTCATCGTAGGCATGGCCTGTCGAGCGGTTGGCGACGGCTCGGGCGGAATCGCCTGCATGCCTTGCGAGGCGGGTGCGTCCGCCATTCCATCGGCCTGCAGCGCTGCTGCATGATCGCCATGAACGGCCGGACCCGTCGCAGCATGTGCGTGTTCCTGCGCGGCCAGCGATGCGCTGAACAACCAGGTGCCGACCACCAGCGAACGTAGTGCGCGCATGTTCATGCCTCCACCCGCACTTCGCGCATCATGCCCGCTTCCATGTGGTACAGCAGATGGCAGTGGTAGGCCCAGCGGCCCACCGCGTCGGCGCGCACGCGATAGCTGCGGCGCGTGCCAGGCGGCATGTCGATGGTGTGCTTGCGGACCTGGAAATTGCCGTCTACATCTTCCAGGTCGCTCCACATGCCGTGCAGGTGGATGGGGTGCTGCATCATGGTGTCGTTGACCAGCACGATGCGCAGCCGCTCGCCGTAGCGCAGGCGCAACGGATCGGCCGAGGCGAATGCCACGCCGTCGAAGGACCAGGCGAATTTTTCCATGTGCCCGGTCAGATGCAGTTCGATCTCGCGCCCCGGCTCGCGTCCATCCGGGTCCTCGAACAGGCTGTGCAGGTCGCCGTAGCGCAGTACGCGGCGGCCATTGTCGCGCAGGCCCACGCCCGGGTCGTCCAGGCGCGGTGTGGTGGCATTGCTGCGCATGTCGATCAGCGGGTTGCCCGCTTCGCTGGCGGCATGGTGCGGTGTCCTGGCATGCGCCTGCGCAACGTGATGCGCGTGCATCGGCATTGCCATCGCGCGTGCATCGGCGGCGCCGTGCATAGCATGGCCGTCGTGGTGCATGCCGTCGCCATGCCCCATGTCCTGCATGGTCAGGATGGCGCGCGGATCCAGTGCGGGAATCGGTGCCTGCAGGCCATGCCGCACCGCCAGCGTGCCGCAGGCGAAACCGGTGCGGCCCATGTCCTGCGCGAACAGGGTGAAGGCGTCCTGGCCGATGGGCTCGACCAGGACGTCGAAGGTCTCGGCCGCGGCAATGCGCAGCTCGTCCACGCTGACCGGATGCACGTATTGGCCATCGGCGGCCACCACGGTCATGCGCAGGCCGGGGATGCGGATGTCGAAGTAAGTCATCGACGATCCATTGATGAAGCGCAGCAGCACTTTCTCGCCGGGGACGAACAGGCCGGTCCAGTTGCCCGCCGGCGCCACGCCATTGAGCAGGTAGGTATAGGTATTGGCGTTGACGTCGGACAGGTCGGTGGGGGTCATGCGCATGCGCCCCCACATGCCGCGATCGGCCAGCGTGGCGCGCAGCCCGTCTTCGCGCGCATCGCGCAGGAAATCGCCCACCGTGCGCTGGGCGTAGTTGTCGTGGCTGGGCATCTGCTTCAAGCGGCGAAACAGTGCGGCAGGATCCAGGTCGGTCCAGTCCGACAGCAGCACCACATGTTCGCGATCGTAGCGGTACGGCGGTGGCGCCAGCGGGTCGATCACGATGGCGCCATACAGGCCGGCCTGCTCCTGGAACATCGAATGGCTGTGGTACCAGTAGGTGCCGGATTGGCGCAGCGCGAAGCGGTAGTGGTACTCCTGGCCCGGCGCGATGCCGTCGAAACTCATACCCGGCACGCCATCCATGTTGGCCGGCAACAGCAGCCCGTGCCAATGCACCGAGGTGGGTTGGTCGGTCAGCGTGTTGCGCACGCGCACGCTCACCGTGTCGCCCTCGCGCCAGCGCAGGATCGGTGCCGGCAGGCTCTGGTTGACGGTGATGGCAGGGCGCGAGCGGCCGGTGAGATTGACCGGCATCCGGCCGATCTGCAGCGACTGGCTGCTGCCGCGCAGCATCGGCGTGGCCATGGCGCCGGCAGCGCGCGCATCGCCGCGCCACAGGCCGGTGGCGGCAATGCCACCCAGGGCCAGGCCCTGCACGAAACGGCGCCGACTCATCCCGGAGCTGACAGTGTGAGGAACGACAGGAATAGCGGACGACATGACACCTCCGGTGCGCCCGCCGGAGCGGCAGACGCAACGCATCGCTGAGAAATCCCGCATCCATCGATGCAGGGCGAAGAGCGAGCAGGGCAGCCGATACCGCCGCGCGAAGCGGCGGCAGGCATGGACGACGCGGGGAGCGGGCGCGTACACGCCAGGCAGGGAGGTCCCCGCGACCGCTACACGCAGCTGACGCTGGGCGCCGCCCTGCGTGGGCTGCGCTCAGCCGATGGGAGGTCGAACCGGCTGTTCGGGGACCGGGCTGCCGCGCCCGTCAGCGGGAATCGACGGCAGGGCCGGCCGGCCGGGCAGGCCCGCCGGTACCGCCGGCAGAGTCAGCAGCGCCAGGCTGCAATGCTGCAGGCAGTCGCAGCTGCGCAGCTTGCAGCAGTCGGCCGCGTGCGGGTGCTTGGACGTCTCGGCCTGTATCGCCGTCGGTGGCTCGTGCGCATGACAGGGCATGGCATCCACGCTTACCGCGTGCCCGACCGCTGCGTGCGCAGCGGCTGTTGCAGCCGGCTGTTGCGTGTCCATCTGCGGCATCGCCATGCCCACCGACGCCCACGCACCGGTGGCCGTATTGGCGACCAGGCACAGGCACAGCAGCAGGCGAAGCAGGCAAGGCAGCACGGGCACGCACGACGGATCGGACGGGAGCGGCGAGCATACCACCGGCCCCTGGCTGTCCGCCCGATGACCGCCCGCCTCGGGCGTGCGCCCGGCAGCGGTAGAATCGACGCTTCCTTCGCCACACCGTCCTGCCATGTCGCAGCGCCAGTGGGTGGCCGCCGCCATCCAGAAGATCGAGGCCGATTTCAACCGATCGGCCGATACCCACCTGATCCCCATGGACCTGCCCGGCTATCCAGGCATCGACCTGTATTTCAAGGACGAGTCCAGCCACCCCACCGGCAGCCTCAAGCACCGGCTGGCGCGTTCGTTGTTCCTGTACGCGCTGACCAACGGCTGGTTGCGCGCAGGCCGGCCGGTGATCGAGGCCTCCAGCGGTTCCACAGCGGTGTCGGAGGCTTACTTCGCACGCTTGCTGGGGCTACCCTTCATCGCGGTGATGCCGGCTTCCACTTCGCCGGAAAAGATCGCCGCGATCGAATTCCAGGGCGGGCGTTGCCATCTGGTGGAGCGCGCCTGCGACCTGGACAGCGCCTCGCACCAGCTCGCGCGCGAGACCGGTGGGCACTTCATGGACCAGTTCACCTACGCCGAGCGCGCCACCGACTGGCGCGCCAACAACAACATCGCCGAATCCATCTTCAAGCAGCTGGCCGAGGAGCCGCACCCGATTCCGGAATGGATCGTCTGCAGTCCCGGCACTGGCGGCACAAGCGCCACCCTGGGGCGCTATGTGCGCTACCGGCGCCACGCCACCCGTATCCTGTGCGCCGATCCGGAAGTGTCGGTGTTCTTCGACGGTTACTGCCGTGCGGTGGATGGGCAATGCCCCAAGGAGCTGGCCATCACCGGTGGCTCGCGCATCGAAGGTATCGGCCGGCCGCGGGTGGAGCCCAGCTTCATCGCCACCTGCGTGGATGCGATGGTGAAAGTGCCCGACGCGCTGAGCCTGGCGGCGATGCGCCACGTCAGCGCCACGTTGGGCCGCCGCGTCGGCGGCTCCACCGGCACCAACTTCGTCGGCGTGCTGCAGGCGGCGCAACGGATGCGCGAGGACGGCCGCCAGGGCTCCATCGTCGCCATCCTGTGCGATGCCGGCGAGCGCTACGCGCATAGCTATTACGACCCTGCGTGGTACGCGGCACGCGCCATCGACATCACCGACAGCGACGCGGCCATCGCCAGCGCAGTGAATGGCGGCGCGCTGCCGCCACTGCCTTGTGCTGCGCTGGAATGACCGCCATATCGCTGCGGTAGGCAAGGGCAGGCCAGCTCCTGCCTTGTTCGCTCGTCCCTTCTCCTGATCCGTTCACCGCCGGAGCGCTCCATGACCAACCCCTTGCTCGACCTCTCCGGACTGCCGTCCTTCGATGCGATCCGACCCGAACACGTGGGCCCGGCGATCGACCAGCTGCTGGCCGAGGCCGAGGCGGCGGTCAAGACTGCCGAGCAGGTCAGCCCGGTGCGTTGGGACAGTTTCGTGGTGCCGCTGGACGATGCCACCGAGCGGTTGTGGCGTGCGTGGGGGCAGGTGGGGCATCTGCAGGCGGTGATGAATACCCCGGAGCTGCGCGAGGCCTACAACAGCAATCTGCCCAAGGTGAGCCGCTTCGGCAGTGCGCTGGGCCAGAACCTGGCGCTGTACGCGCAGTACAAGGCGCTGGCGCAATCGCCGGAGGCCTCCCACTACGACGACGCGCGTCGCAAGGTGCTGGACAACGCGCTGCGCGATTTCCGCCTGGGTGGTGCCGAGCTCGATGACGCGGACAAGGCGCGCTTTGCGCAGATCCAGGAAGAGTTGTCGGCGCTGGCGGCGAAGTTCTCGCAGAACGTGCTCGATGCCACCGATGCCTGGTCGTATGTCACCGACGACGAGACGCAGTTGTCCGGCCTGCCGGCCGAAGTGATCGCCGCCGCGCGCGCGGCCGCAGAAAAAGACGGCGTGCCGGGCTGGAAGTTCACCCTGCAGATGCCGTGCTACCTGCCGGTGCAGAGCGATGCCGACAGTCGCGAGCTGCGCGCAAAGCTCTATCGCGCCAACGCCGAACGTGCTTCCGAATTCGGCGATGCGGCGCTGGACAACAGCGCCAATATCGACCGCATCCTCGCGCTGCGCGCGGAGCTGGCGCACCTGCTCGGCTTTGCCAGCTACGCCGACTATTCCATCGCGACCAAGATGGCGCAGAGCCCGGAGGAGGTGATGGGTTTCCTGCGCGATCTGGCGGCCCGCGCCAAACCTCATGCGCAACGCGACCGTGCCGAACTGGAGGCTTTCGCCCGCGACGAACTGGGTCTGGACGAACTGCAGGCCTGGGACCTGGCCTATGCCAGCGAAAAACTCAAGCAGGCGCGTTACAGCTTCTCCGAGCAGGAAGTGAAGCAGTACTTCACCGAGCCCAAGGTGCTGGCCGGCCTGTTCGATGTGATCCACAGCCTGTACGGGCTCACCGTCAAACCCGACAGCGCGCCGGTCTGGCATCCGGATGTGCGGTTCTACCGCCTGGAAGATGCGCAGGGTGCACTGGTGGGCCAGTTCTATCTGGACCTGTACGCGCGCGAAGGCAAGCGCGGTGGTGCCTGGATGGACGATTGCCGCAACCGCCGCGACACCGCCAACGGTGTGCAGACGCCGTTGGTGTATCTGGTGTGCAACTTCGGCCGCGGCAGCGGCGATGCGCCGGCCACGTTCCGGCATGGCGAGGTCACCACGCTGTTCCATGAAATGGGCCATGGCCTGCATCAGTTGCTCACCCGCATCGGCGAACTCGGCGTGGCCGGCATCAACGGCGTGGAATGGGATGCAGTGGAGCTGCCCAGTCAGTTCATGGAGAACTTCTGCTGGGAATGGGAGCGGGTGCAGACGATGACCGCGCATGTGCAGACCGGTGAACCGCTGCCACGCAACCTGTTCGACCGCCTGCTGGCCGCGCGCAATTTCCAGAGCGGCATGTTCACCGTGCGTCAGCTCGAATTCGCCTTGTTCGACATGCAGCTGCACAGCAGTTTCGACCCGCTGCAGGACAGCGTGCTGAAGCTGATCGAGCGCGTGCGCGACGAAGTCGCCGTCAACCGTCCGCCGGCGTGGAATCGCTTCCCGCATCAGTTCAGCCACATCTTCGCCGGCGGTTACGCGGCCGGTTACTACAGCTACAAATGGGCCGAAGTGCTCAGTGCCGATGCCTACGCCGCATTCGAAGAGGCGCCCGAACAGGTGGCCGAGACCGGTGCACGTTTCCGCCACGAAGTCCTGTCGCGTGGCGGCAGCCGCAGTGCCGCAGACAATTTCCGTGCCTTCCGTGGTCGCGCGCCGACCATCGATGCATTGCTGCGGCATAACGGCATGGCGGGTTGATCCTTGCTGCACCACGCCTGACGTCGCCAGGTTGGCATCGCAGTGCGATGGCCCCGCGTATGGACGCAATCGCGTGGTGGCCCCTCGCC
The DNA here is from genome assembly GCF_020783795.1 of Xanthomonas sp. NCPPB 1067. Taxonomy (NCBI): domain Bacteria; kingdom Pseudomonadati; phylum Pseudomonadota; class Gammaproteobacteria; order Lysobacterales; family Lysobacteraceae; genus Xanthomonas; species Xanthomonas sp. NCPPB 1067. The sequence goes on from NZ_JAJGQG010000002.1 coordinate 246,866, forward strand.
CGCTTGCGTGAAGGGATCGGTACATCAAGGAGCGTGCAATGCAGCGACATCTGTCATGGAGTGTGATGGTCGTGATGGCGGTGGCTGTGCCGGCGGCGGCGCAGCACGCCGGGCATGCCAATCGCCTGGCAGCCCTGCGTGCCGGCCCGGGCGATGAATACCAGCGCGTGGGCGAAGTCCGCGCTGGTCACGCGCTCACCGTCCATGGGTGCCTGAAGAACGGCAGGTGGTGCGATGTGCGTGCCCCCGATGCGCGCGGGTGGCTGCCCGCACAGGCAATCGCATTGGAACGCGGCGAGCTCACCGACGTGGTTCCCAAAATTGCGTTTTCACTGGACCCGTATTGGGATGCGCATTACCGCGGCCGCGAGTGGACGGTGGAAAGCGAGCGCGCGCTGTGGCGCCACCATCTGCCGGAAACCTCGCCGGAGCTGGAAGTATTGGCGCCCGGCGAGGGCCCGTCGCACCCTGGCGAGGCCTCCATTGCACGGCGCGCCAAGCGGCAAGCGCGTGAGAACACCGAACGGACCCGCCGCGAGCGGGCCGAGATCGACGCGGCCAAGGCCTTGCAGAACAAGCGCGAGGACTGTCGCAACCGGCAACGGGCGGCCGAACGGAATGCGGTCAGGGGCGCGGATGGCCAACCCGTCGGCGTTCAGGCCGCGCTGGAGGATTGCGACCGGCTGCGGGACTAAGAGCGGCGAACAGAACGTAGGGGGTGGATGGCGGATGCATAGCGCATCCGCGCGCCCGGAGAACCGCATCGTTCGCCCTGCACCGCATTACACCCGGCCGAACACCAGGGTGCCATTGGTGCCGCCGAAGCCGAAGCTGTTGGACATCACCGTGTTCAGGGTCGCCGCCTGCGTTTGTCGCAGGATCGGGAAGCCGTCGGCGCGTGGATCGAGTTCGTCGATATGCGCCGAACCGGCCATGAAGCCGTCGCGCAGCATCAGCAGGCAGAAGATCGCCTCGTGCACGCTCGCCGATCCCAGCGAGTGACCCGACAACGCCTTGGTCGACGACAGCGGCGGCACATCGTCGCCGAACACCTCGCGCACGGCGCCCAGTTCGGTGACATCGCCCAGCGGCGTGGAGGTGCCGTGGGTATTGAGGTAATCGATCGGGCGATCCAGCCCCTGCAGGGCCATGCGCATGCAGCGCACCGCGCCTTCGCCGCTGGGCGCGACCATGTCCGCGCCATCGGAGGTCACCCCGTAGCCGATCAATTCGGCATGGATGCGCGCACCGCGCGCGATCGCATGATCGTAGTCTTCCAGTACCAGCATGCCGCCGCCGCTGCCGATGACGAATCCGTCGCGCTGCGCATCGTAGGGACGCGAGGCCACGGCGGGGCGGTCGTTGAAGCCGGTGGACAGCGCGCCCATCGCATCGAACATCACGCTCATGGTCCAGTGCAGCTCTTCGCCGGCACCGGCGAACATCACGTCCTGCGCGCCGTGGCGGATCAGGTCCGCCGCCGCGCCGATGCAATGCGCCGAGGTGGCGCAGGCCGCCGACAAGGAATAGCTCAGGCCGCGGATCTTGAACGCAGTCGCCAGCGAGGCGGACACGGCAGAGCACATCGTGCGCGGCACCATGTACGGGCCCACCTTGCGCACGCCGCGGGCGCGCAGCAGGTCGGCGGTTTCCACCTGCCATTGGCTGGACCCGCCGCCGGAGCCGGCGATCACGCCGGTGCGCACATCGCTGACCTGTTCGGCGCTCAGGCCGGCATCGGCGATCGCATCGCGCATGGCCAGGTATGCATACGCCGACGCATCGCCCATGAAGCGTTTGAGCTTGCGGTCGATCAGCGCTTCCAGATCCAGTGCCACCGCGCCGCCGACCTGGCTGCGCAGGCCGGCGTCGGCATGATCGGGCAGCGCGGTGATGCCCGATCGGCCTTCACGCAATGCGGTGGAAACGGTGTCCAGATCATTTCCCAGACACGAATTGATGCCCATTCCGGTGACGACGACGCGGCGCATCAGAAGCTCTCCGTCGAGGTGAACATGCCCACACGCAGGTCCTTGGCGGTGTAGATCTCGCGTCCATCCACCAGCATGCGCGCATCGCTCTGCGCCATCACCAGCTTGCGGTTGATCACGCGGCTGATATCGATCTCGTAGTGCACCAGCGTTGCGCTGGGCAGCACCTGGCCAGTGAACTTGACTTCCCCGCAGCCCAGGGCGCGGCCGCGGCCGGGTGCGCCGATCCAGGTCAGGAAAAAGCCGGTCAACTGCCACATCGCGTCCAGTCCCAGGCAGCCGGGCATCACCGGGTCGCCGATGAAGTGGCAACCGAAGAACCACAGGTCCGGGCGCACGTCGAGTTCTGCGCGGATCACGCCCTTGCCATGCGCGCCGCCGGTGTCGCTGATCTCGGTGATGCGGTCGAACATCAGCATCGGGTCGTTCGGCAACCGACCGCTGTCGGGTCCGAACAATTCCCCACGCGCGCTGGCCAACAATTGATCGCGCGAATACGTACTTTGACGAGTCATGACGAACGGTTTCCTGCAGGCAATCGAAAGGCGAGGCCGGCAAGGGTGCATGAGGGCGCGCGGTTCAATCAAACGTTTTATCCGTACGCCTGCGTGCTGTTTTCAAGGCGGGATGCGCTGCGGAAGGCAGCGGTTGGGTGCAGGGCCAGGATCCTCAGCACGCGAGCCGTCGCCGCAACGGGCTGCATGGAGACATGCCGGGAGGCGGAGCGCACTCCAAACGCGATCGACGACGGTCGGGTCCGTTTCGCGGGCGCCCGGCCATGGCGCACGCAAGGCGTGAGACGCCGCTGATCTATCATGGGCCAACACCTGTGGAGAGACGTCAGCTTGATGCGCAAGATCGTGCACGTGGACATGGATGCGTTCTACGCCTCCGTCGAACAACGTGACGATCCAAGCCTGCGCGGCAAGCCGGTGGTGGTGGCCTGGCGCGGCGCGCGCTCGGTGGTCTGTGCGGCCTCCTACGAGGCGCGTGTGTTCGGGATCCGTTCGGCCATGCCTGCGCTGCGCGCCGAACGTCTATGCCCGGATGCGATCTTCGTGCCTCCGGATTTCGCGCGCTACAAGGCGGTGTCGCGCCAGGTGCGCGAGATCTTCCACCGGCAGACCGATCTGGTCGAGCCACTGTCGCTGGACGAGGCGTATCTGGACGTCACCGAGGCCAAGAGCGGCATCCAGCTCGCCAGCGAGATCGCGCAACTGATCCGCACCCAGATCCGCGACGAAACCCGGCTGACCGCATCGGCTGGCATCGCACCGAACAAGTTCCTGGCCAAGATCGCCTCGGACTGGCGCAAGCCCGATGGACAGTTCGTCATCGCCCCCAGCCGGGTGGATGCGTTCCTGCTGCCGCTCAAGGTCAATCGCATTCCCGGAGTCGGCAAGGTGATGGACGCCAAGCTGGCGGCGCTGGGGATCGTCACCGTTGCCGATCTGCGCACACGTCCGCTGGAGGAATTGCAGGCGCATTTCGGCAGCTTCGGACAGAGCCTGTATCGCCGCGCGCGCGGCATCGACGAGCGTCCGGTGGAGCCGGACCAGGAAGTGCAATCGGTATCCTCGGAGGACACCTTCAGCGAAGACCTCGCTCTCGAGGCGCTCGGCCCGCACATCCTGCGTCTGGCCGAAAAGACCTGGCATGCCACGCGTCGCACCGAGCGGATCGGGCGCACCGTGGTATTGAAGCTGAAGACCTCCGCGTTTCGCATCCTGACGCGCTCCCACACGCCCGAACAGCCGCCCGCCTCGTGCGAGGCGTTGGCGCAGATCGCGCTTGCGTTGACCCGGCGCGTCGAGCTTCCCGCGGACACGCGCTACCGCCTGGTCGGCGTGGGGATCAGCGGTTTCAGCGATTCCACAGAGGGCGCCGTGCAGGGGCAACTGTTCGGCGAACTGCCGCAGGCGTAACGCACGCCATGTGGCGCGTCGATCGCGCGTCAGCGGGCGGCACTGGTCGGCACCATCGGCAACGGTCGCTGGGCTGCGGCAACCGCTCCGCGGCCATGCATCGCCGTATCCGCGGCAACGCGCCGTGCAGCGCCAGCTCTTACACTGTGTCTGCTCCCCCGCACGAGGCCACTGCATGTTTGCGTATTCGCTGGTGATTTTCGATCTGGACGGCACCCTGGTGGATAGCGCCTCCGATATTGCCTATGCCCTCAATGCCACCTTGCACGAACTGGGCCTGCGGCAGTTCAGCGAATCCACCATTCGCTGCTGGATCGGCGAAGGCGTGCAGGTATTGCTCGCCACGGCGCTGCGCGAAGCCGGCGCAACGCATGATGCCGCGGCGGAAATGCCGGTGATGATGCGGCATTACGCCGCCAGCTTGTTGCGTAACCCGCAGTTGTATCCCGGCGTTGCCGAGGCATTGCACGGGCTGCGCGATGCCGGTGCAACGTTGGCGCTGTGCACCAACAAGCCCGCGCGCTTCATCGCCCCGTTGCTGGAGCACCTGGGCATCGCCGCGCTGTTCGGTGCGGTGCTCGGAGGCGATTCACTGCCGCAGCGCAAACCTGATCCGACACCGTTGCTGCATCTGGCGAGGCAGTTTCAGTGCGCACCGCGGCACTGCCTGATGGTCGGCGATTCGGGTACCGATGCAGCGGCGGCCAAGGCCGCCAACATGCCATTGGCGATGGTGCGCTATGGATATCTGCGCGGCTTCGATGTGCAAAGCGCCGGTGCGGTGGCGATCGTCGATGACATGCGTCAATTGCTTGCGTTGACCTGACGGCACCGTCGACGGGGAGTTCCCGCACAGCGCCGAGGCGGCAGGGTCGCTGCAGTGGCGTGGAAAAGCGGCGTGCGGCCGCCGCGCCCGGGTGCAGCCACTCAGTCGCTGCGCGTCTGGTCCGGGTCCGCAGCGTCGTCGTCGGCTTCGATCGTGTCGGCATGCACCTCGTGGTCGTCAGCGCGCGCATAGTGCACGGTTTCCACCGGCCCGCCGACCGCTCGCCCGCGGGGCGGCAGCAGTGCGCTGGCCGCCTCGTATTCGGCCAGCAAGGCCTGGCGACGCGCGTCGGGCACGTCCCGCCAGTGACAATCGGCCAGTGCGCCTTCCAGCGAATACAGCAGATTGAGGCTGGGTTTGAAGCCGGCACGGCGCACCTTGGCGAAGGCTGCCACCGCGCCCACCGCCTGCAGATCCTGTCGCGTGCGCAAGCCGACCTGGCGCAACCATGCGGCGCTCTTGGGGCCGATGTTGCGCATCCGTTCGGTGGTCACGCCACTGCGCTCACGAACACCTGCGCGATCGCTTCCAGGCCGCGTTGATCCTCGCCGTCGAAGCGGTCCAGCTCCGGACTGTCCAGGTCCAGCACGCCGATCAGTGCGTCGCCCTTGACCAATGGGATCACTAGCTCCGAACGCGATGCCGAATCACAGGCGATATGCCCGGGGAACGCATCCACGTCGGCAATGCGCTGGGTCTGTCGGGTGCTGGCAGCCGCGCCGCAGACGCCCTTGTCCAGCGGGATGCGCACGCAGGCCGGCAGGCCCTGGAACGGCCCCACCACCAGCTCACGTCCGTCGTAGAAGTAGAAGCCGGCCCAGTTCAACGATGGCAGCGCGTGGAAGATCAGCGCTGCCAGGTTGGCGGCATTGGCGATCCGGTCCGGCTCGCCGTGCACCAGGGCCTGGGCCTGCGCGGTGAGCTGGGCATATTGTTCCGGCTTGCTGCCGGTCAGCGATGAGGTGGCGAACATGCGCGAAGTTTAACAGCCGGGGTCTGCCGCGGCGTTGCGACCGGAACGGCCGCAACGCGCCGCCGCGGCGGACGCTGTTCTCCAGCAGCATCGCCATCCGGGCAAGCATGTCAAAGGCTGCCGATCCAGATCCAGATCCAGATCCGATCCGATCCGTTCCCGAATCCCGAATCCCGAATCCCGAATCCCGAATCCCGAATCCCGAATCCCGAATCCCGATTCCCGATTCCGCCGCACACACCCGCGCTATGCTGCGCGCCCTCACGGCAATCGCGGCGCAGCCGCAGGATCAAGGCGCATGCAGTTCCCGGCGTTCTATGTCACCGGCACCGATACCGGCATCGGCAAGACCATGGCCAGCACCGCCCTGCTGCATGCCCTGCGCGCACGCGGGCACACCGCGGTGGGGATGAAGCCGGTCGCCAGCGGCTGCGACCACACCCCGCAGGGCTGGCGCAACGAGGATGCGCTGGCGTTGCAGGCGGCCAGCAATCCGCAGCCGGACTACGCCACGCTCAACCCCTATGCCTTGCCCGCACCGTTGGCGCCGGAACTGGCTGCCGCCGAGGTAGGGGTGAGCCTGTCGCTGGAGCCGCTCGTCCATGCCTTCGCGCAGTTGCGTGCGCAGGCGCAGCACGTGGTGGTCGAAGGCGTCGGCGGCTGGGCCGCGCCGCTGAGCGCAACGCTGGATCAGGCAGACCTGGTGCGCGCGCTGCGTCTGCCGGTGGTGCTGGTGGTCGGCGTACGGCTGGGCTGCATCAACCATGCGCGCCTGACCGCGGCGGCCATCGCCGCCGATGGAGTGGAGTGCATCGGCTGGATCGCCAACGAAGTGGATCCGCAGATGGAGCGCATCGAGGAGAACATCGGCATGCTCGGCCAACGGCTGGCGATGCCGTGCTGGGGACGGATCCGCTGGCGCCCCGGCGCCGATGCCGCCAGCCAGGCGCAGGAGCTGCGGTTGCCTGCGTAGGCCGAGGCGGACCTCGCGCCTGCCGCGTCCACATCGGCAGCCGGACCGATCTTCCACGGTTGAGCGGAGCCGCGCCGTGCCGCCGTGCGCGCTGCGCCTCGTTGCCGGCTGCGGGCGCAGCCGCGCCCCACGTGTCGTACCTGCACGTGGACAGAGAGGCGCAAATAAAAAAGCCCGACAGAGGGAGGGATCTGTCGGGCCGGATTGCATGGGGGGAGGGACCCATGCAAAGACGCTGAATTGTGTTGGCCGTTACCTGCGCCGGCTCTTGGCGCTCGCGCCAGCCGGATCGCCGCCGTGTTCGAAGTGCTGCCTGGCGAACTGTCCGAATTCGCCGGACATCTTCAGCCCCATCCCGACCACTTCCTGGTTGGCCGATGCCAGCCGTTCCAGGTTGTCGCGGGCCACTTGCAGTCCTTTCGGCCAGAGTGTCTGGTAGGCCCCCAGATCGCGGGCCTGTGCGAACTCACCGAAGAAGCGGGTGGTCGCGTTGACGTTCTGCTCCAGCGTGTCCAACGCCAACTGGTTGGCGCGTGCTGCCGCAGAGGCGAACTGACTGGTGAAGCTGTTTTCGAACTGCGCCGACATTGCGAACCCCTTGGGGAAAGCCGTGACCGTTTGTTGCGTTGCAGCATACACTGCGATTGCTGCAACGCAACACGTTTCCTGAAGTTTTTCAGAACGTCTTTGGAATGTCTTTGGATTCAAAGGTTTGGCGAGGTCGCCAAAACGACAAGGCCGCCCGTACGGCGGCCTCGGGTAGTGCAAGTGCGCAGGGATCAACCGCGATAACGGCAGCCGGAGGTGCAGGTCTCATGCACCACGATCTCGCTCAGCTGCGGCAGTGCCGGCTTGAGCTGGTTCCAGATCCAGATCGCCAGGCGCTCGCTGGTCGGGTTCTCCAGTCCCTCGATGTCGTTGAGATAGTGGTGGTCCAGGCGGTCGTAGATCGGCTGGAAGGCCGCCTTGATGTCGCCGAAATCCATGATCCAGCCGGTCTCTGCGTCCGGTTCGCCGCTGACATGCAGTTCGACCCGAAACGAATGCCCGTGCAGGCGGGCGCATTTGTGCCCAGGCGGCACATTCGGAAGCCGGTGCGCGGCTTCCAGGGTGAATACCTTGAAGATGTCCATGGCGATGATTCGGCAAGCAGTGAGAGGGAAGGGCGTGCACCGGCACCGCGCCGGATCACGCAAGGGCTCGGTCGGGCCGGGACGCACGAAACAAGGGCCGCATCGCGGCCCTTGTGGTCAACCGAGGCGCAACGTTCAGACGCCGCGGTTGGCCGGACGGCCGTTGCCACCACGTCCGCCATCGCGCCGTCCTGCACCCGTACCGGCGTTGGCCTGACGCGGACCGCCGTTGCGCTGGCCGCCGGGCTTCTTCGGACCTGCATGCGCATGGCGCGGCGCCTCGCCGTGCGGACGACGGGCATGGCTCTTGCGCGGTGCGCGCTCGCCACCGGGCTGCTCGGCACGGCCCGGCGCGCTGTTGCCCCAGCGGATCGGGGTCTGGGGCTCGTAGCCTGGCACATCGCGGATTTCCACATCGCGGCCCAGCATGCGCACGATCTGGCGCAGCAGTTTGGCCTCGTCCTGGGCCACCAGCGAAATCGCCTCGCCGGTGGAACCGTTACGGCCGGTGCGACCGATGCGGTGCACGTAGTCCTCGGCCACCATCGGCAGGTCGTAGTTGATGACCTTGGGCAACTGGTCGATATCGATGCCGCGCGCGGCGATATCGGTGGCCACCAGCACGGTCACCCGGCCAGCCTTGAAGTCGCTCAATGCGCGCATGCGCTGGCCCTGGCTCTTGTTGCCGTGGATCGCCGCGGTCTTGATGCCCGACTTCTCCAGGAACAGCGCCAGCTTGTCGCTGCCGTGCTTGGTGCGCGCAAACACCAGGGTCTGCTCGCGGCTGTCCTGCGCCAGCAGGTGCAGCAGCAGGTCGCGCTTGCGCGCGCCATCGACCGGGTGCACACGGTGGGTGATGCTCTCGGCCACGGTGTTGCTCGGGGTGACCTGCACCTGCATCGGGTTGCGCATGAATTCCAGCGCCAGCTGCTTGATGTTCTCCTCGAAGGTCGCCGAGAACAGCAGGGTCTGGCGGTTCTGGCGCGGCAGCTTGCCCAGGATGCGCTTGATCGAGGGCAGGAAGCCCATGTCCAGCATGCGGTCGGCCTCGTCCAGGATCAGCACCTCGATGCCGGACAGGTCCACGCTGCGGCGTTCGATATGGTCGATCAGGCGGCCCGGGCAGGCGATCAGCAGGTCAACGCCACGGCGCAGCGCATCGAGCTGGTTGCCCATGCCCACGCCGCCGTAGATCACCGCGCTGGGGATGCGCAGGTATTTGCTGTAGCCGCGCAGGCTGTCATGCACCTGGGTAGCCAGTTCGCGGGTGGGGGTCAGGATCAGCGCGCGCGGCTTGCGCGGGCCGTTGACGGCCTGCGGCGAGGTGCCCAGGTGTTGCAGCAGCGGCAGGCCAAACGCCGCGGTCTTGCCGGTGCCGGTCTGCGCACCGGCCAGCAGGTCGTGGCCTTCCAGCACCAGCGGGATCGCCTGCTGCTGGATCGGGGTGGGGGTCTCGTAGCCCTGCTCGGCCAATGCGCGCAGCAGGAAGGGCGCAAGGCCCAGGGATTCGAATGACATCAGGAAGCTCCAAGTAAAGCGCCGCCGCCAGGCCGGGCCCGGAGCGCGAACGCATTGCAGATGCAAAAAGGTGAGGCTCGGAGCGTTCCCGTGAACCGCGCTGCGAGATGGTGGATCAACCCGATAGGACACGACGGGTTTGTCGGCACCACGAAAGGCGTCGGGTGGGGCGGGCGAGCGGATCGATCGATCCTGGCCTCGCCGGCGGTCCCAGAGGGAAACGGACGGCCGCATGCAGACCCGGCAAGTGTACGCGTGTTTGGCGCGCTGCACAAAAAGCGGGATTCGCAGTAGGCCACGCTTCAGCTGTTTCAGGTGTAACGGATGTTGCGGCAGGCCGTACAATCGGCCAACCCGTCACTGCACAGGAAGATCATGAAGCTAGGTTCCCTGAAGGAAGGCGGCCGTGATGGCAGCCTGATCGTGGTCTCGCGCGACCTGGGCAAGGCGGTCCGCGCCACCGGCATCGCCGCCACCCTGCAACGCGCGCTGGAAGACTGGAGCAATATCGCGCCGCGGCTGAATGCCCTGGCCGATGCGCTGGAGGACGGCAGCGCCGATGGCGTGTTCGACCTGGATCCGCAGGCGCTGGCCGCGCCGCTGCCGCGCGCCTACGAATTCGTCGACGGCAGCGCCTACCTGCCGCACGTGGAGCGGGTACGCCGCGCACGCAATGCGGAGGTGCCCGAGAGCTTCTATACCGACCCGTTGATGTACCAGGCCACCAGTGCCGGGTTCTACGGCCCGCGCGATGCCATCAAGGTGGTCAGCGAGGAGTACGGCATCGATCTGGAGGCCGAGCTGGTGGTCATCACCGACGACGTGCCGATGGGGGCCTCGGCCGAGCAGGCGGCCGCGCACATCCAGCTGATCGGCCTGGTCAACGATGTCTCGCTGCGCAACCTGATCCCGGCCGAGCTCGGCAAGGGGTTCGGCTTCCTGCAGTCCAAGCCGCGTTCGGCGCTGTCGCCGGTGTTCATCACCCCCGACGAACTGGGCGATGCCTGGCGCGGCAACAAGGTGCATCTGCCGCTGGTGACCCATGTCAACGGCGCCTGGTTCGGCGCGCCGGAGGCCGGCAACGACATGCAGTTCGACTTCGCCCAGTTGGTGGCGCATGCCGCCAGGACCCGGCCGCTGTCGGCCGGTACGATCGTGGGCTCCGGCACCATCGCCAACCAGGACACGACGCTGGGTGCCTCGTGTTTCGCCGAACAGCGCGTGGTGGAGACCTTGCGCGACGGCAAGCCGAGTACCCCGTTCATGTCCTTCGGCGACGAGGTGCGCATCGAGATGTTCGCCGCCGACGGCAGCAGCCTCTTCGGCGCGATCGAGCAGCGCGTCGAACGGCAGCCGCTGCCGTGACCTGCGGCGCAGCGGCGGCGGGTGCTCGTGTATGAGCGCGGCCCTGGAGCTGTTTTCGTACTGGCGTTCCAGCGCGGCCTATCGCGTGCGCATCGGGCTCGGGTTGAAGGCGCTGGACTACATCGCCCGCCCAGTACATTTGGTGCGCGACGGTGGCGAGCAGCATGCGCCTGCCTATGCACAACTCAATCCGCAGGAATTGGTGCCCACCTTGCGGTATGGCGAGGTGGTGATCACGCAGTCGCTGGCAATCCTGGACTATCTGGAAGAGGCATTCGCAGACACCATGGCATTGCTGCCGGGCGCGCCCGCCGAGCGCGCCCGGGTGCGCGCGCTGGCCCAGCTCATCGCCTGCGATGTGCACCCGCTCAACAACCTGCGCGTCATGCAGGTGCTGGAACGCGAGTTCACGCTGGACGCCGCACGACGCCAGCAGTGGACGCGGCTCTGGATGGAGCGCGGCTTCGCGGCGCTGGAAACCCAGCTGGCGCGCGATGCGCGGACCGGGCGCTTCTGTCATGGCGATACGCCCGGCCTGGCCGATTGCGTGCTGATTCCGCAGCTCTACAACGCGCACCGGTTCGAAGTCGACCTGGCGCCCTATCCGACCCTGCGGCGCATCGAGCAGGCCTGCCTGCAGTTGCCGGCCTTCGACGCGGCGCGACCGGAAAAGCAGGCTGACGCGGTGGTGTAGGGGCGCAGCGTTGCAGCCCTCATCCGCCCTTCGGACACCTTCTCCCGTAGAACGGGAGAAGGGCAGGCAGGAACGCACCCGATCCGGGCGGATGTCGCCACGCGTGGCCGACAGCGCAGTACAAGCCGACAGCGCAATGCAGGCCGGCACCGCAATACAGGTTTCAACGTTTCGACGCCGGCACCCTGGAACACCACGCGGCCACCGCTCTTTTCTTTCTCCCGCCTGCGGGAGAAGGTGCCCCGCAGGGGCGGATGAGGGGGAGAGATCGCGCCGACCTCGCAGATGAGCGGCCTATCCCAGCGGCCTGCCACCGAACGGCTCAGGCAAGGCAGCGCCCCCAAAGCGACCGCACGGCCACCGATCTCCTTCTCCCGCCTGCGGGAGAAGGTGCCCCGCAGGGGCGGATGAGGGGGGAGAGATCGCGCCGACCTCGCAGATGAGCGGCCTATCCCAGCAGCCTGCCGCCGAATGGCTCAGGCAAGGCAGCGTCCCCAAAGCGACCGCAGGACTACCGATCTCCTTCTCCCGCCTGCGGGAGAAGGTGCCCCGCAGGGGCGGATGAGGGGGAGGCTGTCGCATCGGCGCCTACCCTCGACGACCAGAAGCCAACAGCTCCCAACACCACAAGACCACCGCTCAGCCCGGCCGAACCGATCAAATGAATCCGTGACTGATCTTCGGTGCCGCAGCCGCCTCGTAATCGGCATACGGATCGTGTTCGCCGGAGCCGCCTTCGGACAGGCGGAACTTCAACGCCAGGCCATCGCGCGAATCGGCCGCGCGCAACGCCTCTTCCTGCTCGATCTCGCCCGACTTGACCATGCGGAACAGGCATTGATCGAAGGTCTGCATGCCTTCTTCCAGCGATTCCTCCATGGCCTGCTTGACCTCGTGCACCTGGCCGCGCCGCAGCAGGTCGCGGATCATCGGCGTGTTGAGCAGCACCTCGGTGGCCGGCCGGCGGCGCCCGTCCACGCCCTTGACCAGGCGCTGGGAGATCACCGCGCGCAGGTTCAGCGCCAGATTCATCAACACGTTCTTGTGCGCGCTTTCCGGGAAGAAGTTGAGGATGCGCTCGATGGTCTGGTCGGCGTTGTTGGAGTGCAGTGTCGCCAGGCACAGGTGCCCGGTCTCGGCGAACGCGATGGCCGCCTCCATGGTCTCGGCATCCAGGATCTCGCCGATCAGGATCACGTCCGGCGCCTCGCGCATGGCGTTCTTCAGCGCGCTCTGGAAGGCGTGGGTATCCAGACCGACCTCGCGCTGGTTCACGATCGACATCTTGTGCTTGTGCAGATATTCGATCGGGTCCTCGATGGTGAGGATGTGTCCGGTGGTGGTGCTGTTGCGGTGGTCGATCATCGAGGCCAGCGAAGTCGACTTGCCCGAGCCGGTCGAGCCCACCACCAGCACCAGCCCACGCGGGGTCATGATGACGTCCTTGAGCACCTGCGGCAGGTTGAGCTCCTCGATGCTGGGGATCCGGCTGCGGATGGCGCGGATCACCATGCCCACCTCGCCGCGCTGCTTGAACACGTTCACGCGGAAGCGGCCGGCGTCGGGCAGCGCGATGGCCATGTTCAGCTCGAGCTCGCGCTCGAACTGCGGCACCTGGCCTTCGTCCATCAGCGAGTAGGCGATTTTCTTGACCATTCCCGGCGGCAACCCCGTATTGCCGAGCGGGTAGAGCTTGCCTTCGATCTTGATGTAGACCGGCGCGCCGGTGGTCAAGAACATGTCCGAGGCATTCTTTTCGGTCATCAGCTTCAGGAAGTAGCCGATATCCATGCGCAATGGTTCCCCAACAAACAGCAGCGTCTCGTTGCAAGTCCGCCGCAGGCTTCCGACAATGGCCGTGCTCGAGACTTCTCGCTACGGCTCCCCTAATGACGGCTAGCTTCGCATACTTGCGGCGATCCCTGTATGGCATCGCCTGTTTCATGGTTCTGTCCGCTCCGGCAAATGCCCAGGTGGCGCCGGAACTCACCGCCGCCGAACAGGCGGTGCAACGCGCCACCCAGGCCGATGCCGACCAGTACGCCCCGGACCTGGTCAATCTGGCTCGCCAGGAGCTGATGCAGGCCCAGCAAGCGCAACTGGACAAGCGCCAGCGCAAGCAGGTGCCGCAAATCGCCCTGCGTGCTGCCGCCGACGCCGATCTGGCCAAGGCGCGCAGCGAACAAGCCGTGGTCAGCGCCCAACTGGAGCAACGCCGCAGGGAAGTGGCACAGTTGCAGACCACCCTCAATACCGGGGAGGGCGCCCGATGACCTTGCGCCCCCTGCTGTATCTCGGTGTGCTGGGGCTGGCAGCCCTGCCGCCGCTGGCCCTGGCGGCCAAGGACGACCCCCAGGCCGATGCACTGAACCGGCGGCTGGCAGTCCTGCAGAGCGACCCGCAGACCAGTGAGCTGGCCCGCTACGAGCGACTGCAGGCACAGCAGACCGTGGCGGCCCTGGCCGAGGCCAAGCGCCGCGACCGCGACGAACTGCTGTTCCTGGCCGACCGCCGGGTGGAGATCGCGGAGCTGACCGCCCGCACCGCGCTGGCCCGGCGCGAGCTGGACCGGCTGGAAAGCACCCGCAACGATCTGTTGATCGAAGCCAGCCGCCGCGACGCCTCGCGCGCGCGCCAGGAAGCCGAACGCCTGCGCGTGCAGGCGCAGATTCAGGCCGAGGCCGCCGAGCAGGCCCGCCTGGCCGCCGAACAGGAGGTGCTGGCGCGGCAGGACGCCGAGCTGGCCTTGAACAGCGTGGCCGGCAAGCAGACCGCCAAGCTCAATGCCGCCCAGCAGAAGGCCGTACAGCTCGCGCACGAGGAAGCCGAACTGGTGTCCGGCGCCAAGCTGCCGCCGGCCAAGTTCGACAGCCGGGGCGAGGTGTTCTCATTGGGCAGCGGCGCCTTCGGTGGCAAGGCCACGCTGTCCGGCGATGCCGCGGGCCAGGCCAAGGCGCTGGCCGAGTACCTGAACATCGGCAAGAAGGGCCGGGTCAACATCGTCGGCTTCGACAGCGATGCGGCCACCGCCCGCAAACGTGCCGAGTCACTCCGCGATGCTCTGGTGGCCGGCGGGGTCGCGGCCTCGCGGCTGCAGATCAGCGGCAACAAGGGCGCTGCCAGCAAGACCCGCGCGGCCGAGGTCGTTATCGCGCCTTGATGGCAAGTGTCTGGAAGTTAAGGTGTTTTAACCGGGGCATGACGCCTGGTTGAACCACGGTCACCGAATCGCCCAGGCATTGCCAAAAGCGACCGTTCCGGCCTTGAACCACTCCCGCGACCGGCGTAGGGTCGTACCTCCGGGCAGCAACTCCGCTGCCCGGGAAGTACGGAGGGCCAGGCCAGTGACGCAGAGGCACGCAACGATGCACAACGGCGGGACAGTGGGTGGTGGTTTCGCCTGTGAGTCGGCTACTGCACTGCGCTGGTCCTTCATTCCCAAGCTGCGCCCCGTGCCGTCGACGGCCGGGGCGTTCTTGTTTTAAGTGAAGGAGGTAACGCCATGTTCGAAGGGCAACCGCAGACCGAAATCGATGCATTGATGAAGTCCGATCCCGAGTTCAAGCAGCTCTACCAACGCCACAAGCTATTGAACAAGAAGTGCATGGATGCCGAACTCGGGGTGCTCCCGATCGACGACGTGACCTTGGGCCAGATGAAGCGCGAGAAGTTGCAGGCAAAAGAGAAGCTCACCCGGATGTACGACCAGCTGACGCACTGATCCTTCCCCAGCGTTAGAACAAGTTCACCGTCGCGGGCGGTGGCGGCCTCCTCGTCGGCTTGCCACCGTCCGCGTCTTTTTTGTGGATTCAATGGTCGGGGCTGCGTGCCGCGCGTCGCAGCCGAGCCTGCTTTTCAAGGCGCTGTCGATCTCACTGCTGCCTGAATGAGCATTCACCGGCCGTTCGACGGATAATGCCCGGTCTAGCCCGCGCGGCGCAGCGACGATATCCCGATGGCGATCCATTCCTCCGTACTCGAACTGATTGGCAACACGCCGATCGTCAAGGCCCAGCGCCTGGACACCGGTGTCTGCGAGCTGTTCCTCAAGCTGGAGGCGAACAATCCCGGCGGATCGATCAAGGACCGCATCGGCCTGTCGATGATCGAAGCGGCCGAACGGCGCGGCGACCTCAAGCCCGGCGCGACCCTGGTGGAAGGCACCGCCGGTAATACCGGCCTGGGCCTGGCGCTGGTGGCGCAGCAGAAGGGCTACCAGCTGATCCTGGTGGTGCCGGACAAGATGAGCCGCGAGAAGATCTTCAACCTCAAGGCCATGGGCGCCAACGTGGTGTTGACCCGGTCGGACGTGGCCAAGGGGCACCCCGAGTACTACCAGGACCTGGCTGCCAGGATCGCCGCCGAGACCCCGGGCGCCTACTTCATCAACCAGTTCGGCAACCCGGACAACCCGGCCGCGCACGAGTTCGGCACCGGTCCTGAGATCCTGGCGCAGATGGACGGCCAGCTCGACGCGATCGTGTTCGGCTGCGGCAGCTCCGGCACCATGACCGGCCTGTCGCGCGCCTTTGCCAGCGCCTCGCCGCACACCGAACTGGTGCTGGCCGACCCGGTCGGCTCGATCCTGACCCAGTACATCGAAGAAGGCACGGTCAGCGAGAAGTCCGGCAGCTGGCTGGTCGAAGGCATCGGCGAGGACTTCCTGCCAGACATCTCCGATTTTTCGCGGGTCAAGAAGGCCTATTCGATCACCGACGCGGAAAGCTTCCACACCGCGCGCGAGCTGCTGGCCAAGGAGGGCATCCTTGGCGGCTCGTCCACCGGCACCCTGCTGGCCGCCGCGCTGAAGTACTGCCGCGAGCAGACCACGCCCAAGCGCGTGCTGGTGTTCGTCTGCGATACCGGCAACAAGTATCTGTCCAAGATGTACAACGACTACTGGATGCTGGACAACGGCTTCCTGGAGCGCCCGCAGCACGGCGACCTGCGCGACCTGATCCTGCGCCCGTACAACAAGCGCGACACCGTGGTGGTCGGGCCGAAGGACCTGCTGACCACCGCCTACCAGCGTATGAAGCTCTACGATGTCTCCCAGTTGCCAGTGATCGACGACGGCGAACTGGTCGGCATCGTCGACGAGAGCGACGTGCTGCTGCATGTGTATGGTGACGAGGCGCGCTTCCGTGACCCGATCTCCACCGCCATGGTCAGCAAGCTCGATCGCCTGGATGTCGCCTCGCCGATCGAGGCATTGCTGCCGGTGTTCGATCGTGGCCAGGTGGCCATTGTCATGGACGGCAAGCAGTTCCTGGGCCTGATCACCCGCATCGACCTGCTCAACTACCTGCGCCGCCGCGTGCAGTGACGCCCGTCGCCGTGCGCGCTCGCTTGAGACGCATGGCAAGGGGCATTCAGTCCTGCTTGTTACAATCGCCCACTTTTTCCGGGAACCTCCATGTCCAACCGCACCACTCATAGCCATGACGGAGAGCGCGCGCTATCGCTCGCGACGCTGGCGATCCATGGAGGACAGTCGCCGGACCCCAGCACCGGGGCGGTGATGCCGCCGATCTATGCGACGTCCACCTATGCGCAGTCCAGCCCTGGCGAGCATCAGGGCTTCGAGTATTCGCGTACCCACAACCCCACGCGCTTTGCCTACGAACGCTGTGTGGCCGCACTGGAAGGCGGCACGCGGGGCTTCGCCTTCGCCTCCGGCATGGCCGCCACCTCCACGGTGATGGAACTGCTGGACGCCGGCAGCCACGTGGTGGCGATGGACGACCTGTACGGCGGCACCTTCCGCCTGTTCGAGCGCGTGCGTCGCCGCACCGCCGGCCTGGATTTCAGCTTCGTCGACCTGACCGATGTGGCCGCGTTCGAAGCCGCGATCCGCCCCGACACCAAGATGGTGTGGATCGAAACCCCGACCAACCCGATGCTCAAGCTGGTCGATATCGCCGCCATCGCCACGATCGCGCGCAAGCACGGCCTGCTGATCGTGGTCGACAACACCTTCGCCTCGCCGATGCTGCAACGCCCGCTCAGCCTGGGCGCCGACATCGTCGTGCACTCGGCAACTAAGTACCTCAACGGTCACTCGGACATGGTGGGCGGCATCGCCGTGGTCGGCGACAACACCGAACTGGCCGAACAACTGGCGTTTCTACAGAACTCCATTGGCGGCGTCCAGGGCCCGTTCGACAGCTTCCTCGCGTTACGTGGATTGAAGACGTTGCCGCTGCGCATGCGCGCCCATTGCGAAAACGCTCTGGCGCTGGCGCAGTGGCTGGAGACGCATCCCGCGATCGAGAAGGTGATCTACCCCGGCCTGCCTTCGCACCCGCAGCACGCGCTCGCGAAAAGCCAGATGTCCGGCTTCGGCGGCATCGTCTCGATCGTGCTCAAGGGCGGCTTCGAGGCGGCCAAGCGCTTTTGCGAGAAGACCGAGCTGTTCACCCTGGCCGAATCGCTCGGCGGCGTGGAAAGTCTGGTGAACCATCCAGCCGTCATGACCCACGCCTCCATCCCCGTGGCCCGCCGCGACCAGCTTGGCATCAGCGATGCACTGGTGCGGTTGAGTGTGGGAGTTGAAGATGTGGGGGATTTGCGTGGGGATCTGGAGCTGGCCCTATGATCGGGTGGCTGATTTCGCGTTACAGCCGCCTGCCGCAGCTCTATTATCTGTACAGCCAGATGGTCAGGCGTGATATCGAGCGGCGTTACAAGGCGACCGCCGGCGGCATGTTGTGGGCCATCATCCAGCCGGTGCTGATGATCGGCATCTACACGGTGGTTTTTGGTCTTATCTTCCAACCGCGTTGGCCGTCGGTACAGAGCTCATGGGACTATGTGCTGATTCTTTTTTTGGGCAAGATCCCCTACCTGTTCGTCACCGAGGCCCTCGCTTCGGCCACCATATCGATCCGCTCCCATGCCAACCTGGTAAAGAAGGCCGTCTTCCCGCTGAAGCTGCTGCCGGGCGTCTCGGTCGGTACCAGTGCCTACCATGCGGTGGTAGCCAGCCTTGTCTGGGTGGTGTTCTATGTGGTCATCAAGGGCGCGGTACCGCTTGCCGTACTGCTGTTGCCGCTTCTGTGGCTGCCGATGCTGATGTTTTGCCTGGGTGCTTGCTGGTTTTTGGCGTCATTTGGAGCGTACTTCCGTGATACCGATCAGATCGTGGGAACGTTCAATATCGCCCTGATGTTCCTGTCTCCAATCTTTTATCCGCTTTCCAGTGTTCCAGCTCCGCTGCGCCATCTGATGCTGTTCAATCCACTCAGCTATGCGATCGAATCGGCGCGCGCCCTGATGCTCTGGCCGGACAAGCTAGACCTGAGTACATATCCTTTGCACCTCGTCGTCGGGTTTGTCTTCATGCTTTTGGGTTACACCTTTTTCAACCGGATGCGGTCCGGTTTTGCGGATGCCATCTAATGACGACGGTTCTCACCGCCGAAGGCCTTGGCAAAGCGTACCCTCTCAAGCCGTCGCCCGGCGTGCAGTTCCGATCGCAGCTTTTCAAGCGTCCTGCTGCCGCCGTCGACCAGTTCTGGGCATTGCGCAATGTCAGCTTTTCGGTCGACAGCGGCGAGTCGGTGGGCATCATCGGGCGCAACGGCAGCGGTAAGAGCACGCTGCTGCAACTGGTCTGCGGGGTCATGGAACCCAGTGCAGGCGCGGTGCGCACGCACGGCAGGATCGCCAGCCTGCTTGAACTCGGTGCCGGGTTCGACCCTGAGTTCACGGGCCGGGACAATGTATTCATGAACGCGGCACTGCTTGGACTGACCCGTGAGGAAACCGACGCCAAGTTCGACGAGATTGCTGCGTTTGCTGAGATCGGCAGGTTTATCGATGAGCCGGTGAAAACCTACTCAAGCGGTATGTTCGTGCGGCTGGCGTTCGCGGTCGCCTCCCATGTCGAACCGGAAATCCTCATCGTCGACGAGGCGCTGGCAGTCGGCGACGCGCGGTTTTCTGCAAAGTGCATCAAACGGATTCGTTCGCTGCGGGAGCGCGGTTGTACGCTGTTGTTCGTCAGTCACGACGTGGGCATCGTCCGCACGCTGTGCGATCGCGCCATCTGGCTCGACTCCGGGTCGATGGTGGCGATGGGCGATGTCTTCGGCGTGACCTCCCGCTACATGGAAAAGATGTTTGAAGACGTTGAGGACGGTGACATATCGACAGCCCCGAGCCGGATAGGCACTTCCGAAGAGATCGTCGCAGGTGCGGCAAGCCCGGCCGAATCAGGCAGCGCCAGCCTGGCGGAAGTTGGCCTGGCACCGATCAATCACTGGGGCTCGCATGTCGGGTCGATCGGTCATTGGTGGTTCGAGGACGTGACCGGCGCCTTGGCGAAGGTCATTGAGTATGGCGAAACGGTGCGTGTCCGCTGCGCGCTGACACTGCCTGAGCATGTCGATCCGGGCTGCCTGGCGCTGTCGATATCGATCAAGGATCTGCGTGGCACGGATCTGCTTGTGCTCTCGACCCATGATGAGCAACCCGGTCTGTTCTCCGGTCGTCGTGATGTGGCGGAAATCAGCTTTGAATTCGTCAATCGTCTCACCGAGGGGAAATACTTGCTGGTTCTGGCGCTTGAGGACCGCTCCGTCGAAGCGATTCAGTACTTCGAGTACATCGAAGGCGCTCACTATTTCGCCGTCACGAGCCGTGCCCGACGCTTTGGCGTCTTCAATGTGCCTGCGACTGTATCGCTAAAATAGGAAACGACATGTCCAACATCAATGACAAGGATTACTGGGACGGCCGCTTCGACAGCGACTGGACCGACAAGCGGGGCCGGGAGCAGAGCCGGTTCTTCGCGCGGCTTGCGCTAAGCATGATGCCGGAGTGGTTGAAATGGACACTTGCCGACCGCAACGTCTCCCTGCTGGACTGGGGCTGCGCGATGGGCGATGGCACCGATGCGCTGGCGCAGGGTCTGGCCGGCGCCAAAGTCACCGGCTCGGATTTCTCCAGTGCAGCCATCATCGATGCAGCGCAGCGTTACGCGCCGCTGGGCTTCGTGTGCTTCGATGTCATGACGGACACGGTCGAGGAACGTTGGGACTTTGTCTTCAGTTCAAACACCCTCGAGCATTTTCGTGAGCCGTGGATGGTACTTTCGCGGCTCGCGCCGCTGGCCAACACCGGTCTGATCCTGCTGGTTCCGTACGAGGAGTTTCTGCGGATCGACGAGCACTTCTACACGTTCGAGTCCGCGAACATTCCGTTCGAGGTGGTCAGCGATTTCGTACTGGCGTATTCGCGTGTGATTGACGGCGCGCAGCTGCCTGCCACGGAGTGGGCGGGCAAGCAGATCCTGCTGGTCTACCTGCGTAAGAATGCGTCGCTGCTTGGTCAGCTTCGTATGGACAGCGTGGCGAGCCCGTCGACGAGCGATTTCGGCGCGGATGCGGTAGACCAGGATCGGCTACTCCAGCAACTGCTGGACGAGCGCCGGTCCGCAGTGCAGTTGCAATTGCGCATAGCCGAGCTCGAGGGCCGCGTGCAGTACGAGCAGTCGGTCGCGCTACAGCGCAATCAGGAACGCGACGCTCTGCTCCTCAAGGTCGAGCAAATGCATATTGAGCACCAGCTCGAGCGTGATCGCGCGTGCGCGGATGAGCTCGTACCGGGGCTCGCCGAGACCCACGGCTTGGCGATCGCGCCTCACGCCGCCCCGCCTGCTGACGGACACACTTCGGACCTGACGCAGGAACTGGCCCGTGTGGAGCAACAAGACCAGCAGCAACTGGATGGGTTGCAACCGCAGGACAGCCAGGGGCTGGAGTCGCGGCCGCTGAAGAGCCGGCACGCGCATGAGCAGCGCTCGCGTAGCCAGCGGTTCCGTGTGGGAGCACGCGAAACCGCACAATCGCGGACCGCAAACAGGCAAATGGGCGAGATCGCTTCGGGGATTTCGGCGTATCTCAATGACCTCGTCAGGCAGCGTAATGAGTTGGCTCAGGCGTTGAGCGAGGTAAAGCGCAGCAACAGCTGGAAACTTACCAGTCCGATTCGTCGTCTGGTGGGCGGGCTGCGAGGCAGCGCGGTGCAGCAGGACGTCAACGATGTCGTGCAGGACGAGGTCCGCTTTGAGCATTTCGTCAAGGAGCTGGAGCAGGTTAAGAAGCAGTTGTTCGATTACGCGCCGGCCGAGGCGAGCAATCGACAGATCTACATTTTCACAGGCGTGCCTTACGATGACATCGGCGGTGGTCAGCGTGCAGCTCAACTCGCGCGCGTGCTGCTGGAGCGCGGCGAGCAGGTCACCTACGTCTACGCGTACCGCAAGTGGGAAAACGGTATCGCGGTGGAGAGCGACTACCGTGCGCCCCGGTTGAGGCATTTGTTTCTGGAGCGCACCAGCGTGGACGAGCTTGTCGGTGCCCTCAGCGCCGACGATGTGGCGATCTTCGAGTTACCGCACCGCGGATTTATGGAGCACTTCGAGCACTTCGGAAGGGCGGGCGCGCGACGCGTCTTCGAGCTTATCGATGCGTGGGACAGTTCACTGGGCGGCGAGTGGTACAGCGACGAGGTCATGGCTCGATACATCGCTGAAAGCGAGGTGGTGGTGGGTACGGCGAAGGTGCTGCGCGACAAGCTGGTCGCCGCCGGTCGTCCCGACGGGCTCTATCTTCCCAACGCCGTCAACGAACGAATCTTCGACAGCTATAAGACCTACGCGCGTCCGCACGAGTTCGAGGCGGGCAAGCGCGCGCTGCTTTACTTCGGATCGCTCTACGGCGAGTGGTTCGACTGGGAGTGTATCGATGCTGCCGCGCGCGCTGGCACCGGAACGACTAACATCTATCTCATTGGTGATCCGCCCGCCGGCCGTGAAGTGCGCAGCAACGTCCACTTCCTCGGCAGCCGAAAGATCGACGAACTGCCCGCTTATCTGCGGCATTGCACCGCCGCGCTGTTGCCATTCATTCCTGGGCATATCTCGGATGCGGTGTCGCCCATCAAGGTGTTTGAGTATCTGGCGATGGGTGTGCCGGTGATCGCCAATGCGCTACCGGAGCTGGTGGGTTATCCCAACGTCCTGATTGCCGAGAATGCCGACGAATTTGCCAATCTGTGCATCACTGACCTAGAGGCCAACCCGGCCCGGGTCGACGCGTTCCTGATGGCCAATACCTGGGCCTCGCGTGCCGACGCGATTGTCCCAGCCAGGAACTTCGGCAGGATCGTCAGTGCGGTCGTATTGATTCACAACAATGCTCGCATCATCGAGCGCTGCATCCGCAGCCTCAAAATGCACGGTGAGGACTATCTTGCCGATATCATCGTGGTTGACAATGCCAGTAGCGATGGTGGCGCCGAATTGGTCGAGCGTCTGTTTCCCGACGTCAAGGTGCTACGCAACGCGAAGAATGGCTGTAGTTCCGGCCGTAATCTGGGTGCTGAGCATGCGTCGGGCGATGTGATTGCCTTCTTCGATTCCGATCAGTGGATCACCAATCGCGGCTGTTTCGAAGAAGCGTTGCAGGTACTGGACGGCAACTCCGATATCGGCGCTGTCGGCTGGGCAGCCGGCTGGTTCAGCAGCGGAGGCGAGCATCTGGGTGGTCCGATCGCGGATTATCTTCCGCATCGGGGCACGGACACAGAAGAGTATCGTCAACTTGGATTCCGCACGGATATCGCGTATCTCGGGTCCGGCGGCATGTTCATCCCGCGCGATGTGCTGGTGAAGTCCGGTGGCTTCGACGACTACTACGATCCCACCTGTTTCGAGGATACCGACCTGTCGTTCAGCATCCTCAATCATGGCTTCTCCCTGGCCTACCGTGACTTGCAGGGTATTCGTCATCAGCCTCATCAGACCACTTCCGCGTCGGCAGGCTCCGATGCGTACTCGCGTTTGTTTTTACGCAATTCAAAATACTTCCAGGAAAAATGGAAGGGGCGTCCGCAGTTCTTCTTCGACGTACCTGTGATTGCCTGACGGCATCGACATGGCGTGGCCGGCACCGGTCACGCAAATAGGTGCGACACGGCTTTGCTGGATTCTGGATGCGGAATGCACATACTGGTGCTTAGTCATGAGTTTCCGCCAGACCCCTCACCGCAGGCATTGCGGGTGGGTCGGCTTTGCAGGGAGCTGGTGGCGAACGAGAACACCGTGCAGGTGATCTGCGCCGCCTCGCTGGGTCGGAGCATCGGCGCGGTTCGCTGGAATAACGTGGATGTCCTGCGCGTCGATCCGGGCGGAATCGATGCGGCGCTGATGCAGCTGCGCCCTGAAAAAACCCAGGCAATAGGTGCCGCGCCCGCATTGCAGGCAGCCCCGCACGCCGCGTCTGGTTCACTAAACTGGAAGGGACGAACCGTGGCCTTGTTGCGTCGGGGCTTGGACCAGTTGATCTTCCCAGACGCACGGGCACTGTGGCACGGCAATGCGCTGCGTGCGGCGCTGGCCAGCGCGAGGCAACGACGGCCTGGGTTGATCATTGGTTCGCACGAGCCCGCGGTCGGCATTCTCGCCGCGCACCGGCTCGCGGTTACACTGGGCGTGCCCTGGATCGCCGAACTTGGTGATCCGATTCTTGCGCCCTACACGCCTCGCCATTGGCGCCAGCGTGCGTTTAAGCTGGAGCGCGAGGTGTTTCGCCAAGCCGACGCAGTGGTGCTGACTTCGCATGCAACTGCAAATCTTCTGCTGGAGCGCCACGGACGAGCGCGGCTGCTTGAGGTCATCCCGCAGGGATTCGACGTGCCGAAGGCGGCCTCCGACACTGCCTGCGACCGCACTGCCGCAGACCCACTGCGGATTGTCTACACCGGCCGTTTCTACCCCTTTCGGGATCCTTTGCCGTTGCTGTCCGCGGTCGAACAGGTCGATGGCGTCGAACTGGTAATCGCGGCGCCGGAGCTGCCGGCGGAGGTTCGCCGCGCCGTGCAGCACAGCGCCGGCAAACTACAGTACGTGGGGATGCTCGAGCATGCCGATGCAGTCGCGCTCCAGGCCAGCGCCGATCTTCTCGCCAGTGTCGGCAACGCTGGCATGACCCAGATCCCTGGCAAAGTGCTTGAGTATCTGGGAACAGGCGTTCCGATCCTGCATCTGTGCGCCGGTGAGCACGATGCGGCAGCTGCGATCATTCGTGAGGAAAAGTGCGGCTACGTGGTCGCTGCTGATCGGGACGAGGTGCAACGGCTGCTGCTGCTGCTGCGCGACGCACGCCGAGCCGGCAGCATGGGCGCCGGCCTGACACTCGGCGCCAACCATTTCAGCAAGTACCGCTGGGAAACGTTGGGCAAGGCGTTGGCCGTGCTCTGCGAACGTGTGGCCGCCAGCGGCCCGCGAGCAGCTGGCGATTGACGCGGCGGGCACCAGCCTTCAGATGGTGGCGCGCCCATTGAGGATGATATCGACGATGCGCGCCGCGGCCTTTCCATCGCCGTATGGATTGTGCGCCTTTGACATGGCCCGGTACGCGTGCTCGTCGTCGAGGAGACGGTTGGCTTCCACGATGATTCGCTCGGTGTTGGTTCCGACAAGCAACACCGTGCCGGCATCCACCGCTTCCGGACGTTCGGTCATGTCGCGCATCACCAGCACTGGTTTGCCGAGGGACGGTGCTTCCTCTTGGACGCCGCCGGAGTCGGTGATGATGAGGCTCGCGCGCGTCATCAGGTACACGAATGGCAGGTAATCCTGCGGTTCGATCAGCACAACTCCCGGAGTATCCGCAAGGATACGCTTCACCGGGCCCTGCACATTCGGGTTGAGGTGCACCGGATAGATCACCTGGGTGTCGCCGCGATCGGCGATGGCCTTCAGCGCGCGGCAGATGTTCTCGAAGCCTTCGCCAAAATTTTCGCGCCGATGCCCGGTGACCAGCACCAGCCGTTTGGAGGTGTCGAGGAAGGGAAAGAGCTCGGCGAGGGAAGCGGCCAAGCTAGAGTTGTGGTCGAACTTGTGGGCTACGCTCAACAACGCGTCGATGACGGTGTTTCCGGTGACGAAGACCTGATCGTTGGGCAGGTTTTCCTGTAACAGGTTGCGCCTCGATCGCTCGGTTGGCGCGAAATGCAGCGATGCGAGCGGGGCGGTGAGACGGCGATTGGCCTCCTCCGGCCACGGAGCATAGATGTTACCGGTCCGCAGTCCCGCTTCGACATGCCCGACCGCGACCTGGTTATAGAACGCTGCCAGGGCGGAGGCGAGTGTTGTGCTGGTATCGCCGTGGACCAACACCAGGTCCGGCTTGTGCTCGGCAATTGCGGCGGTCATTCCGCTAAGGATCTTCGCAAACAGACCAGCCAACGTCTGCCCTGGCTCCATGACATCGAGGTCGATGTCGGGTGTAATCCCGAACAGTTCCAGTACCTGGTCGAGCATCTGCCGATGTTGGGCGGTCACTGCGACAACAGTTTCAAGTTCCGGGTGCGCCCGGAGTGCTTCGACCACTGGTGCCATCTTGATCGCTTCCGGGCGCGTGCCGAAAACGATCATGACCTTCTTGAACTTTGTACTCATTTCAACTCTCAGTAAAAAAGCAGGAGGACAGCCCCGACGGTTGATTCAGAGCGCCTGTTCCAACTCCGGCAACAGCGTAAACAAATCCCCAACCAACCCGATGTCGGCAATCTCGAAGATTGGCGACTCCGGGTCCTTGTTGATGGCCACGATTGTCCCTGCGTCCTTGATGCCGGTCAGATGCTGGATCGCGCCGCTGATGCCGATGGCCACGTAGAGCTCAGGGGCGATGATCTTGCCGGTCTGGCCCACCTGGAGTTCGTTGGGCACGTAGCCGGCGTCCACTGCCGCACGCGAGGCGCCTACGGCGGCGCCGAGTTTGTCGGCCAGGCTGTAGATGTGCTTGAAGTTCTCCGCCGAGCCCACGCCGCGGCCGCCGGAGACCACGCGCTTGGCGCTCTGCAGGTCTGGGCGATCGGAGCTACCGGCGGACAGGCCGATGAATCGACTATGGGTCGGCAGCGTGGCATCAACCGTCACCGACTCGACAGCCGCGCTGCCGCCCTTGGCGGCTTCGGGCCAGGAGGCCGCGCGCACTGTCGCCACCACGATCTGGTCGGCCGGGGCCTTGACGGTGATGATGGCGTTGCCTGCGTAGATTGGGCGCTTGAAGGTGTAGGCATCTTCGACCGCCATCAGGTCGGACACCTGATTGACGCCCAGCAGCGCGGCAACCACCGGCATCAGGTCCTTGCCGAACGTGGTCGAGGGGCCGAACACATGGGTATAGCCCTGGCCGGCCAGCTGGGCGATTTGCGGCCCCAGCACCTGCGCGATGGCATGCTCGTTGGCCGCGTTTGCCACCGTCAGTACGCGAGCGACACCCGCCAGCTGCGCGGCCTGCGCCGCAACCGCAGCTGGGTCGGCCGCGAGCACGACGATGTCGACGGACTCGGCCGACACCGCCAGCGCAGCGCTGAGCGTCTTGGCAGTGGCCGCATTGAGCTGGCCGTTGAGATGTTCGGCAACGATGAGGATTTTAGACATCACTGTGTCCTTTCAAACGTGGGGCGCTGGAAGATGCGAGCTTCGGCATTGAGAAGTTCGGCCATGGATGGCCGGGCCCTTGATCAAGGACGATCACAGAAGCCCCTTCTGCTTGAGTGCGGCCACCAATTCGGCGGCATCCTTGACCATCACCCCGCGGCTGCGCTTGGACGGCGCGGCGTAGTGGGTGGTGGTCAGGCTGTCATGGGCGTCAACGCCCAGGTCGGCAAACGCCAGCGTTTCCAACGGCTTGCTCTTGGCCTTCATGATGTCTGGCAGCTTGATGAAGCGCGGTTCGTTCAGGCGCAGGTCGGTGGTGATCACGGCGGGCAGGTCGACTTCCAGCGTCTCCAGGCCAGCGTCCACTTCTCGCGTGACCGTGGCCTTGCCGTCGGCGACCACCAGCTTGCCGGCGAAGGTGGCCTGCGGCCGGCCCCACAGCGTGGCCAGCATCTGGCCGGTCTGGTTGGCATCGTCGTCGATGGCCTGCTTGCCCAGGATGACCAGGTCCGGCTGCTCCTTCTCCACCAGCTTGAGCAGTGCGCGCGCAGCGGTCAGCGGCTGGATCGCAGTGTCGGTGACCACGTGGATGGCGCGGTTGGCGCCCATGGCCAGCCCATTGCGCAGGTGCGCGGCCGCATCGGCCGGCGCCAGGGTGGCGACCACCACCTCGGTGGCGATGCCGGCGTCGCGCAGGCGCAGCGCCTCTTCCAGGGCGATTTCGTCGAACGGATTGGGCGAGAGCTTGACGCCCTCGGTGACCACGCCGGAGCCATCCGGCTTGACCTGAATGCGGACGTTGTAGTCCACCACGCGCTTGTAGGCGACGAGGATTTTCATCGTGTACGAGATCCTTCAGCTGTTGCGGGAAGGCCCGGCCGCGGCGGCAGGCTCGGGAGTGGAGACATTCTACCCGTGGGAGAGCCACCATGCGATGGCGTATGGAGGTTGATTGTTTGAAGGCCCACCCAGTTGGAGCGCGGATGTTCCTTAAGGCTTGCGCGGCCTCCACCATATATCCTGTGTCGTTACCGAGCCGAGCGCGGCACGAAATCAGGAGGGTGTGGCAGTGGCAACTTGGCTCGTAACCGGCGGCGCCGGCTTCATTGGCGGCAACTTTGTTCTGGAAGCTGTCGCCCGCGGCGTCAAGGTGATTAATCTGGATGCGCTCACCTATGCGGGCAACCTGGATACTTTGGCGTCGATCAAGGGCAATCCGAGCCATGTCTTCATCCATGGCGATATCGGCGACCGCGCTCTGGTGACGAAAGTGCTGGCTGAACACCGTCCGGACGCGGTGCTGAATTTCGCGGCTGAAAGCCATGTGGACCGCTCGATCGAAGGTCCCAGTGCGTTCATCCAGACCAACGTAGTAGGAACGCTTGCCTTGCTTGAGGCGGTGCGCGATTACTGGAAGGCGCTACCTGATGGGCTTCGTGCTGCATTCCGGTTTCTGCACGTGTCAACCGATGAGGTCTATGGCTCGCTGAATGAGACCGGCAGGTTCACCGAGACCACACCTTATGCCCCGAACTCTCCGTACTCGGCATCCAAGGCGGCGTCGGACCATCTCGTTAGAGCGTTTCACCATACCTACAGTCTCCCGGTACTCACCACCAACTGTTCGAACAACTACGGTCCGTATCACTTTCCGGAAAAACTCATCCCGTTGGTGATCGCCAAAGCGCTGGCCGGCGAGCCGTTGCCGGTGTACGGCGATGGCAGGCAGGTGCGCGACTGGTTGTTCGTCAGCGACCACTGCGAGGCGATCCGCACCGTGCTGGCCAAGGGTAAGGTCGGCGAGACCTACAACGTGGGCGGCAACTCCGAGCGCCAGAACATCGAGGTCGTGCAGGCGATCTGTGCGCTGCTGGATCAGCACCGGCCGCGTGAGGACGGCAAGCCGCGCGCCAGCCAGATCACCCACGTCACCGACCGCCCCGGACACGACCGTCGCTACGCGATCGATGCCTCCAAGTTGAAGAACGAGCTGGGTTGGGAGCCGGCATATACCTTCGAGCAAGGCATCGCGCAGACAGTGGAGTGGTACCTGGCCAACCAGGCCTGGGTGCAGGGCGTGCTGGATGGCAGCTATCGGCTGGAACGGATCGGCGCCTCGGCCTAACGCGAGCCCTTAGCAAGAGCCCGCGCAAGTATGCGTGTGCGGGCCTCCAACAGGACACCCCCGATGACACAACGGAAAGGCATCATTCTGGCAGGCGGCTCCGGCACCCGCCTGTATCCAATTACCAAGGGCGTCAGCAAGCAGCTGCTGCCGGTTTACGACAAGCCGATGATCTATTACCCGCTCAGCGTGCTGATGCTCGCGGGTATCCGGGACATTCTGATCATCAACACGCCGCACGAGCAGGCGCTGTTCCAGTCGCTGCTGGGCGAGGGTTCACAATGGGGAATCAACATCCGTTATGCAGTGCAGCCCTCCCCGGATGGTCTAGCCCAGGCTTATCTGATCGGTCGCGAGTTCGTCGATGGTAAGCCTAGCTGTCTGGTACTCGGCGACAACATCTTCCACGGCCATGGCCTGACCGACACATTGAGGCGCGCGGATGCACGCGATCGGGGCGCCACTATCTTCGGCTATTGGGTCAACGATCCGCAGCGCTACGGAGTTGCCGAGTTCGACAGGCATGGAAAAGTGATCGATATCGCCGAAAAACCCGCGCATCCACGCTCCAACTACGCAGTCACCGGGTTGTATTTCTACGATGAAATGGCCAGTGACTATGCTGCATCGTTGCAGCCTTCATCGCGTGGCGAACTTGAGATCACCGATCTCAATCGATGTTACCTGGACTCGGGCGATCTGCATTTGGAGCAATTGGGTCGAGGCTATGCCTGGCTGGACACGGGAACGCATCAATCATTGCACGAGGCCTCCAATTTCATTGAGACGATACAGACACGGCAGGGCCTGCAGGTCTGTTGCCCGGAGGAAGTGGCCTTTGGACAAGGATGGATCGATGCCGGTCAGCTGGAACGTCTCGCTGCGCCGCTGTTGAAGAATGGGTACGGGCAATATCTTCATTCACTCGCTAAACGCGGAGTTGTTTCTTGAAAGTGATACATACAGGGTTGCCAGGCTGCCTGCTGATCGAGCCGGCGGTGTTTGACGATGGACGAGGACATTTCTTCGAGAGCTGGAATGCCGAGCGATTTGCTATGCAAGGGCTTCCTGTCAGTTTCGTCCAAAGCAATGTCTCAAGCTCATCGAAGGGGGTTCTCCGCGGCCTTCACTATCAATGGCCGCGTCCGCAAGGGAAGCTGGTCAGCGTGCTGGACGGCGAGGTCTATGACGTCGCCGTCGATATTCGGCGGGGCTCTCCGCACTTTGGGCAATGGGTGGCCGCAGTGCTGAGTGCAGAGAACAAACGACAGTTTTGGATCCCTGAGGGCTTTGCTCACGGGTTCGCGGTGCTGTCCGAACGTGCGGTCTTCAGTTATCTGTGCACGGATGTGTACGTCAAGGAAGCCGATGCAAGCGTGCGTTGGGACGACGCAGCGATCGGCATCGATTGGCCGATCAGCGATCCGGTGCTCTCGGCCAAGGATGCCGAAGCGCCATTCCTGTCGGACTTGCCAGTCGAGCGTCTGCCGATATTTGCACCATGACGGCGTTGGTACTGGGAGCCAGTGGACAGGTCGGCACGGAATTGCTGCGGGCATTGGCAGGCGATGGCCCGATCCTGGCCACCACCCGCAGTGGTCGATTGCTGGACGGTGCCGCGTGTGAGGTCGCCGACTTCGACGCGCCGCAAAGTCTAGGGGCCTTGCTGGATCGGCTTGCGCCAACTCGCGTCGTCAACGCAGCCGCCTACACCGCCGTCGATCGTGCCGAGCAGGAGCGCGATGCGGCATTCCGCGCCAACGCCGAGGCGCCAGCGGTCATTGCGCAATGGTGCGCGCGTGCCGGTGTGCCGCTGGTCCATTACTCGACCGACTATGTGTTCGATGGGCAGGGCACGCGTCCTTATCGGCCGGACGACGCCACCGCGCCGCTCGGCGTGTACGGGCAGAGCAAACTGGCCGGCGAACAGGCGGTGCAGGCGGCCGGCGGTCGGCATCTGATCTTCCGCACTGCCTGGGTCTACGCCGCGCACGGACACAACTTCCTGCGCACGATGCTGCGCGTGGGAGCCGAGCGCGACGTGCTGCGCGTGGTCGCCGATCAGATCGGCACGCCGACCCCGGCGGCGTTGATCGCCGACATCACCGCGCATGCGCTGCGCCAACCGGGCGAACCTTCCGGCGTGTGGCATCTGACCGCTGCCGGGCAGACCAGCTGGCACGGTTTCGCCGAAGCCATCTTTGCCCAAGCGCGCGCGCGCGGCCTGATCGCACGCGCGCCGCGCGTGGAAGCGATCGCCACCGCCGACTATCCCACGCCGGCCACGCGCCCGGCCTATTCGCGGTTGGATACCCAGAGCCTGCAGGACACCTTCGGCGTCCGCCTTCCCGACTGGCAGGACGGACTGAGCCAGGTGCTGGACACGCTCGCCCAGGATTGAGCGTCTTCAGTGGTGTCATGGCCCGATGCGGCTTCAGCACCGACTCATAGCTTGCCTCTCGCTTCGGCTACCATCGGGACTGGTCCACGCCAGGCCGGCGAGCTGCTCCATGCAGCTCGTGGCCGACGTGGATGTGCCGCCGAAGCGGGCGCGTCGCGCGATGCACGGGCTGGATGCGTGCATCCGTGTGCACCGCGTTGCATCGGTCGGCACCGTGCAGTTCTCGCGTGTCCCCCAGCGGCGCGGCGGCCCATAGCGGGCTCGGCCGCGCCGGCATCACGCCAGGATCTGCGCGCAGCGCGCTGCTTCCTCCCCCCACCCAAAATCGCAAGGAATTCCAATGAAGATCGCTGTCGCGGGTACTGGCTATGTCGGCCTGTCCAATGGCGTGCTGCTCGCCAAGCGCCATGAAGTCGTGGCGCTGGACATCGTCGAGGCCAAGGTCAAGCTGCTCAACGAAGGCCGCTCGCCGATCGTCGACAAGGAGCTCGAGGCTGCGCTGGCCGAGGGCGGCCTGAACTTCAAGGCCACGCTGGATGCCAACGAGGCGTTCGCCGGCGCCGAGTTCGTGATCATCGCCACCCCCACCGACTATGATCCGGACACCAATTACTTCAACACCGGCTCGATCGAGGTGGTGATCGCCAAGGTGCTGGAGATCAACCCGCAGGCGACGATGGTCATCAAGTCGACCATCCCGGTCGGCTACGTCGCCAAGCTGCGCGCGCAGTTCGGCACCGACAACATCATCTTTTCGCCGGAATTCCTGCGCGAAGGCCGGGCGTTGTACGACAACCTGTACCCGTCCCGGATCATCGTCGGCGAGCGTTCGGCGCGTGCGGAAACCTTCGCGCGCTTGTTGCAGGAAGGCGCGCTCAAGCCCGACGTGCCGGTGCTGTTCACCGAGCCGACCGAGGCCGAGGCGATCAAGCTGTTCGCCAACACCTATCTGGCGATGCGGGTGTCCTACTTCAACGAACTGGATACCTACGCGCTTACCCACGGGTTGGACAGCCGCCAGATCATCGAAGGCATCTGCCTGGATCCGCGCATCGGCAGCCACTACAACAATCCCTCGTTCGGCTACGGCGGTTACTGCCTGCCCAAGGACACCAAGCAGCTGCTGGCCAACTATCAGAGCGTGCCGCAGAACATCATTCGGGCAATCGTCGATTCCAACACCACGCGCAAGGATTTCATCGCCGCCGACGTACTGCGGCGCCATCCCAAGGTGGTTGGCATCTATCGCCTGATCATGAAGGCCGGTTCGGACAATTTCCGCTCGTCCAGTATCCAGGGGGTGATGAAGCGTCTCAAGGCCAAGGGCGTGGAAGTCATCGTGTACGAACCCACCCTGAGCGATCCGGAGTTCTTCCGCTCGCGCGTGGTCAACGACCTGGCTGCGTTCAAGCGCGAGGCCGACGTCATCATCAGCAACCGCATGGCCGAGGCGTTGCAGGACGTGCAGGACAAGGTCTATACGCGCGATCTGTTCGGCGACAACTGAGCGGGGCAGCCGCTGGGCGCGGGCGGGTGGCGGTGCCACTCGTCCATGCCATGCATCAGGCAGCACCCGATGCGGCGCTGTTTGGGCCCCTCGGCGAGCGTCGATTGCATTCGGCCGGTATCAAATGCGGGCGCTGCAGCGGCGTCGCCCGCACGCACGGGTGTGCGATGCAGCCAACGCAGGCAGGCGCCCTCTGGTCTGCAGACGCGTGGCGTGTTGCGATCCGAGTAAGCCGCGTACAACGCAAGACGGCGGCCATTGGCCGCCGTCGATCTTGCCGTCTACCTCGAGTGCGCAATCAGGCGCGGCCGTAGGTGTCCTCGAAACGCACGATGTCGTCTTCGCCCAGATAACTGCCGGACTGCACTTCGATCAGTTCCAGCGGCAGCTTGCCCGGGTTGCGCAGGCGGTGGGTGACGCCGAGCGGAATGTAGGTGCTCTGGTTTTCGGTCAGCAGCAACACTTCTTCGCCGCGCGTGACTTCTGCAGTGCCACTGACGACGATCCAATGTTCGGCGCGGTGATGATGCATCTGCAGGCTGAGCACGGCGCCCGGCTTGACGGTGATGCGCTTGACCTGGTGACGCTGGCCCATGTCGATCGAGTCGTAAGCGCCCCACGGACGGTAGACCTTGCGGTGCCAGGTCGCCTCGGAGCGGCCGTCGGTCTTGATCCGCCCGACCACGTCCTTGACCTCCTGGATGCGATCGCGGTGACCGACCAGCACAGCATCCGGCGTCTCGACCACCACCACGTCCTCCAGGCCGACCATGGCGATCAGCCGCGAGCCATAGGCGTAGGTGTTGCGGCAATCCAGCTGGATCACGTCGCCATGATGCGCATTGCCCTGGGCATCCTGTTCGGACACATCCAGCAGCGACGACCACGAGCCGACATCGTTCCAGCCTGCATCCAGCGGCACGACGACCGCGTCGGCGGTCTTTTCCATCACCGCGTAGTCGATCGAGTCCGACGGGCTGGCCCCGAACGCGTCCTTGTCCAGGCGGGTGAAGTCGGCATCGCGCTTGCCATTCTGCCAGGCCTGCTGGCAGGCATCGGCAATGGCCGGATGGAACTTGCGCAATTCTTCCAGGTAGCGCGAGGCACGGAACAGGAACATGCCGCTGTTCCAGTAGTACTCGCCGCTGGCCAGGTAGCTCTGTGCGGTGGCCAGGTCGGGTTTCTCGACGAAGCGATCGACCGCGCTGACACCAGCGCCCGCACCGGCCTTGATGTAGCCGTAGCCCGTCTCGGGTGCGGTCGGCTTGATGCCGAAGGTGACCAACTTGCCCTGCGCTGCCGCTTCAGCAGCAACTTTCACCCCGGCTTGAAAGGCGGCCTCGTTGCCGATCACGTGATCCGACGGCAGCACCAACAGCAACGGGTCGGCGCCATCGCGGGTGGCTTCCAGCGCGGCAACCGCGATGGCGGGGGCAGTATTGCGGCCCTTGGGTTCGAGCAGGATGGCCGATGGCTTCACGCCCAGCTGCTGCAATTGCTCGGCGGCCATGAAGCGGTGTTCTTCGTTGGCGACCACGATGGGGGCATGGCCGGCGACGGGAGCAGCGCGCAGCCAGGTGGACTGCAGCATGCTCTTGTCACCGATCAGGGGCAGGAACTGCTTGGGATAGGATTCGCGCGACAGCGGCCACAGGCGCGTGCCGGAACCGCCGGACAGGATGATGGGTAGGACGTCGCTCATGGGCGGGGGAGACTCCAAAGTGCGTCTATGGGTGGGAGAGAGGTAAATCAACCGCGCAGCAGATCGGAAATCTCTTGCGTGCGGCTTTCCAGCAGTGCGGCATCGCCGCGCGTTTCCACGTTCAGACGCAGCAGCGGCTCGGTATTGGAGCTGCGCAGGTTGAAGCGCCATTGGCCGAAATCGGCACTGATGCCGTCGGTGTAGTCCAGTTCCGGCGACAGGTGCGCGTAATGCTCCATCACGCGGGCCACCGAGGCCTTGGCATCGGCCACCTTGAAATTGATCTCGCCGCTGCAGGGGAATTTCTGCATGCGTGCTTCGACCAGGTCCGCCAGCGAGCGGCCGGACTGCGATACCAGCTCGGCGATCAACAACCAGGGAATCATTCCCGAGTCGGCGTAGGCGAACTCGCGGAAGTAATGGTGCGCACTCATCTCGCCGCCGTAGACAGCGTTCTCGCTGCGCATCTTTTCCTTGATGAAGGCATGCCCGCTCTTGCACAGCACCGGAATGCCGCCGGCTTCCTCGACCTGCTCCACGGTGTTCCAGGTCAGACGCGGGTCGTGCACGACCTTGCCGCCCGGCTGCTTGGCCAGGATGGCCTGGGCCAGCAGGCCGACCAGATAGTAGCCTTCGATGAAGCGGCCGGTGTGGTCGAAGAAGAAACAGCGATCGAAGTCGCCGTCCCAGGCGATACCGAAGTCCGCGCCATGGTCCTTGACCGCCTTGGCGGTGGCATCGCGGTTTTCCGGCAGCAGCGGGTTGGGAATGCCGTTGGGGAAGTTGCCATCGGGCTCGTGGAAAACGCGCACGAACTCGAACGGCAGGTGTGGGGCGAGCAGGTCCACGATCAGGCCGGCGCC
Organism: Xanthomonas sp. NCPPB 1067; assembly: GCF_020783795.1. Taxonomy (NCBI): domain Bacteria; kingdom Pseudomonadati; phylum Pseudomonadota; class Gammaproteobacteria; order Lysobacterales; family Lysobacteraceae; genus Xanthomonas; species Xanthomonas sp. NCPPB 1067. The sequence continues at coordinate 282,319 of NZ_JAJGQG010000002.1, forward strand.
GCCGTTGCCGGCGTTGACCACCAGCTTGAGCGGCTTGAGCGTGCTGCGGTCCACGTAGCTGAGCAGGTGCTCCAGATACGCGGTCTTGTCGGTGCGGCTGTGCTCGGCAGCGGTGGGCTCGCCTGCAGCAGCAGTGTCGGCCGCGACCGTGTCGCGGATGGCGAACAGGCCGGTATCGGAGCTGATCGGTCGCGCCTGTTCACGCACCAGCTTCATGCCATTGTAGTCCATCGGGTTGTGGCTGGCGGTGACCATCACGCCGCCGGCGGCCTTGAGGTGATCGGTCTGGAAATAGACCTCCTCGGTGCCACACAGGCCGATGTCGATCACCTCGCGGCCGCTGGCACGCAGGCCGGCAGACAGGGCTTCCTGCAGTGCCGGGCTCGCCAGGCGCACATCGTGGCCCAGGACCACGGGCCCTTGATCCAGCTGCGCCGCCAGTGCCACGCCGATGCGGCGGGCCAAGTCCTCGTTGAGTTCATCCGGCACGCGGCCGCGAATATCGTAGGCCTTGAAGGCGGGTAGCGTCATGGGCAATTCCTCGGGTGGGGGACAGCCGAGTTTAGCGGCTGCGCCGTGTCTTGGGTGTGGCGGAACTGCGACCGAGGACAGGGAACAGTCAGCGGCTAGAATGCCCGCTTCGCATCAGCGAGGTGAGGGCGGTGATGAACCAAGTTGCAAGGGGGGCGGGCGCCAAGCGCTATGCCGATGCCAAGGCGGCGCTGGCCGGCGTGGTGGCCGATGGACAAACGCTGGCAGTTGGCGGCTTCGGGCTGTGCGGCATTCCGGAAGCCTTGATCACTGCGCTGCGCGACAGCGCAGTGAGCGGCCTGACGGTGATTTCCAACAATGCAGGCGTGGATGGCTTCGGCCTGGGGCAACTGCTGGCGACCCGCCAGATCCGCAAGATGATTTCGTCCTACGTGGGCGAGAACAAGGAATTCGAACGCCAATATCTGGCCGGCGAACTCGAGCTGGAATTCAATCCGCAGGGCACGCTGGCCGAGCGCCTGCGTGCGGGCGGTGCGGGCATTCCCGCGTTCTACACTGCCACCGGCTACGGCACCATCGTGGCCGACGGCAAGGAAACGCGTGAGTTCGATGGCAAGCATTATGTGCTGGAAACCGCGCTGCAAGCCGATGTCGCGCTGGTCAAGGCGTGGCGGGCCGACACCGCCGGCAACCTGGTATTCCGCAAGACCGCGCGTAACTTCAACCCGGCCTGCGCGATGGCCGGGCGGGTCTGCGTTGCCGAGGTCGAAGAGATCGTGGAGCTGGGCGCGATCGATCCGGATCAGGTGCATCTGCCCGGCATCTATGTCGATCGACTGGTGCTCAACGCCACGCCGGAAAAACGCATCGAACAGCGCACCGTGCGCAAGGGAGACAACTGATGGCCTGGACCCGCGATCAGATGGCCGCCCGTGCGGCACGTGAATTGACCGATGGTGCCTATGTCAACCTGGGGATCGGCCTGCCGACCCTGGTCGCCAACCACATCCCTGATGGCGTGGATGTCTGGTTGCAGTCTGAAAATGGCTTGCTCGGCATCGGCCCATTCCCGACCGAGGATGACGTCGATGCAGACCTGATCAATGCTGGCAAGCAGACCGTCACTGCGCGTGCGGGCGCCAGCTATTTCGGCAGCCACGATTCGTTCGCGATGATCCGCGGCGGTCACATCGACCTGGCCATTCTCGGCGCGATGCAGGTCACCGACCGCGGCGATCTGGCCAACTGGATGGTGCCCGGCAAGATGGTCAAGGGCATGGGCGGGGCGATGGACCTGGTGGCCGGCGTCAAGCGCGTGGTGGTGCTGATGGAACACGTTGCCAAGGACGGCAGCCACAAGATCCTGCGCGAATGCGACCTGCCGCTGACCGGCGTCGGCGTGGTGGACCGCATCATCACCGACCTGGCGGTGTTCGATGTCACCGCTGACGGATTGGTGCTGGTGGAGGCTGCCGATGGGGTGGAGCTGTCCGAGCTACGCACCAAGACCGGCGTGGTTTTTATTGAGGCAAGTATCTGAAGGATGTTTTGCCTTGCCTGTAGAGATTGGTCGTCATACGACGACCAATCCTTATCAATGCCATGCACTTGAGAAGTTATTGCGATTCGGGCTGCCTTCCGGACAGGACCTGCTCCAAGACTGCTAGCGCCGCGTTGCGGCCAAAGTGTGTCTCGATGTTGCGTAAGCCGTTGGCGGATAGCCGTTGCCACAGGTTCGCGTCGGTTTGGAGCTTGGCTACCGCCACTGCAAATTGTTCAGGCGTATTGGCAAGTAGCACATCATGACCGTCCGTCAGGTGCATGCCCTCCGCCGCGATGGAAGTCGCAATTACCGGAAGCCCGTAGCTCATGGCGCTGTTGACCTTGCCTTTGACGCCCGCACCGGCTCGTAACGGAGCTAACGCAGCCAGAGAGGATTCCATTACCTCACGTAAGTCATCTATGCGGCCGTGCACCTTCACACCTTCCAGCTCGTCGCGAGGAAGTTGGTCTTTCGGCATATCGCCCACCAAGTGCAGCACCGAGTCCGGAAGGTGGCGACGCACCTCGGGCATGATGCTTTTCAAAAGCCACAATACGGCGTCGCGGTTGGGGGAATGGCCAAAGCCGCCGACGAACAATAGCCCGCTTCTCTGAGCATGCGTTGCTTCGCAGCCCTGGATCTCATGGATGTTCGAGAGTACATGGATACTGGCGTCGGGAACCGCAGAGTGAAGGATCTGTAATTCGGCAGCGCTGACCACAAGGGTGTGATCAGCAGCGCGAGCAAAGCGCAGCTCCTGTCGACGCGAGGCGTGGGCTTTGCGAAGTAGAAAACGATCTCCCGACAGCCGTGCTTCTCGCTCCAGTCGAACGAAATGTAAGTCGACCGTATCGAAAACCAGTACGGCTTGCGGTGCGAATGCACGTATCAGCGACCAATTCGCTCGTGCAACATCGGGCCGGGAAACGACGACTGCATTCAGTCGAGCGCCGTGAACTTTCATCCACTGAGGCAAGGGGTGTGCTCCAGCGATTCCGACGAGGGTTACGCCGAGCTTGTGCAGTTGCTCGACTTCGTCCAGGGTTGCATGGCCGCTGTTTGGAAAGAAGGCAACACGACGACCCAGGCTACGGATCAGCATCAGCATGCCAAGCATGCGCACAGAACCTGAATCGCGCCGCGGATCCGGCATCATCGCATCAAGGATAAGGATATCCGACGACAAATTCTGAGTGCTGGCTGATGCGTGCACTGGGCGGTACGACTTCGCACCCGTGACTTCGGAACGGGCCTTAATCTGCGCAAGCGTTTTAAGGACTCCCCCATGGACCAAGCTGCGTACCCCACCGCGCAGCGTTCTGAGCAGCCTTCTAGCCTTCCAGTCCAGCAGTGCGGCCAGTTTGCTGTTCACAGGTTCTGGTAGTTCGGGCCCGAACCACCCTCCGGGGTGACCCAGTTGATGATTTCGTACGGGTCCTTGATGTCGCAGGTCTTGCAGTGCACGCAGTTGGCGGCGTTGATCTGCAGCCGCTTGCCGGATGGGCTGGTGGTGTCTGCGACCATTTCATACACGTTCGCGGGGCAGAAACGGGTACAGGGGTTGTCGTACTCCTGCACGCAGCGGGTGGCGCAGATGTCGGTATCCAGCACCTGCAGATGGACCGGCTGGTCTTCGTCGTGTTCGGTGGCGGCGAAGTACACCGCCTGCAGGCGGTCGCGCGGCGCCAGTTCGCGGGTGCCGTAGTCGCGTTTGGGTTGTTCGTAGTCGCCGATCTTGCGCAACGCAGACCAGTCGGGCTTGTTCTTCAGTGTCCATGGCGAGGCGCCCTTGAGCGCGGTTTCCCAGGCGGCGTTGAGCAGGCCGAACCATAGTCCCTTCTTGAAGCCGGGCTTGATGTTGCGCACCTGCTTCAGCTCGGCCATTGCATCGGAGGCGCGCAGCTTGGCGTCGAAGCCCTGCGGGGCCAGCTGCGACTGCGCCAGATGTTCGGCGGCCAGCATGCCGCTGCGGATCGCCTGATGGGTGCCCTTGATCTTGGGCACATTGAGCAGGCCGGCGGTGTCGCCGATCAGCAGGGCGCCGGGCATTTCCGTTTTCGGCAGCGATTGCCAGCCGCCGGTGACGATGGCGCGCGCGCCGGCGGACAGGATGTTGCCGCCCTCCAGCAGCGGTTTGATCAGCGGATGGTTCTTCCACTGCTGGAAGGCTTCCCAGGGCTGGTACTTCGGATCGCTGTAGTCCAGCCCGCTGACATAGCCCAGCGCGATCTGGTCGTTGTCCAGGTGATACAGGAAGCTGCCGCCGTAGGTGCGGTTGTCGGCCGGCCAGCCCAGCGTGTGTACGATCTTGCCCGGGCTGACGCGGCCTTCGGGGACCTGCCACAGCTCCTTGATGCCGATCGAATACCCTTGCGGGTCGCTGTCGGCGGTGAGGTCGAAGCGCTTGAGCAGGCGCTTGGTCAGGTGGCCGCGCGCGCCTTCGGCCAGCACGGTGACCTTGGCGCGGATGTCGATGCCGGCGGTGTAGCCAGGCTTGTGCGAGCCGTCTTTTGCGATGCCCATGTCGCCGATGCGCACGCCCACCACCTGGCCACTGTCGTCGTGCAGCGTTTCGGCGGCGGCAAAGCCCGGGTAGATCTCCACGCCCAGTGCTTCGGCCTGCGGTGCCAGCCAGGCACACATCGCGCCCAGGCTGACGATGAAGTTGCCGTGGTTGCGCATGCCTGGCGGCACCATCGGGAACTTGCGCGCGCTGTCCTTGCCGAGGAACCAGAATTCGTCATCGGTGGCGGCCACGCAGATCGGCGGCGGGTTGTCGCGCCAGCCCGGCAATAGCGCGTCCAGGGGGGCAGGCTCGATCACCGCGCCGGACAGGATATGCGCGCCGATGGTGCTGGATTTCTCGATCACGCACACGCTCAGCTCGGGATTGAGCTGTTTGAGCCGGATCGCGAACGACAGCCCGGCCGGACCGGCACCGACGGTGACGACGTCGTACTCCATGACGTCACGCTCGACCGCCTCTGGCGCCTGTGCGCCGACTCCCGTTACCGACATTGCTCCGCTCCCGTTGGCTCGATGGCTGATGCGCATTTTCCGGGATTGCATGTGATGGCGGCAAATCGCCCCGATTCATCCGCGGGCGACGGCGTCGTCCGGCCGCACGTGCTAGCGTGCGGCGCATGAGCATTCGGGTCGTCTTGCCGGGAGCGGATATCAGGTGGACGCGCGGTTGGCTGCCGGCCGCGCAGGCCGATGCGCTGCTGCAGACCTTGCTGGCCCAGGTGCACTGGGAGGTACATCGCATCCGCATGTTCGGGCGGGTGGTGGATTCGCCGCGGCTCAGTAGCTGGATCGGCGATGCCGAGGCCAGCTACCGCTACTCGGGCACACGGTTCGCGCCGGAGCCGTGGCTGGACGCGTTGCAGCCGGTGCGTGCGCAGTTGCAGGCCGACACCGGGCACCGATTCAATAGCGTGCTGATCAACCGCTACCGTAGCGGCAGCGATGCGATGGGCTGGCATAGCGACGACGAGCCGGAGCTGGGCGCGCAGCCGTTGATCGCGTCGCTGAGTCTGGGCGCGCGGCGGCGGTTTGCGTTCAAACATCGCAACGATGCGTCGTTGAAGCAGATCCTGGAGCTGGGCCATGGCGATCTGCTGCTGATGGGTGGCGACACCCAGCGACACTACCGGCACGCCTTGCCGCGAACGGCGCGGCTGGTCGGGGAGCGGATCAATCTGACGTTTCGACAGGTCGCGCCTACTGCCGCGGGTTGAGGCCGTGGTGCATGGCGGGTGACGGATGGCCGGGGCTGGGTTGCGGAGAGGGCTTGTTTGCCCTGTTTGCCCTCATCCGGCGCTGCGCGCCACCTTCTCCCGCAGGCGGGAGAAGGGAGGCTGATCTTGCTCTACGCGAGAGGGGGGCTATCGAGCGCTGCGCGCCACCTTCTCCCGCGGGCGGGAGAAGGGAGGCTGATCTGGCTCTGCGCGAGGGGGACGGGGGCTATCGAGCGCTGTACGCCACCTTCTCCCGCGGGCGGGAGAAGGGAAGCTGGATCCGGTTCCGCGTGAGGAGGGGGCTCTCGAGCGGAATGCAGAATGGCGCGTTGGTGCAGACGGATGGCGCGTCGATATGGAACGACGCTTCGGTCTACGGCGTGCGCGGCAAGGAGGCGTTGTCCTGTTGCCCGGTCGTCAGCGTCCAACCGACCAGCTCGGTGGTCACCTGGGTCAGCGCCTGCTCGAACGCCGCCGCGACGGCGGCAGTCTCGGTGCCGCTGGAAGGGCGCGCGACCAGGAAGGTGCGCGAGGCGACCACGCGTTGATCGGCCGAATGCAGCAACTTGGCGTTGAGCTCGATCGTGGCCGACGGCAGCGACTGGCCGGCGTAATCGGATTCGAACCGGCGCAGATCGATCGCCAGTTTGTAATCGGAGCGAATGCCGGTGCCGATATGAGCCACCGCGGCGATCTTGCCGGAGTCCTCGAAGCCGCGCACCACGCTGTCTTCGAGCATGTCGGTGGCCGGCTGCGCCCAGCCTGCGCCGTGGTAGACCTGCAGTTCACCGGGAGTCGGGCGCACATTGATGCGTGGGCTGTCGATGACGCGCGCGGCGCTGGGTTTGGCCACCACCAGCTGCCAGCTCACCTGTGGCCAGTCGGGGTTGGGTGTCACGCGCACGGTGGGCGCGTAGATGGTGGCCGGCTTCTTGTCGCCGCCGGTCAGCACCGAGCAGCCGCCCAACGCCAGCAACGACATGCACAACAAGGGACGCAACAGGCGCATGGCAGTCATTTCGGTTCGAACTCCTTGGGTGCGTCGCGGCCGAGCAGGTAGCGCGCAGGGTTGTTGTCCAGTTTGTCGCTGACCCGGCGCAGGTCGCGGATCAGGCCGCGCAATTCGGTCAGCGTGGGACCGAGCTGGCCCAGGCCGTCGGTGGCGAAGCTGTTGATGGCGGCGCGATTCTCGCCAAGGATGTTGTCGGCGTTGCCGGCGGCCGAATTCAGCTTGACCAGGGTGGCGTCGAGCTTCTCCAGGATGCCCGGCAACTGCTGTACCAGGTTCTGGTCCAGCCGTTTGATGGTGCCGTTGGTGGTGGTCAGGGTGGTGTCGAGATTGCGCGCGGCATCGCGCGCGCTGACGATCAGCGCCTGCATGCCCTCGTCGCGATCGGCGATGCCACCGCTGATCTTTTCCAGGTTCTGCAGCGTGGCCGAGATGCTGGCCACGTTCTTGTCCGACAGCATCTGATCCATGCGTTCGACGATGCGGTTGGCGGTATCGGTGATGTTCTGCAGCGCCGATGGCGTGGTCTGGATGATCGGCGCATCGCTCTTGTCGATGGTGGTCAGCGACGGCGCCTCGGGCGTGCCGCCGGAGAGCTGGATGATCGACGGGCCGGTGAGGCTGGTGATGGCCAGCTTGGCGCGGGTGTCGCTCTTGATCGGGGTGGTGGAATTGACCCGCACATGCGCGACCACCTGGCGCGGGTCGTTCGGCGCCAGGGTCAGTTCGGTGATCGAGCCCACCGCGATGCCGTTGTATTGCACCGGGCTCCCCACCGACAGGCCGGTGACCGCCTCGCGGAACACCACCCGGTACTGCTGCCAGGTGCGGTCGGAGGAATACTTGGCGGCCCACAGCCCGAACAGCAGCAGGGCCAGGCCGGCCACGATGGTGAAGGCGCCGATCAGGACGTAATTGGCTTTGGTTTCCATGCTCAGGCGGTCTCGGTGGAGTCGGTCTTGGCCGCGCGCGCGGCGCGCGCGCGCGGACCGTGGAAATAGTCCTGGATCCAGGGGTGGTCGATTCGCTCGACCTCGGCCAGCGGCGCGTTGGCGATCACCTTGCGATCGGCCAGCACCGCAATGCGGTCACAGATGGCATACAGCGTATCCAGGTCATGGGTGATCAGGAACACGGTCAAACCCAGTGCCTGCTGCAGGGTGCGGATCAAACGGTCGAAGGCGGCCGCGCCGATCGGATCCAGCCCGGCGGTGGGTTCGTCCAGAAACAGCAGGGGCGGATCCAGCGCCAGGGCACGCGCCAGACCGGCGCGCTTGCGCATGCCGCCGGACAGCTGCGAGGGCAGCTTGTCCAGCGCATCGGCCGGCAAACCCGCCAGTTTGATCTTCAGCAGCGCCAGCTCGAAGTACCAGCGCTCCGGGAATTCGCCATGGTGTTCCTTCAGTGGCACCTGCACGTTCTCGCCGACGGTCATCGACGAGAACAGCGCGCCATCCTGGAACAGCACGCCGGTATTGCGGGTGATGTGCTGGCGGTCGGCGAAGCGACCCGAGCGCGCATCCGCGCCCAGCACCTGGATGCTGCCGGCGTCGGGTTCGCGCAGGCCCAGGATGCTGCGCATCAACACCGACTTGCCGGTGCCCGAGCCGCCGACCACGCCGAGGATCTCGCCGCGGCGCACGTCCAGGTCCAGGTCCTCGTGCACGGTCTGGCTGCCGAAACGGTTGGTGAGCCCGCGCACGGAGATCGCCAGCTGGTCGTCGTCGGCGTCCGGGCCGGGATTGGGGAGTGGGGATTGGGGATTGGTCAAAGCACTTTTCTCCCGAATGCCAGTGCAAGCGCTTTGCGCCTGCTCTGCCCGAATCCCGAATCCCGAATGTCGAATCCCGGCCCCATCACCACCCCATCTTCATGAACCACAACGCCGCGATCGCGTCGAGGATGATGACCAAGGAAATCGTCTGTACCACCGAGGAGGTGGTGCGTTCGCCCACCGATTGCGCGGTGCCGCTGACCTTCAGGCCTTCCAGGCAGCCGATCAGGCCGATCACCAGTGCGAACAGTGGCGCCTTGGACAGGCCGACCAGGAAATGCCGCAGCTGGATCGTTTCGTGCATGCGCGCCAGATACATCTGTGGCGGGATGTCCAGGTCGAACGCGCCCACGGTGACGCCACCAGCCAGGCCGGCGATCATCGCGATGAAGGTCAGCAGCGGCAGGGTCAGGATCAGCGCCAGCAGGCGTGGAATCACCAGCAGGTCGATCGGGTCCAGGCCCAGGGTGCGGATGGCGTCGACTTCCTCGCGCGATTTCATCGCGCCGATCTGTGCGGTGAACGCGCTGGCGGTGCGCCCGGCAAGCACGATCGCGGTGAGCAGGACGGCGAATTCGCGCAGGAAGGCGATGCTCACCAGCTCCACCACATAGATCTCCGCGCCGAAGTCGCGCAGGATGGTCGAGCCCAGGAATGCGATCACCGCGCCCACCAGATACGACAGCAGCACCACCAGCGGCACCGCATCCAGGCCCACCTGCTCCATGTGGTGCACGGTGGAGGTCAGGCGGAAACGGCGCGGCTCGTGGATCAGCCGCATGATCTTGACCAGGTTCTCGCCCAGGAAACTGTTGAGCTCCAGGATGTCCTGTCCGACGCCGTGGGTGGCCCGACCCAGGCGGTCCAGCGCCGCGACGAAGCCGTAGTCGCGCTTGGGTTTGGGGCGTTCGTCGTTGAGTTCCTCGATCGTGCACACCAGGGCCTGGTGCTCGTCGCGGAAATCGATGGCATCTTCCTTCAGCCCCATGCGGCCGGCGAAGCGCAATAGCTGCAGGACGCCGGCCGAATCCAGTTGCCCGATCTCGCGAGCGTCGATGCGGCGCACCCCGTCAGGCACGGCCTGCAGCAGTTCTGCCTGGGGCAGGGCGGTCGCCAGGACCCAACTGCCGCCAAGGCGCACCTGGGTCTGATCCTGCGGGTCTTGTTCGAGGCGGGGAGGTTGCGGTTTGATCATGAGTGGCCTGTCCGTGGCGTCAGCATACAGGGACGATGTGAGCGAAAGATGGGGGCGCGATCGAAACGGTCGGCGACGAGGACGCCGACGGCAGGCGCCGCGGCATACACTGGCGCTCTCGCCAGACGGCGTCCTACCGCTCCGACCCGCCACGCATGTCCGCTGCCACCGTCGTTCTCCCGTCCGCCAGCGCTACCTATGCCCAGCGAGTGGCCTTCGTTTCGGAAATCGCCGGGCGCCTGCATTCCTACGGCACGACGGCACAGCGGCTGGAGGCGGCGGTGGTCGGTCTGTCGCAGAAGCTGGGCCTGGACTGTGAGCCCTGGTCCAACCCGACCGGGATCATCCTGAGTTTCAGCGACCCGACCAAGGCGATCGGGTCCAGCGACATCACCCGGGTGATCCGGCTGGCTCCCGGCGAGAACGATCTCTACAAGCTCAGCGTGGCCGACTACGTGGCAGACAGCGTGGCCAACGGGCGCATGAGCATCGCGCAGGGGCACACCGCCTTGCGCCGGCTGGACCGCGAGGTCGATCGACGCGGCAAGGCCTTGCAGGTACTGGCCTTCGGCCTGGCCGCCGCCGGGGTGGCCGGGCTGTGGAAGCTGCCGTGGCTGGATATCTCCACGGCGGGCGGCATCGGGGTATCGATCGGCCTGCTCACCCAGTACACCGACCGGCGACCGGCCACCAAGGAGGCCGGCGAGGCGCTGGCCGGCCTGCTGGCCGGCGTGGTGGCGGCGACGGTCGCTGCGCTGCTCGGGCCGCTCAATCTCAACACGGTGATCATCGCCTCGCTGGTGGTGCTGCTGCCGGGCATGTCGCTGACCAATGCCTTCAACGAGCTGGCCAGCCAGCACTGGGTCTCGGGCACCGCGCGCCTGGCCGGGGCGGTGACCACGGTGCTCAAGCTGACGGTGGGCGCGGTGATTGCGGTGACCTTGACCCACCTGGTCGGGCTGCATCCGCAGGTGGCGGCCCTGCGGCCCCAGGCCGGCTGGGTGGAATGGGCCTCGCTGCTGGTGGCGGCCTATGCATTCGCGGTGTTGTTCAAGGCCAACCGGCGCGATTATCTGTGGATCATGGCTGCGGCGATGTCCGGTTATGTCATTGCGCGTTATGCAGGGCATGCCTGGGGCGGGCCGGCGGGAGTCTTCGCCTCTGCCATGACATTGACCGCCGCCGGCAATCTGTTCGGACGGGTAGTGCAACGGCCGGGCGCATTGATCCGGTTGCCGGGCATCATCATGCTGGTTCCCGGTAGCGTCAGTCTGAGAGGATTTCTGACGTTGGTGCAGCAACAGGACGTCAGCGTCGGACAAGCCGCATTGCTGGCGGTCACAAATATCGTGATGGCATTGATGGCCGGATTGCTGTTCGGCAATCTGTTGATTCCGGCCCGCAAGAATTTATGAGGGTAGAACAGCGCTCAATAAAAAACGCCGGCAATACCGGCGTTTTTATTGGAGACGGATCAGGCGGCCTTGGCTTTCTTGGTGGCGCGCTTGGTGGACGCCTTGCGTGCCGAGGCCTTTTTGGCCGGCGCCTTCTTCGCAGCGCCGCCCGTCTTGCTGATCAGAAAGTCTTCCACTTTCTTGCCGGCGGCGGTCAATTCGGCCAGCCAGCGCGGCTGCTTGCCGCGGCCGGTCCAGGTGTCCTGCGGGTTGGCCGGATTGCGGTACTTCGGCGCCACCTTGCCCAGCTTGCGGCCGGCACGCGGACCCGGCTTGCCGGCAGCAGCCGGGCGACCCGGGCCAGCACCGGCGGCGCTACCGAACAATTCCTCGATGGAATAACCCTGCGCCTTGGCGGCGCGGGTCAGCTGCGAGCGGACCTTGGCGATCGGGGCGCGCCTGGCGACCACGGTATGCTGCTTCTTTGCATTCTTGATCAGTGCCGCCAATTGCTTGGCCGACAGGCCGGTGAGATCGATCGACATCACTACTCCGGAAGATGAGAGAGAAAAGAATGCCGATCCGTGGCAATGGCGGCCATCATAATGTCAGAAAACCGGTATGACAAATGCGCCAGAATAATCTGGCGCATCGCGTTCATCCGATCGGGATGGGCTCGATCGGTTATCAGCGCCCCAAGCGGGAGAATAATCCGGCCTTATCCAGATTTTCCGCGGCATCGGCGGTACGCGCGCGATATTCAAATGTTCCGGCGGCCAGTCCGCGTTCGGAGACCACGACCCGATGCGGAATGCCCAATAGTTCCATATCGGCGAACATCGCGCCGGGGCGCAGGCCGCGATCGTCCAATACGGCATCGATGCCGGCGGCGGTCAGTTCGTCCAGCAGCGCCTGGGCGGCCGCGACCACCTGTGCATCCTGCTTGGGGTTGATCACGCACACTGCGACCTGCCAGGGCGCCATCGGCGCGGGCCAGACGATGCCGGCGTCGTCGTGGTTCTGCTCGATCGCCGCGGCCACGATGCGCGAGATACCGATGCCGTAGCAGCCCATCTTCATCACCGCCACCTTGCCACTCTCGTCGATGACGGTGGCCTGCAAGGCCTGAGCGTACTGGCTGCCCAACTGGAACACGTGGCCGACCTCGATCCCGCGGGCCAGGCGTAGCTCGCCGCCGTCGGCGGCGCGCTCGCCTTCGACCACGTTGCGCACATCGGCCACGGTTTCCGGTTCCGGCAGGTCGCGGCCCCAGTTGACGCCGGCCAGATGGGCGCCCGCCACGTTGGCGCCGACGACGAAATCGGCCATCGCCGCGACATCGCGGTCGGCGACCACGCGGACCGGGCGTGCGGTGTTCACCGGCCCCAGGAAGCCGGCCTCGCAGCCAAGGTGGTCGCGAATCTCGGTCTCATTGGCCAGGCGGTAGTCGGCCAGGCCGGCCACCTTGGCCAGCTTGATCTCGTTGACGGCATGGTCGCCGCGCACCAGAACCAGCACGAAGCCGGCCGGGGTCATCACTGCCACCGACTTGACCGTACGCTGCAGTGTGATGCCCAACAACTGGGCGACATCCTCGCAGGTCTTCTGGGTGGGCGTGGCGACCTGATGCATGGCCTGCCCGGCCTGCGGACGCGGGCCGGGCAGGGCGGCGCTGGCGGTTTCCACGTTGGCCGCGTAATCGGACCCGGTGGAGAACGCCAGCGAGTCTTCGCCCGAGGCGGCAATGACATGGAATTCCTGCGAGGCGTCGCCGCCGATGGCGCCGGAATCGGCCTGCACCGCGCGGAACTCCAGCCCCAGGCGGGTGAAGATGCGGGTGTAGGCCGCCTTCATGTTCTCGTACTCGCGGGCCATGTCCGCATCGGTGAGATGGAACGAATAGGCGTCCTTCATCAGGAACTCGCGCGCACGCATCACGCCGAAGCGCGGGCGGATCTCATCGCGGAATTTGGTCTGGATCTGATAGAAGTTCAGCGGCAGCTGCTTGTAGCTGTTGATCTCCTGGCGCGCGTATTCGGCCGCGGCCTCCTCGGCGGTGGGGCTGTAGCAGAACTCCTGCTCCTTGCGGTCCTTGATCTTGAGCAGCTGCCCGCCGAACTTTTCCCAGCGCCCGGTGGCGTCCCAGAGTTCGCGCGGCTGGATGGTGGGGAACAGCACCTCCACCGCGCCGGCGCGGTTCATTTCCTCGCGCACGATGGCCTCGACCTTGCGCAGGACGCGCAGGCCCAGCGGCGACCAGGTGTACAGCCCGGAAGCCAGCTTGCGGATCATGCCCGCGCGCAGCATCAGACGGTGGCTGACCAGCTCGGCGTCGGCCGGGGTTTCCTTGGTGGTGTGCAGGTGAAACTGGGAAAGACGCATCGGGCTTCGCTTGGGCGGAAAACCCGTAGTTTGCCAGTGTCCCGCCCTGCCGGTCATCGGCGGCGCTGCAATGCCACCCTGCCCGAAGGCAGGACGGGCGCGTCAGGTCCAGATCACCGGCGTTGCAGGCCGGCGGCATCGCGCCGGGCGGCCGCCGGCGCTGCGGCGCTTCCGAACTCAGGTGGCCGGTGCGCCGGTCGTGGCCGGCTTGCAGTACGCCTTGACCGCGGCATCGGCCAGATTGCGCTGGGCGGCACGGGTCTGCGGGTCCAGCACGGCGCCGGGTTTGCCGTCGGCGCCGGCGGCCATGGAGACCTCGCCCTTGCCGCTGAGCAGCTCCAGGTTACGGCGTGCGGTCAGGCACTCGGCCGATTCGGGGGTGGCGGCCTCGGGAGCGGCGACGGTGGCGGTGCCGTTGCGTGCGTCGATCCGGCGCGCTTCATAGCGCTGGCCGGTGGGCGGCGGGGTTTCGGTGTAGTGGGTCACGCCCTTGGCGTCCTTCCACTTGTATAGATCGGTGGCGCCGGCGGCGGCGCTGACCAGCATCAGCAGGGCGCAGAGCCCGGACGACAGGTGCATATGGCTTCCCCTGGATGATTCCCGCCGCGATTGCAGCATCCGTGGCCCGCCCTGGCAAGCGATCGCAGGGCGGGGCAGCGCGCTACCCCCGAACGGACCTCAGGCCCTACACTTGGCGGATGGATGAAATGAGACCGCCTCCGCGCTCGCGCACGATCTACCTGCTGCCGAACCTGTTCACCACGGCCGGGCTGTTTTCCGGGTTCTACGCCATCATCGCCGCCGCCAATGGCCAGTTCGTGCAGGCGGCCATGGCGGTATTCGTGGCAGCGGTGATGGACGGGTTGGACGGCCGGGTGGCGCGCCTGACCAATACCAGCAGCGAATTCGGCGTGCAGTACGACTCGCTGGCCGATCTGGTCAGCTTCGGCATGGCGCCGGCACTGGTGATGTATCACTGGTCGCTGTCGGCGCTGAAGTACGACAGCAGCGTCATGGGCCGGGTCGGCTGGTCGGCCGCCTTCCTGTATGCGGCGTGCGCTGCGTTGCGGCTGGCGCGCTTCAACACCCAGGTCGGGGTGGTCGACAAGCGCTGGTTCATCGGCCTGGCCAGTCCTGCAGCGGCCGGCCTGATGATGTCCTTCGTGTGGGCATTTGCCGACGACAGCCTGGGGTTCGATGGCGAACAGCTGCGTTATGTGGCGCTGGCGGTCACCGTGGTCGCGGCGTTGTTGATGGTCAGCCGGATCCGCTTCTGGAGTTTCAAGGGCGGTGCCCGCGGGCCGCGTGCCGATCGGGTGCCGTTCCTGGCGTTGGCCATCGCCACGGTGGTGATCGCGCTGCTGGTGATCGATCTGGCGCGCGCCTTGTTGGTGATCGGCGTGCTGTATGCGGCGTCCGGCCCGGCGATGTGGCTGTGGCGGCGCTGGCGACGCGTTCCCGAGCTGCCATGAGCGAGCCGGCGCACATGCCGATATGGTCCGACCTGCAGGTGTCGTGCCTGCAGGCGATGGGACATACGGTGTATCTGGACCGCGACACCGTCGAGACGCTGCCGGCCGTGGTGGAGATGGTCCAGGACACGCCTGCCGCCGCACCGGCACGTGCGCCGCATGCTGCGCAACCGGCAGCGCCGGAGGTGACGCCTGCGGTACGTCGACAGGCGCCTGCCCCGGCGCTGCCGCCTGTGCCAGCCACCTCCGCCGTCCCCGTGCGCCGCGGACGCGTGGGACTGCCGGACCGCCTGCAGATGGCGTTGCTGCGGGCATCGGGCTGCAACCCGGGCGATCCGGCCACCCAGACCTTGATGGCATCCTGGCCGCTGTCCGAGTTGCGTGGCAACCCGGCCGCCAAACGTGCGCTCTGGCCGCAGTTGCGCGCGCTGCGGCGTCGCCAAGGCCCGGCGTGAGCGCAATGAACGCCCCGTTGCCCACCTCGCTGCGCGCGATGCGCGAGGGCGATCTGGACGTGGTGATGGAAATCGAGCAGCGTGCCTATCCGTTTCCCTGGACCCGCAGCATTTTTCGCGACTGCCTGCAGGCCGGGTATCCGGGCTGGGTGATGGAGCAGGCAGGCCGGATCATCGGCTACGGAGTGATCAGCGTCGCGGCCGACGAGGCGCACGTGCTCAATGTCTGCATCGCACCGGAAGCGCAGTCGCAAGGATATGGGCGGGTGCTGTTGCGCGCGCTGATCAAGGGCGCCTGCGATCGCGGTGCGCGCCGCGCGTTCCTGGAGGTGCGCCCCTCCAATCCCTCGGCGATTGCGCTCTATCACTCCGAGGGCTTCAATGAAATCGGGCGACGCCCGCGCTACTACCCCTCCCACACCGGGCGCGAAGATGCACTGGTGATGGCGATCGAGCTGTTCTTCGAAGGCTATTCCTGAGCCTTGCAGCGGCGCGCCGATCGCGCCGCCGAGCACCGTGAATCACTGCTGCCTACGACCGCATGGGCGGCCGGGCATCCGCATGCAGGCGCACTGCCAGCGGCAACCGATTGCACTGCTGTGGCGTTTGCTCGCTGGCGCAACGTGGCCAAGTTCGCATGCTGCATTGCAGTGTCCATGACCTTGTCTTGATGTGTCCTCACTCCTGCGATTTGTCTTCTTGCACGTGTCCCGCAACCGTTTGCGTGACTGTGCGTGCACATCTATGCATTGCCTAGATACAAGCGATTGCGATGCTCCTACTATCGGTCCATCGGAACTGAACATTACATAGATGAAAAGTACGTTCCGATTCTGAGAGACGAGGCATGCGCTGCTGCGCGGCGCATCGAACCCACTGAGGGAGACACCAAGATGAAGTCGAAATTTTCGACGGCGGCCGCTGCGTCGCTGTTTGCCGGGTCGTTGCTGCTGACCGGCGTCGCAAGTGCCGATCCGGCGCTGGAAGTGGCGACCACCGGTTGGGCCACACAGAACGGCGGCACCAAGGGCGGCTCGAAAGCGGCAGCCGCCAACATCTATACGGTCAAGAACGCGGCAGAGCTGAAGAACGCCTTGAAGGCCAGCGTTGGCAGCAATGGGCGCATCATCAAGATCAGCGGCATCATCGACATCAGCGAGGGCAAGCCTTACACCAAGACCTCGGACATGAAGTCGCGTGCGCGGCTGGACATCCCGACCAAGACCACCTTGATCGGCATCACCAGCAACGCGGAGATTCGCGAAGGCTATCTGTACGTCAAGGCCAACGACGTCATCATCCGCAACCTCACCATCGAAAACCCGTGGGATCCGGAGCCGGTCTGGGATGCCGACGACGGCGACAACGGCAACTGGAACGCCGAGTACGATGGCCTGACCGTGGAAGGCGCCAGCAACGTGTGGGTGGACCATGTCACCTTCACCGATGGCCGCCGCACCGACGACCAGAACGGCACCGCCAACGGCCGTCCCAAGCAGCACCACGACGGCGCGATGGACGTCAAGAAAGGCGCCAACTTCGTCACCGTCTCCTATTCGGCGTTCAAGTCGCACGAGAAGAACGATCTGATCGGCTCCAGCGACAGCGCCTCCAGCACCGACAGCGGCAAGCTCAAGGTGACCATCCACAACACCTTGTTCGAGAACATCTCCGCGCGCGCACCGCGGGTGCGCTTCGGCCAAGTGCATCTGTACAACAACTACCATGTGGGCAGCACCAGTCATAAGGTGTACCCGTTCTCGCATGCGCATGGCGTGGGCAAGGAATCGAAGATCTTCTCCGAGAACAATGCCTTCGACATCAGCGGCGTGAGCAATTGCGACAAGATCGCTGCCAATTACAAGGGCACGGTCTACCGCGACCAGGGCTCCCTGCTCAATGGCAAGGCGCTGAGCTGCTCGTGGAACAGCAACATCGGCTGGAAGCCGCCGTATACCTACAACCTGCTGCCGGCCAACAAGGTGGCTGCAGACGTCAAGGCCAAGGCTGGCGCCGGCAAGCTGTAACCGCCGCTCCACGCGACGCCGCGCTGGATGCGGCGCCGCAATGCACCACACGACGCCCGCACCCGCTGCGGGCGTCGTACGTTACGAATGCCGCTGCCATGCAGCGGCATCCGTATTTGCCTCAGAGCTTGGCGCGCTGCTCGCGCAGGCCGGTCAGCTGCACCGTCCAGTCGTTCAGGCGTGCACGTTCCTGCTCGACCACCGCCGCCGGTGCGTTCTGCACGAAAGTGGCATTGCCCAGTTTGCCGTTGCACTTGCCGATCTCGCTTTCCACACGCTTGATCTCCTTGTCCAGACGGGTGCGCTCGGCATCCATGTCGACCAGGCCTTCCAGCGGCACCAGCAGCGTCAGTTCGCCGACGATGGCGGTGGCCGATGGCGGCGTGTCCTGGCCGGCCTGCAGCCAGTCGATCGCTTCGAGCTTGAGCAGGAAGGACAGCTGCGACGCGAAGCGGGCAATGCGCGCACGGTCGTCGCCGTTGCCGGACTGCAGCAGCAGGCGGACCTGCCTGGACGGCGGCACGTTCAATTCGCTGCGCACGCGGCGCAGCGCCGAGACCATCGACTTCAGCCATTCGACATCGGCTTCCGCACCGGCATACGCGCTGGTGTCGAGGTCACCGGCCTGCGGGAATGCCTGCAGGGAAATGGTGGCGTCGGTAATGCCCAGGCGCGGGGCGACCTGCTGCCACAGTTCTTCGGTGACGAACGGGGTCAGCGGATGCAGCAGGCGCAGCAGGGCTTCGAGCACGTAGAGCAGGGTGTGGCGCGTGCTGGCGGCAGCTTCGCTGTCCTGGCCGTTGAGTGCAGGCTTGGCCAGTTCGACGAACCAGTCGCAGAACGCATTCCAGGCGAACTCGTACAACGCCTGCGCAAGCAGATCGAAGCGGTAGTTGGCGTAATGCGCGTGGGTGTCCGCAGTGACCTGGTCCAGGCGCGCCAGAATCCACTTTTCCGTTTCGGTGCGCGGTTGCGGCACGCCGGTAAAGTGCGCGCCCTCGCTATTCATCAGCACGAAGCGGGTGGCATTCCACAGCTTGTTGCAGAAGTTCTTGTAGCCCTCTGCACGTCCCAGGTCGAACTTGATGTCGCGGCCATGCGTGGCGAGTGCGGCGATGGTGAAGCGCAGCGCGTCGGCACCGTGGGCGATGATACCGTCCGGGAATTCCTTGCGGGTGGCTTTCTCGATCTTCTCGGCCATGCGTGGCTGCATCAGTCCGCTGGTGCGCTTGGTCACCAGGTCCTCGATGCTGATGCCGTCGATGATGTCCAGCGGGTCGAGCACGTTGCCCTTGGACTTGGACATCTTCTGGCCCTGCGCATCGCGGATCAGGCCGGTGATGTAGACATCGCGGAACGGCACCTGGCCGGTGAAGCTGTCGGTGGCCATGATCATGCGCGCCACCCAGAAGAAGATGATGTCGAAGCCGGTGACCAGCACCGACGAGGGCAGGTAGCGGTCGAAGCCGCGCTCGGCCATCGCGTTCGCATCCGGCCAGCCCAGCGTGGAGAACGGCCACAGCTGCGAAGAGAACCAGGTTTCCAGCACGTCGCTGTCCTGATGCAGCGCGACGTCGGCACCCAGGCCGTGTTTCGCGCGCACTTCGGCCTCGTCATGGCCCACATAGCACGTGCCAGCGGCGTCGAACCAGGCCGGGATGCGATGGCCCCACCACAGCTGGCGGCTGATGCACCAGTCCTGGATGTTCTCCATCCAGTGGCGATAGGTGTTGATCCAGTTCGGCGGCACGAACTGGATCTGGCCGCTTTCGACCAGTTCCAGCCCGCGCCTGGCCAGCGCGTCCATTTTCACGAACCACTGGTCGGTGAGATAGGGCTCGATCACCTGGCCGGTGCGATCGCCGCGCGGCACCTGCAGCTTGTGCGGCTTGGTTTCCACCAATCGACCTTCGTCTTCCAAATGGGCTAAGACAAGTTTGCGAGCGTCATAGCGGTCCAGCCCCACATAAATTGAAGGGATCGAATACGCAAGATGCTGGCCGGTACGTTTGCGCTGGATTTGGTTGAGTTCGCGCCAATCGATGCCTGGTTCGACGAAGGGATACACGTCGTCCGGATACTGCGTGCGTGGATCGACAATCTTTGCCTCAGCCGTGAACAAGTTCACTAACGGGAGGTTATGTCGTTCACCGACCTGATAATCGTTGAAATCGTGCGCAGGCGTGACCTTGACCACGCCGGTGCCGAAGGCACGGTCCACGTAATCGTCGGTGATCACCGGCACTTCCCGCCCGGTCAGCGGCAACACGATGCGTGCGCTGTGCAAGCTGCGGTAGCGCGGATCTTCCGGATGCACCATCACCGCGGTATCGCCGAGCATGGTTTCCGGGCGCGTGGTGGCTACCACCAGATAGTCGCGCATCTCGCGCAGGGTCTCGTTGCCGTCGGCATCGTACTCGACGTGTTCGTAGCTCACGCCATCGGCCAGCGGGTAGCGGATCGACCACAGGAAGCCGTCTTCTTCGACGTTCTCCACTTCCAGGTCGGAGATGGCGGTCTTCAGCACCGGATCCCAGTTGACCAGGCGTTGGCCGCGATAGATCAGGCCCTGTTCGTACCAGCGCACGAACGCTTCGTTGACCGCCGCCGACGGCTGCGGATCCATGGTGAAGCTGCTGCGCGACCAGTCGCTGGAGGTGCCCAGCCGGCGCATCTGGCGTTCAATGGTATCGCCGGACTGCGCCTTCCATTCCCACACCTTGGCGATGAAGCCCTCGCGCCCCAGCGAATCGCGTGTTTCGCCCTTGCCTTCCAGCGCCAGGTTGCGCGACACCACCATTTCGGTGGCGATGCCGGCATGGTCGGTGCCCACCTGCCACAAGGTGTCATAACCGCGCATGCGGTGATAGCGCACCAGCGCATCCATCAGCGTCTGCTGGAACGCATGGCCCATGTGCAGCGTGCCGGTGACATTGGGCGGCGGCAGCAACACGGTGTAGGGCTCACCCGTGCCGGACGGTGCGAAGTAGCCGGCCGCCTCCCACTGCGCATACAGGCGCGATTCGAAGGTAGCGGGGTCGTAGCTGGGGGCGAGGGTGGTCATAGAGGGGCTGGGATTCGTGATTCGGGAGTCGGGATTGGTTGCGTCATGGGGCCGGCGAGAACCATGGGCAACCCATTGCATCAAGGTCGGCGGTGACGCGGTAGAGCTGATTGGCTGTTCGGGATTCGTCGTTGGAAGGATTGCGTGGGTGCGTAACCATCTGCTGTTACCAATCCCCAATCCCGACTTCCCAATCCCCGCCCCACTCACATGTCGTACTTGGTCAGCTCCAGGCCCAGGGCCTTGTACTGTTTCCAGCGCTCGCGCAGCGGTTCGCGGGCGGCGGGGTCGGCGGGGACCACTTCGAGCACGCGGTCGCAGGCGCCCAGGTACGGGTCGTCGCGCAGGTTGATCACCAGCGGTCGGGAAGGGGCGGCGAATTCCGGCGCGGCGATCAGCACCGGGGCCAATTCGTCCTCGTCGTCGGTGCCGGCGATCTGGTGCGGCACGTAGGCCTCGTCGTCGAATGCCCACAGCAGGTCGTCCAGCGCTTCGGCCTGCTCCGCGTCGCGCGCCAGGATCAGCGTGGACAGGTTGGCGTCGTTGGCCTTGCGCGCCAGCTCGCACACCAGCCGCAGCGGTTCGTTGAGGAAGCGCGGCTTGGCGATCAGGTAGAAGTCGGCACGGGGCATCAGGGCGGGGATTCGTTGAGAGGGATTCGGAATTGGCAACGGCAGGTCATGGCCGTGAGCACACTGCTACGGTCGGCGGGATGCGTGCGCTTCGCACGCATCCCGAATCTCCATTCCCCAGTCACGCCGCGCCGCTGGCGGCGCGATCCAGCAGCCACTGGGTCAGCAGCCCGACCGGACGGCCGGTGGCCATGCCGCGCTTGCCTTCGTCGCTGGCCACGCCGGCAATGTCCAGGTGCGCCCAGCGCTGGTTCTCGGTGAAGCGCGACAGGAAGCAGCCGGCGGTGATCGCGCCGCCCCAGCGGCCGCCGATGTTGTAGACGTCGGCGAAGGTGGAGTCGAGCAGGCCCTGGTACTCGTCCCACAGCGGCAGGCGCCAGGCGCGGTCGAACACGTGCTCGCCGGCGGCCAGCAGTTCGTTGGCCAGGTCGTCGTGCTTGCTCATCAGGCCGGCGGTCTGGTGGCCCAGCGCCACCATGCAGGCGCCGGTCAGCGTGGCCACGTCCACCAATGCTTCCGGGTTGAAGCGCTCGGCGTAGGTCAACGCATCGCACAGGATCAGGCGGCCTTCGGCGTCGGTATTGCCGACCTCGATGGTCTTGCCCGACATGCTGGTGATCACGTCCGACGGGCGGTAGGCATTGCCGTCGATGGCGTTTTCCACCGCCGGCACCACCACCACCAGGTTGATCGGCAGCTCGGCCCTGACGGTGGCCACGAAGGTGCCGATGACGTTGGCGCCGCCGCACATGTCGTACTTCATTTCCTCGATGCCGCCCTGCGTCTTGAGATTGACGCCGCCGGTATCGAAGGTGATGCCCTTGCCGACCAGCACGTACGGGCGCGCGTCGCCGCCACCGTTCCACTTCAGCACGATCAGCCGCGGGCGGTTGGCCGAGCCGCGTGCCACCGACAGCAGCGAGCCCATGCCCAGCGCTTCCATCTGCTGCTCGTCCAGGATCTCGGACTCGGCCCCGGGCACCTTGTCGGCGAAGGCGGCAGCGGTCTCGGCCAGATAGGCCGGGGTGCAGTAATTCGGCGGCAGGTTGCCCAGCTCGCGGGCGAACTCCACGCCCTCGGCGGTGGCCACGCCCACGGCCAGTGCGCGGGCGTCGTCGCCGGCGATCGCCAGCGTGGTCAGGCCGGTCTCGTCGACCTTCTTCTTGCCCAGCGTGGCGGTGTAGCGATAGGCGGCATGGTCGCTGACCACCACCGCCTGGCGGATGTTCCAGGCCGCGTCGCGGGCCTTGATCGGAAGTTCGGTCAGGGTCAGCAGGGCGCTGCCCACCGGCCCGGCCTTGAGCGCACGGGTGGCATCGCCGATTGCCTTGAGGTACGGCGCTACGCCGAACTTGCCTGCATCGCCCAGGCCCACCGCCAGCACGCGCGGGGCGGCAACGCCGGGCAGGTCGTGCAGCAGGGTGGTGGCGCCGGTCTTGGTGGCCACATCGCCGCGTGCCACCAAGGCCGTGAGACGGCCCTGGCTGGCGCTGTCCAGCGCCTGGGCGGAGGACGAGAGGGTCTTGTCGGCGAACACGCCAACCACGATGCAGTCGACGTCAGCGCTCGCCGGCGCGTCTTGGTTCAGGGTGAATTGCAGGGCCATTGATCAGATTCCGTAGGCAAATCCGTACAATCGCGAGCCGTTTACGCCGGCCTGGATAGGCTGGCGGCGCCGCGAACGAATCCGAGAGTTTAAAACAAGCCCACCCCATGCCGAAGCTCGATCGATACCTGCTCAGCGATTTCACCCAGAGCTTCCTGGCCACCCTGATCGTGCTGCTGGTCGTCAGCGTTGGCGGCGTGCTGGTGGATATCCTGGGCAATATCGCCGACGGCCGCATCCCGGCGCGCCTGCTGCTGTCGCAGGTGGGCCTGCAATTCGTCGCCTACCTGCCCATCATCCTGCCGCTGGCGCTGATGCTGGGCCTGCTGCTGGCGCTGGCGCGGCTGTACCGTGATTCGGAAATGGCGGTGATCACCGCCATTGGCGTCGGCCCCAGGCGCATGCTGCGGCCCATGCTGATGCTGGTGCTGCCGGTGGTGGCCATCATCGGGCTGTGTTCGCTGTGGCTGGGCCCCTGGGCCAGCCGTACCGCCGAACGCATGCTGGAAGACGCCAACCGCAGCGTGCTGATGGCCGGGCTGGAGTCGGGCAAGTTCACCCCGCTCTCTGGCGGCGGCGTGGTCTACCTGACCACCATCTCCGCCGATGGCAAGGGTTTGGGCAAGGTCTTTCTGCAGCGGCAGAAGGACGACCGCATCGACGTGGTGACCGCCCAGCGCGGCGCGATGTTCTTCGAAGGCAAGACCGACCGCTATCTGCGGCTGGAGGACGGCTACCGCATCGAAGGCCCGGCCGCCGGCGACACCCTGGACTACCGTTTGATGAAGTTCGCCAGCAACGACGTGGCCCTGCCCGATCGCACCCAGGTCCGCGACGCCAACGATCCGGAGGTGATGTGGACCACGCAACTGCTGTCGGATGAACGTCCGGCGGCGCGCGCGCAACTGCATGAGCGGCTGGCCCCGCCGCTGATGGCGCTGGCTTTCGCGCTGCTGACCCTGCCGCTATCGCGCAGTGCGCCGCGGCAGCAGCGCTACGGCCGGATCATGCTGGCCTTCCTGGCGTACATGGTGGGTACCAATCTGATGATCGTGGGCACCCAGTGGATCGCCAACGGCAAGACCCCGGCGGCGCTGGGCCTGTGGTGGTTGACGCTGCCCCTGCTGGCGGTCGCGATCTGGGCCTATTCCCGCGATGGCCGGGTGCGCCGGCCGAGGGCGGGCGCATGAGGCTGATGCCGCGGGTGCATGATTGGTACGTCGGCCGTGCGGTGCTGTTCACCGTGCTGCTGACCTGGGCGGTGCTGCTGGGTCTGGACCTGGTCAATGCGTTTGCCAGCGAGGCCAAGAATATCGGCCAGGGCAGTTACAGCTTCGGGCACGCGGTGGCCTATGTGGCTTACACCGTGCCGCGTCGCGCCTACACCTTGTTCCCCACCGCCGCGGTGATCGGTGCGCTGATGGGGCTGGGGCAACTGGCGGCCACCTCCGAACTGACCGCATTGCGGGCTCTGGGCGTGTCGCGCAAGCGCATGTCCGCCTCGGTGGTGGCCGCCATGGCGCTGCTGACCGCCAGCATGGTGATCAGCGGCGAAACCGTGGGGCCGTGGGCGCAGAACCAGGCAGACACGCTCAAAACCAGCGCCCGCTACAACAGCAATATGGCAATGGCGCGCTACTCCGGATTATGGGCACGCGAGGGCGACACCTTCTTCAATGCGATGAGCGGCGAAGAGAAGTTGCTCGACGGAGGCGGCACCGCGCTGGCCCTGCACGATGTACGGCTCTACCAGCTGGACGCGAGCGGCCGGGTGCGGCAGCTGACGCATGCCGCGGTGGCCGAGCATCGCGATGGTGCCTGGACCTTGAGCAATGTGCGTCGCGACACCTTCCAGGAACGCTCGGTGCAACGCGAGACCTTCGCCCAGTTGCCGTGGCAATCGCAACTCAGTCCGGCTGCGCTGGCGGCCGGGTTGGCCAAGCCGCGCAATCTGTCCGCGCACGATCTGTCGCAGAGCATCGAGTACCGCCGCCGCAACGGGCTGGATGCGCGCGATTACGAAGATCAGTACTGGAGCCGCTGGTTCTACCCGGTGAACGTGCTGGCGTTGTGCATGGCGGCCATCCCGTTCTCGTTCGGTTCGCTGCGCAGCGGCGGCCTGGGCAAGCGGCTCTTCCTGGGCATTCTGTTCGCCCTCGGCTTCTGGCTGCTGCAGTTGTTCTTCGGCCGCATGGCCGGCGCGCTCAAGCTGGACTACCGCATCGCCTATGCGATTCCACCGATGGTGATGTTGGGGGTGTCGGCCTGGTTGTTCCGGCGGCGAAGTAGTTGAGCCGGGTGTGGCGCCCCAGTGTGTTCGGCGTCGCACTGTGTGTGCTGTATGCGATGCCCATGTCGCTGTGCCTGTGGATCGCTCAGCAGGCCGATGGCGACGATAAGGGACGATTTGTGGTGCTGCAGCTGCCGCTCACCCCGCAGCTCGCGCTGCTGGATGCGATCGGCGCGGATGCCTGGCTACGTGGTCTGTCCTGGCTGACGAGTTACCTCGTCCTGGTGCCGCCCTTCCTGGTGGTGCTGTATCTGTTGGGCAGTCTGGTGCAGGCATGGATCGCGCGCGCCCTTCCGCGTTTTCACGGTAGACGACACTGATCGAATGATCCAGGCCGCGATCGCTCGATGGCGCCACAACTCACCCGATGGCAGCGTCAATCAGGTGCTGTCCGCACGCGATGTGCACCGCCATCCAACGACTTGGACGTGCGGTGTAGCCGGGTGCCGCTCGCCCGGTCGTGCCAGGTGAGGCGGTCGCGGTCCAGCCAGGCCCACCAGAATCCGGCGCCGCCCAGGGCCAGCGACAGCGTGCCTACCGCATAGCGCGTCCAGGCCTGTCGCCAGGTGGGGCGTGGCTCCTGCAGTCGCAGCCGCCACGGGCGCATGCCCAGGGTCTGCCCGCCGCGGCGCCAGCTGACCGTGGCGTACGTGCCGGCCACGATCCAGCAGCACAGCCACAGCAGCCACTGCCATGCGCTGAAGGGAGCGATGTTCTGGCGTGCGGGGTGTCCTGCCAGGGTAAAGCCCAGCGTGAAACCGGTGGACACCAGCATCCACAGCGCCAGCGCCGGCCACAGGTCGTAACACAGGGCCAGTATCCGCCAACCCAGCAGGGCAGGTGGGCGGGCGACGTGGGGCGCGGGATTCGATGTCATGGCACGAGCATAGCCGGCGCCGGCGCTGCAACAACGCCGCGCTGCGGCAGCACCTACCTCCCGCTCGGCATGCCGTGCCCCAGTGGCGGCGCATCGGGCCGGCGGTGCGTCGCGGCATGTCACCCATGGCATGCGGTGCCTCGCGCGTCCGGCGTCCTGCGCTCTATGCTGTCGCGATGTCCGCCAGCACTCCCGCCGAGCGCCGTCAGCTCACCCAGCAGCTACCGCCGCTGCAGGCCGCCGATGCCGCCGCCATCGAGCGGTTTCTGGACCGTTTCTGGGCCGAAAACGGCGTGGCACGGCAGACGCTGGACAGCTATCGGCGCGACCTGGAAGGGCTGGCGCGCTGGCGCAACGGCGCGGCCGGCGGCTTGCACGAGGTGGATCGGTCGGCGCTGTTCGACTATCTGCGCTGGCGCACCGAGGCGCGCTACTCGCCGCGCAGCAACGCCCGGCTGTTGTCCACCTTGCGCGCGTTCTACGGGCTGCTGCTGCGCGATGGCGTGCGCGGCGACGACCCGACCGCGTTGTTGGACCCGCCCCACCTGCCGCGCTCGCTGCCCAAGGCGTTGACCGAGACCCAGATCGACGCCCTGCTGGCGGCCCCCGACCTCCAGGCGCCGCTGGGGTTGCGCGACCGCGCCATGCTCGAGCTGATGTATGCGGCCGGGCTGCGCGTGAGCGAGTTGGTCACGCTGCCGGCAGTGGGCGTCAACCTGCGTCAGGGCGTGCTGCGGGTCACCGGCAAAGGCAGCAAGGAGCGCCTGGTACCGTTGGGCGAAGAATCCCAGCATTGGCTGGAGCGCTACCTGCGCGATGCGCGCCCGCTGCTGGCCGCCGGCAAGGCGGTGCCCGCAGTGGACGGGCAAGTCCCCTTGTTCATCGACGCGGCCCGCCAGCCGCCCAGCCGCCAGCACTTCTGGTCGCTGGTCAAACGCTACGCGGCGCTGGCCGGCATCGACCCGGCCACGGTGAGCCCGCATGGCCTGCGGCATAGTTTCGCCACGCATCTGCTCAACCGTGGCGCAGACCTGCGCGCGCTGCAGATGTTGCTGGGCCACAGCTCGCTCTCGACGACCCAGATCTACACGCTGGTGGCACGCGCGCACCTGCAGACACTACATGCCCGGCACCATCCGCGCGGCTAGCAAGTACCCCTTGGGCACGGGATCGTGCCGCGACGAACGCTCACAGGCCGGAGGAAGGTCTGGCATCGGGCGCCTGACGCCGGCGTAGGTCGCACGTGCGCCCCGTTCGACTCCCGGGGCCTGCTCCGGACCCGGCATGTCGTGATCGCGGTCGCCATTGGTGTGAATCCTCTGGAACGTATCAGGCCGGGCCTCCCCTGCATCCGCTCCGGCCGCAGGGGAGGCTCGCCAGAGCTGCGGCAACGCGGTCCGTGCTGCGGCAGGGACGACGGGCGGGGCGTCGTGAAGGTATCGCGCCGGGAGCGAACCCCCTGTCGCGCCCGCTGCCAGGCTTCATCTGCGCTGTGCGAGAATCGAGCCACCCCATTCCACTGGATGCGTGAATGTATCGTCTTGCCATCGCCGCGCTGCTAGGCGCAATCAGCCTCACCGCTTGCGCGCAATCCTCGCAGCCTGCGGCAAGCAATGCCGCCAAGCCAGCCGCCGCCCCCACCGCCGCCGCCGGGAATGTCGACCAGCGCGTGGGCAGCGCGCTGAAGGCGCTGGACCCTGACTTCAAGCCCGATTACATCGGTGCCGCGCCGTTCCCCGGATTCCGTGAGGTGGTGGTCGGCGGTCAGGTGCTGTACGTCAGCGATGACGGGCGTTACCTGATCCAGGCGCAGCCCTTCGATATCCAGAACAAGCAGTTCGCCGCCAGCCCTGGCTTGCTGGCGTATCGCCGCAAGCAACTGGAGACCGTGCCCAAGGCCGATCGCATCGTGTTCGCGCCGGCCAATCCCAAGTACACCGTGACGGTCTTCACCGACGTGGAATGCGGCTACTGCCGCAAGCTGCACAGCGAGATCGGCGAGCTCAACAAGCAGGGCATCGCGGTGGAATATCTGGCGTTTCCGCGCATGGGACTGGGCAGCCAGGACCACAAGGAAATGATCGCGGTGTGGTGCGCGGCCGATCGCAAGCAGGCATTGACCGCTGCCAAGTCCGGCCAGCCGGTCGCCTCCAAGGACTGCAAGAACCCGGTATCGATGGAATACACGCTGGGCCAGCGGCTGGGCGTCAACGGCACCCCGGCGATCTTCGCACCCGACGGCACCCAGCTCGGCGGCTATCTGCCGCCGGCGCAGTTGCGCGAGGCGCTGGAAAAGCGTGCGGTGACCACTGCCGGTGGCAGCCGCTAAGGTCTGGCGCAGTTCGGGCTGGCGGTGCGCCGCTGGCAGATGTGCCGCGGTGGTTGTCACAGACAAAGGAGGCCGGGTGCATCTGCGTCCCGGCCTTTGTCGTTGACGGGAGCGCAGTTGCACGGATGGCCTGCGGGCAGCGTGTGGCGGCCAACAGGGTGGCCGGGCATGGGCAGGCGCGGAAATGCAGCGAGGAGTTGCGGCGGAGCCTGCTCCCACTGCGTCGTCTACACGGGCAGCATCGGCGTCGTGGCGGTGGCGTGCGCCACGCTGCCGCCCTTGGACGGCGCACCGTAATGCAGCCAGTGGTCGAGCCCGTGAGCCGCCAATCCCGAATCCCGGCCAGCCAGCCGGCCGGCTCCGACCAACCTCCGTTACAATGATCGGCCCCGTTTCTGACACGGTTCCCCGGACATGATGGTCCTCGAGGGCGCTTCCGCCCTTTCGCCGTTCCGCCGCGCTCGGCTCGAAACCCGCCTGCAAACCCTCGTTCCCGCGCTGCGCATCACTGGCGCCTGGCACGTCTACTTCATCCGCGCCGAGGCCGGGCAATCGCCCGACCAGGCCACCTTGCAGCGGATCCTGCAGGCCGCAGCCGACCCGGCGCCGCGTGCCGAGGACGCCTCCTCGCATTACGTGGTGCCGCGCCTGGGCACGTTGTCGCCGTGGTCGAGCAAGGCCACCGAACTGGTGCGCGGAGCCGGGCAGCCGATCCAGCGGGTGGAACGCGGTACCCGCATCGATCTGGCGGGCTGGCCGCACGATGCCGCAGCGCAGGCCGCCGTGGCCAAGCTGCTGCACGACCCGATGACGCAGTCCTTGCTGGGGTCGGCCGCCGCCGCCGAGGCGCTGTTCAACGTGCCGGACCCGGGCCAGCTGCAGCGCGTACCGCTGGATGGGCTGGAACAGGCCAACCGCGACCTGGGCCTGGCGCTGGCGCAGGACGAGGTCGATTACCTGCGCGAGCGTTTTGCCGCGCTGGGTCGCGACCCGGCCGACGTCGAACTGATGATGTTCGCGCAGGCCAACTCCGAGCATTGCCGGCACAAGATCTTCAATGCCAGCTGGACCATCGACGGCAAGCCGCAGGAGCGCTCGCTGTTCCGCATGATCAAGCACACCCACCAGCAGACCCCGCAGCACACCTTGTCGGCCTACAGCGACAATGCGGCGGTGGTCGAAGGCGTGCCGGCCGCGCGCTACCGCCCGGATCCTGCCACCGGCGAATACCGCAGCGAAGCGGTGCTGCCGTCGGCGTTCGCGATCAAGGTCGAAACGCATAACCATCCGACTGCGATCGCACCGTTCCCCGGCGCGGCCACCGGTGCCGGCGGCGAAATCCGCGATGAAGGCGCCACCGGCCGCGGCGGCAAGCCCAAGGCCGGCCTGACCGGTTTTTCGGTTTCGCACCTGCGCATCCCGACGCTGCCGCAGCCGTGGGAAGCACCGCGCGCGCTGAACCCGCGCATGGCGCCGGCACTGGACATCATGCTCGACGGCCCGCTCGGCGGCGCCGCGTTCAACAACGAATTCGGCCGGCCGAACCTGCTGGGCTATTTCCGCAGCTTCGAGCTGGCCGAAGGGCAGGGCCTGACCCGCGCCTACGACAAGCCGATCATGCTGGCCGGCGGGTTGGGCGCGATCGATCGTCGCCAGGTCGAGAAGCTGCGCCTGCAGCCGGGCGATGCGGTGATCGTGTTGGGCGGCCCGGCGATGCTGATCGGGCTGGGTGGCGGCGCGGCCAGTTCGGTGGCGGCCGGCGACAGCGCCGAGGCGCTGGATTTCGCCAGCGTGCAGCGCGAGAACCCGGAAATGGAACGCCGTTGCCAGGAGGTGATCGACCGCTGCGTTGCGCTAGGGGGCGACAACCCGATCCGCTGGTTCCACGACGTGGGTGCGGGTGGTTTGTCCAACGCCATTCCGGAGCTGCTGCACGATTCGGGGGTGGGCGGCATCATCGACCTGGGCCGCGTGCTCAGCGACGATCCGTCGCTGTCGCCGCTGGAATTGTGGTGCAACGAATCGCAGGAACGCTATGTGCTCGGCGTGCCGCAGGCGCGCCTGGACGAATTCGCCGCCATCTGCGCCCGCGAACGCTGCCCGTTCGCCGCAGTGGGTGTGGCCACGGCCGAGGAGCGGCTGGTGGTGGGGTATGGGACGTTGGACGCCGGGACTCGGGACACGGGATCTCTCGGGACCCGGGACCCGGGACCCGGGACCCGGGAAGAGCAAACGCAAGAGCGTGATTCTGCTTCGTCCGCCGGTGGTGCGTCCGTCGCCGCCGATCCTGCTGTCCCGGGACCCGGGTCCCGGGTCCCCGGTCCCGGCCTTCCCATCGACCTGCCGATGGACGTGCTGTTCGGCAAGCCGCCGAAGATGCATCGCGATACGGTGCATCCGGCCGCGCCGCAGTGGCCGGTGCTGCAGACCGCTGGGCTGGATTTGCACGAGGCCGGCCTGCGTGTGCTGGCGCATCCCACCGTGGCGTCGAAGAGTTTTCTGGTCACCATCGGCGACCGCAGCGTGGGCGGTCTGACCGCACGCGAACAGATGATCGGGCCGTGGCAGCTGCCGCTGGCCGATTGCGCGATCACGCTGGCCGGTTTCGAGACACTCGAAGGCGAGGCGATGTCGATCGGCGAGCGCGCGCCGCTGGCGCTGTTGAATGCGGCGGCATCGGCACGCATGGCGGTCGGCGAGGCGATCACCAACCTGTGCGCCGCCCCGGTGCAGGCGCTGGACAGCATCAAGCTCTCGGCCAACTGGATGGCCGCGGCCGGTCATGCCGGCGAAGACGCGCTGCTGTACGACGCGGTGCGCGCCATCGGCATGGAGCTGTGCCCGGCGCTGGAGCTGAGCATTCCGGTGGGCAAGGATTCGCTGTCGATGCAGGCGCAGTGGGTGACAGGCGGGACCCGGGACCCGGGACCCGGGACTCGGGAAAAGCAACCGCAAACGCAAGAGCGTGATTCTGCGTCGCTCGCCGATGGCGCCTCCGTCGCCGTCGATCCTGCTGTTCCGGGACCCGGGTCCCGGGTCCCGGGTCCCGTCACCACCCACAAGAGCGTTTCCCCCGTCTCGCTGATCATCAGTGCGTTTGCGCCGGTAAGCGATGTCCGTACCCAGCTGACGCCGCTGTTGCGCAACGACGAACAGAGCGAGTTGTGGTTGATCGGGCTCGGTGGCGGCAAGCAGCGCCTGGGCGGGTCGGTGCTGGCACAGGTGTACGCCGACGACGCGGCGCTGCCGGCATTCGGTGGCGAGGTGCCGGACCTGGACGATGCGCAGCGGCTGCGCAGCTTCTTCGAGCTGATCCGCGATGCGCGCCAGAGCGGGTTGCTGCTGGCGTATCACGATCGCAGCGACGGCGGTGCGTTCGCTGCGCTGTGCGAAATGGCGTTCGCTTCACGGCAGGGCCTGGACATCACGCTCGATGCCTGGGGCGAGGATGCGTTCCGCAGCCTGTTCAACGAAGAACTCGGTGCGGTCGTGCAGATCGCCAGCGAAGACCGCGCGGTGTTCGCGGACCTGGTCGAGCGGCATGCGCTGACCGAATGCGCCCAGCGCATCGCGCGCCCCACCGGCACGCCGCGCGTGCGGGTGAGCGGTCAGGGCAGGGTGCTGGCCGAATGGCGCTGGGAGGAATTGTTCGACGCGTGGTGGTCGGTGACCCACGCCATGCAGAAGTTGCGCGACAACCCCGACAGCGCCGACGAAGAGCGCGCGCTGGCACGCGACTTCAAGGCTCCCGGCCTGCGGCCGACGCTGTCCTTCGATCCATCCGAGGATGTGGCCGCGCCGTTCGTGGCCACCGGCGCGCGGCCCAAGGTGGCGATCCTGCGCGAGCAGGGCGTCAACGGGCAGATCGAAATGGCCTACAACTTCGAGCGTGCGGGATTCCGTGCGTTCGATGTGCACATGAGCGACCTGATCGCAGGGCGCGTGGATCTGGCGCAGTTTTCCGGCTTCGCTGCGTGCGGCGGTTTCAGCTACGGCGACGTGCTGGGCGCCGGCCGCGGGTGGGCCACCTCGATCCTGGAACGCTCGGCCTTGCGTGACGCCTTCGCCGCGTTCTTTGCGCGCAGCGACACGTTTGCGCTGGGCGTGTGCAACGGCTGCCAGATGCTCAGCCAGCTCAAGGACATCATCCCCGGTGCCGAGCATTGGCCGCGTTTCCTGCGTAACCGCAGCGAACAGTTCGAAGCGCGCACCGCGCTGCTGGAAGTGGTGGAGTCGCCGTCGATCTTCCTGCGCGGAATGGCCGGCTCGCGGATTCCAGTGGCGGTGGCGCATGGCGAAGGGCGCGCTGAATTCGATACCGCCGTGGACCAGGCCGCCGCACGCGTGGCCTTGCGCTATATCGATGGCGATGGTGTCGTCGCGTCGCGCTATCCGCTCAATCCGAACGGCTCGCCCGACGGCATCACCGGCCTGACCAGTACCGACGGCCGCGCCACCATCCTGATGCCGCACCCCGAGCGCACGCCGCGCACGGTGAACCTGAGCTGGCATCCGGCGGAGTGGGGAGAAGAAGCCCCGTGGTTGCGCATGTTCCGCAACGCGCGTGTGTGGTGCGGCTGACCGGGCGATCCGAACGCACATGCCGCACGGACAATGGTGATCGCAACGGCCGGGTGGGCGTCCTTCCGGCCGTTGTCGTTTGCGGACGCTGGCGAGCGCCGCGGCCTGCAGGCGCCATGGCGCGAGAGGGCGCAGCATGCATGGGCCTGCCAACGCCCCGGCAGTGAAACAAGGAAGCGGTTTGCGAGCTCGGCACGCAGTCCCTGAGTAGTGCCTTCCGGCACGCGGGGGTGTCGTGAATTAGCGCGACGAAAGCGATATTGCGGCGATCATCTCGCGTGGCTACGTCTGCGATCCATGGCAAATGAAAGTTAGAGAAGCTAACAAAGCGACTGTGCAGCCGTCAGGCGGGCGCGGCCGGTGTTCGGAATCGGCATGTACCACTTGTACACTTCGGTTGCTCCGCGCCGTCTGCACCCACCTGACGACTGCTCGCTACGTTCTGTTAGCCGCTCTTAATGACTCTGGTCGCCGGCTTCCGTGCGATCCAGCGTCTGGATGAAGCAAGGCAGTGGATCGTGTCGCATGATGGGCGCCTCGATTCATCACGCATCGAATGCTTCGATTCCGGGCCTTCCCGTGCGCCGCAAAGCCCTGGAATGAGCGCGGAAAGCGTGCAGGCGCCCTTGGAAACCGCTGTGCGTACGTGAGTTGTCGGACTTGGCACTATCCGAGCCGGCATCGCATCGCGAAGCGCCGGTGCCGGGCGCCTGGGCAGGCGCGTCGATATCGCACCGAGCGCGATCGTACTACGCCGAGGTGGAATGGAACTCTGCAAGTGCGCAGCGCAATGCTGGCAGGAATCAGTGGCACTCCCCGGGACGTGCGGTGCCTATCGCAGCGATAGCGCCATGATCGTTGGTGCGCAGCGACCTGGACACGGGATCCGCTGCGCAATGGAATGCGCGAAGGAGGGGCCACGAATGCCGCTGGCGCGCGCAGTCAGTCGCTCTCGATGCCACTACCGGCACCGCATTTTAAGCGGTGTCGATTTCGACGCGAGCGGCCAGGTGTTGCGGTACGTCGGGTGGTCGCGCCAATCCAGCCTCAGTGGACATAGCGGCGCCTCGAGGCGTTCCGGCACCGGCGTTTCATCGTTTCACTCGAGCCCCAGCAGTGTCGAGCGACCGCCCAGGGCGCGTTGCGGGGGGCGGCTCTGCTGGCGTCAGGGATCCGTCGCCCGTGATGTTGTGCACGCGCCGCGCCGATTCTCTGGCGCGGGTCTGCGCCCCGCGATACGGCGACGGCAGTTCAGACGCGTGAAGACGGCGGCGCTGGACGCGGCTGCGGCCGACCAAGGTTTTGCGCAATCCAGCCTGCTGCCGTCCTGTCGGCGGACTCTTTTTGTCCGCAGCGGGCACAGCTATTCAGTCCGAAAATGTCTCATGAGACACGACGTAGGTCTCTGTTTTCCAAAGAATTATCAAAAAAATAATAAAAGCAAGCCGAAGTGTGACAAAAAGCACGCTTATCTTCGCTTCCTGTCAAAAACTTGACGCCTGATTTGGCGGCTGTTAACACTTCGCGCAGCTCTATGGTTGGGTAGCGTTCACTTTTTGACTATCCAGGGTGCAGGTACAACGTCCACCCGCCGGCAGGTCCATAGCGCCAGCAACCACGGGGAATCGCACGGTGCGGTCGGCCGCTCGATGGTGGGGGTTTGTCACTAACCAGTCCCAACAACTCAGGAGTCGTAGTCGATGAATCGGATTTATCGCAAGGTCTGGAACAAATCGTTGGGCGTGTGGACCGTGGCCTCGGAATTGGCCAGCGGCGACAGCCCTGGAGCAGTCGCTCAGGCCTCGCTCATCGACCGCCGGCACAGCCTGGCGCTGACTGCCGCAATCGCCCTGGCGCTGGGTAGCGCAGGACTCGTCGCCCCCATCGATGCCGCTGCGCAATCGGTCGAAGTCGGCCGTGGCGCCTCTGCACCTGCCGGCAAGGCCACCGCCATCGGTGCCGGCAGCCGTGCCAGCGCCACCGGCGCGGTCGCCACTGGCGCCGACAGCAGCGCCACCGGCGTGAACAGCAGCGCGATCGGTCGCCAGACCAACGCCATTGGTGAAAACGCCGTGGCCATCGGCTACAACAGCTTCGTCCGCCAGGCTGGCGAGAACGGCGTGGCGCTGGGCGCCAATGCCGGCGTCACCGGCGCCAATTCGGTCGCGCTGGGCGCAGGCTCGCGTACCCACGAAGACGACGTGGTGTCGATCGGCAGTGGCAATGGCCGCGGCGGCCCCGCGACGCGCCGCATCACCAACCTGGCCGCCGGTGTCAATGCGACCGACGCGGTGAACCTGCAGCAGCTCACTGCGGTGTCCGATGTGGCTTCGGCCACGGCCCGCAGCTTCGCTGCCACCGGCGACGGCAATGCGCTTGCCGAAGGTGTCGACAGCGTGGCGGCCGGTTCCAACGCGTCGGCGCTGAGCGATTACAGCACTGCGCTGGGTTCCAGCAGCATTGCATCCGCGCAGGGCGCTACCGCAATCGGCAGTGGCGCAAGTGCCACGACCGACAACGCCATGGCAGTCGGTTTCAATAGCACCGCCATCGCCGAGAATGCCACTGCGCTTGGTGGCAACAGCAACGCATCGGGCGATTCCAGCACGGCGGTGGGCGGTGCAAGCCAGGCCGCTGCCAGCGGGGCCACCGCACTCGGTTACGAGGCCATCGCCAATGGTGCGGACTCCACGGCGCTGGGCGTGAGCAGTGTGGCCTTCGGCGACACCAGCACCGCCGTGGGCAGCGCGAGTGTGGCATTCGGTGCCGGCAGCGCTGCCTTCGGCGTCAATGCCGCTGCAGGTGGCGAGCAGTCCACCGCGATCGGCGCAAACAGTACGGCTCTCGGCGATCGTGCCGTTGCGCTGGGTGTTTCCAGCTATGTAACGGGCTACGACAGCATTGCACTGGGTGTCTCAAGCTATGCCTTGGGCGATGAAAGCACTGCAATCGGCCCATTCAGTCAGGCCGCTGCGGCGGGCGCCGCCGCCGTCGGCAGCTATGCCAGCGCCAGCAACGTCTATGCCACGGCGGTCGGTGCCTATAGCACTGCCAGCGACGTCCACGCTACCGCGCTCGGTGCCGACAGCAGAGCAACGGGATACTTCAGCACCGCAGTCGGCGGCTGGAGCGTCGCCAGTGGGCGCGTTGCGACCGCGATCGGTAACGGGAGCATCAGTGAGGGGGAGGCATCGATCGCGCTAGGCTATACCAGCGTGGCGCGGGGTGATGGTGGCATCGCCGTCGGTACCCAAAGTCTCGCCCTCGGTGGCGACAGCGTGGCGCTGGGCCAGTACACGAACGCGGTTGGCACAGGCGCCATGGCGCTCGGTGGCCAATCTTATGCGCTTGGCGAGGAGAGCGTCGCGCTGGGCTGGCGATCCAACGCCTCGGGCACGCAGAGCGTCAGCCTTGGCAGCGGTGCGTATACGCCCGCTGACAACAGCGTTGCGCTGGGCGCAGGCTCCCTCGCCGATCGCGCCAACACGGTGTCGGTGGGCGCAGCCGGCGCCGAGCGTCAGATCAC
Organism: Xanthomonas sp. NCPPB 1067; assembly: GCF_020783795.1. Lineage (NCBI taxonomy): Bacteria > Pseudomonadati > Pseudomonadota > Gammaproteobacteria > Lysobacterales > Lysobacteraceae > Xanthomonas > Xanthomonas sp. NCPPB 1067. The sequence continues at coordinate 318,707 of NZ_JAJGQG010000002.1, forward strand.
CAACGTCGCTGCCGGTACCGAGGACACCGACGCGGTGAACCTGCAGCAGCTCACCGCGGTGTCCGATGTGGCCTCGGCCACGGCCCGCAGCTTCGCTGCCACCGGCGACGGCAGTGCGCTTGCCGAAGGTGTCGACAGCGTGGCGGCCGGTTCCAACGCGTCGGCGCTGAGCGATTACAGCACCGCGCTGGGTTCCAGCAGCATTGCATCGGACATCAACACCACCGCCGTCGGCAGCGGTGCGGTGGCCAATTTCAACAATGCCACCGCGGTGGGCTTCAACAGCATCGCCAGCGATCGCTACGCCACCGCGCTGGGCGCGGACAGCACGGCGTCGGGCTTCTATGGCACGGCGGTCGGCAGCACCAGCGTGGCCGAAGGCCGCGGCGCCACCGCGATCGGTTTCGAAAGCATCGGCAACGGGCTCGAATCCACCGCGTTGGGCTTCGCCAGCGTGGCATGGGGCGACACCAGCACCTCGGTCGGTGCGGAGAGTACCGCGTATGGCGAGGGCAGCGTGGCGCTGGGCTTCAGTACGGGTGCCGGTGGTACGGGCTCCATTGCGATCGGTAACACCACCTTCAGTGGCGGCGAACGTGCGATCGCGATCGGTGCGCAGAGCAATGCCGGTGGCGATCGCAGCCTTGCGCTGGGCGCCGACGCGGTTGCCAGCGACACCGCAAGCGTCGCCATCGGCGATGGTGCGCAGGTTGCGGTTGAAAGCAGCGTGGCGCTGGGTGCAGGTGCCTTGGCCGATCGCGCCAACACGGTGTCGGTGGGCACGGTCGGCGGCGAGCGTCAGATCACCAACGTGGCGGCCGGTACCGAAGGTACCGATGCGGTGAACCTGGACCAGCTCAATGCCGTGGCTGGCGCTGCCGAAAATACCGCGCGCCTGTATGCCGGCACCGGCGCAGGCACGGCCGTGGCGCAGGGCGAGGATGCGACGGCGTCCGGTTCCGACGCGACGGCGGACGGCGATTACAGCAGCGCCTTCGGCGCCAGCAGCCAGGCCACTGCCATCGGTGCGGTGGCGATCGGTAGCGGTGCCAGCGCCACTGCGCAATACGCCAGCGCGGCCGGCTACAACGCCGCTGCCAGCGGTTTCAGCAGCGTGTCCAATGGCGCGCTCAGCCAGGCCGGCGGCGACTACGCCGTGGCGGTGGGCGGGGAAAGCGAAGCGGCCGGTGCGCAGAGCACCGCGCTGGGTGCGGCGGCCGGCGCCTATGGCGACGGTTCGCTGGCTGCCGGCGCGTTGAGCGAGGCCGAGGGCAGCGAATCCACCGCAGTGGGGTATTTCGCCAGCGCCAATGGCGAATCGGCCACTGCGGTCGGTGCGGAAAGCGTCGCCAACGGCACCAGCGCTGCTGCATTCGGTTTCGGCGCCGAGGCCACCGCCAACTATTCCACCGCACTGGGCGGCTACTCCACCGCCAGCGGTTTCAACAGCACGGCCCTGGGTAACTTCAGCACTGCCAGCGGCTCGAACACCGTCGCCGTGGGCGGTGATGCCAGCGCCACCGGCGCCTACAGCATCGCGGCAGGCCAGGGCAGCGTGGCCAGTGGCTACAACAGCGTGTCGGTCGGCGGCGCCTTGCTCGGCCTGTTGCCGACCGAAGCCTCCGGCGATTTCTCCACCGCAGTCGGTGGCGCGGCGTGGGCGCCGGGCCTCAACAGCACCGCACTCGGTAATTTCGCCGAGGCCTCGGGCGAAGGCAGCGTGGCCCTGGGCGCCGATTCGGTGGCCGATCGCGACTTCGCGGTGTCGGTGGGCAGCGCCGGCAACGAGCGTCAGATCACCAACGTGGCCGCCGGCACGCAGGGGACCGATGCGGTGAACCTGGATCAGCTCAATGCCGTGGCCGAAGCCGGCCAGGCCACCAGCAAATACTTCCAGGCCAGCGGCAGCGACGACAGCGATGCCGGCGCCTATGTCGAGGGCGACAACGCACTGGCGGCAGGCGAGGGTGCCAATGCGATCGGCGACCGCAGCACCGCACTGGGCTCCGGTGCCCAGGCAGTGGCCGATGCGAGTACCGCCCTGGGCGTGAGTGCACTGGCCAGCGGTACCGGTAGCGCGGCGGTGGGCAGCAATGCGCAGGCCCTGGGCGAGAACAGCAGCGCCGTCGGCAGCAACGCGCAGGCCAGCGACATCGGCGCCACCGCCAATGGTGCGGGTGCACAGGCCGTGTCCACCTACACCACGGCGCTGGGCAGCGAGGCGGTGGCGTCCGACAACCAGGCCACGGCGGTGGGCTTCCGCGGTACCGCGTCGGGCGTGGCCAGCGCCGCGTTCGGCGGTTACAGCCAATCCACCGGCAGGCTGTCCTCGGCACTGGGCTACGGCGCGGAGGCATTGAGCGATTACAGCACTGCCGTGGGTGCTTCGGCGCGGGCGGCAGGCGCCAGTGCCGTGGCCGTGGGCGAGTTCAGCGAAGCGACCGGTGCGGAAAGCGTAGCGGTGGGCGGCAGCACGTTCTTCGGTTTCATTCCTGCGCGTGCCTCCGGCACCGGCGCCGCTGCGTTCGGCGCGGGCGCCTGGGCCACCGACGACTACACCACGGCGATCGGCTGGAACTCGTACGCCGATGGCGCCAACGCAAGCGCGCTGGGACAGAGCGCGGCCGCGCTGGCCGACAACACGCTGGCAGTCGGCGGCGGTAGCCGCGCCGATGCGGTCGGTGCGAGCGTGATCGGTGTGGACGGATCGGCCACCGGTATCAACAGCACGGGCGTCGGCCGGCAGGTCAATGTGATCGGCGAGAACGCGGTCTCGGTAGGCTACAACTCGTTCGTGCGCCAGAGCGCGGTCAATGGCGTGGCCCTGGGCGCCAACGCCGGTGCCACCGGTGCCAATTCGGTGGCGCTGGGCGCGGGTTCGCGGACCTACGAGGCCGACACGGTGTCGATCGGCAGCGGCAATGGGCGCGGCGGTCCGGCGACGCGCCGCATCGTCAACGTCAGCGATGGCCAGGCGGCGACCGATGCGGTCAACAAGGGCCAGCTGGATGCCTTGTCGGCCGATGTGCAGACCACCAGCAGCATGTTCAAGACCACCGGCGATGCCGTGGCCACCGCCAACGGCGAGCGCAGCACGGCCGCAGGTTCCGGGGCTGCAGCGACCGGCGCACGCAGCGTTGCCATCGCGTCCGGCAGCCGCGCTTCGGCCACCGGTGCCAGTGCGATGGGCGTGGACAGCAGCGCCAGCGGCATCAACAGCACCGCGATGGGCCGCCAGACCAATTCCATCGGCGAGAACGGCGTTGCGCTGGGTTACAACTCGTTCGTGCGCGAAAGCGGCAGCAATGCCGTGGCCCTGGGTGCCAATGCCGGTGCCAGCGGCGCCGATTCGGTGGCCCTGGGCTCGGGGTCGCGGACCTATGATGCCAATACGGTGTCGGTCGGTAGCGGCAATGGCCGTGGTGGTCCGGCGACGCGGCGTATCGTCAACGTTGGCGCCGGTGCGATCGCCGATGCCAGTACCGATGCGATCAACGGCGGCCAGTTGTTCCAGTCGCTGAGCAATGCGGCCAGCTTCCTCGGCGGCGGTGCGGCGATCGGTGCGCAAGGCGTCTTCGTGGCGCCGACCTACGTGATCCAGGGTGCCAGCTACAACAACGTGGGTGCGGCGCTGACTGCGCTGGACAGCAGGGTCAGCGAACTCGATGGGCGGTCTGTCGCCGCAGCGCTGCGCCCGACGCCGCCGAGCAATACGGGCGTGCCGGTTGCGCCTGTCTCCACCCCGGTCAGCAATGTCTCGGCCGGCGTGCAGGGCACGCCGACTGCGGCGGTGGTGGGTGCGATCACGCCGGCCGCCACGCCCACGGTGGTGGGGAACGCGGCGGTCGCCAATCACGTCACCGGCACCGCGATCGGCAACAACGCCTACGCGCATGGTCCCAACGACACGGCGATCGGCAGCAATGCGCGCGTCAACGCCGATGGCAGCACCGCGGTGGGCGCCAACACGCAGATCGCGGCAGCGGCGACCAATGCGGTGGCGCTGGGCGAAGGCGCGCAGGTCGCAGCGGCATCGGGCACGGCCATCGGCCAGGGCGCGCGCGCCACCGCGCAGGGTGCAGTGGCGCTGGGCCAGGGTTCGGTCGCCGACCGCGCCAACACGGTGTCGGTGGGGAGCGTGGGCGGCGAGCGTCAGGTGGCCAATGTGGCCGCCGGTACGCGCGCCACCGATGCGGTGAACAAGGGGCAGCTGGACAGCGGGGTCGCCGCGGCCAACAGCTACACCGACAGCCGCTACAGCGCGATGGCCGACAGCTTCCAGAGCTACCAGGGCGATATCGAAGACCGTCTGCGTCGGCAGAACCGTCGTCTGGACCGCCAGGGCGCGATGAGCTCGGCGATGTTGAACATGTCCGCCAGCGTGGCGGGCATCGCCTCGCAGAACCGCATCGGTGCCGGCGTCGGCTTCCAGAACGGCGAATCGGCGCTGTCGGTGGGCTATCAGCGTGCGATCAGCCCGCGCGCCACCCTGACCGTGGGCGGTGCGCTCAGTGGCGATGACCGTTCCATCGGCGTGGGTGCCGGTTTCGGTTGGTAAGCGCGGTTGCATCAACGCGACGGCGCGGTTGCGCGCCGTCGCGGCAGGGCAGGGCCTGAGGGGGCGGGCAGGGACCGTGGCTAGGCCAGCCAACGGATCCGCATGCAGGGATGGCCGTATCAGGAGCGATCGACAAGAGGCAGCGGGCCGCACCACGGCTGCGCTGCGTTTTCGACGCGGCTCCAAGCCTGATTGACGAAAAACACGAAGAGGACTTCACCGTGATCGACAAGACTTTCCGCCTCACTCCGCTGACCGGCGCCATTCTGATGATGGCCCTCGGTGCTTCCGGCACCTTGGCCGCGGCGCCCAAGCTGCTGGTCAAGGAACCGGCCCAGGCAGCCCCTGCCGGTGCCGCCTTCAGCAGCCGCCTGATCGTGCGCTACAAGGACGATTCGGCCGCCGCGACCGATCGCAACAGCAAGCTGAGTGCCGTGCAGGCCGCCGTCGGCCGCGTCGGTGCCGCATCGGGCGCACGCAGCGCCGCTGCCGCCGCGAAGGCGACCTATGTGCGCAAGCTGGGAATCGGTTCGGACCTGATCAAGCTGTCCAGTACCCTGACCCCCGCGCAGGTGGACAAGGTGGTGGTGGAGCTGAAGAACGATCCTGTCGTGGCCGATGTGCAGATCGATCGCATGCTGCGTCCGGTGGAAATCCGGAAGAGCGTGGCCGCCATCGACGTGAGCCCGCAGCTGGTTCCCAACGACCCGTTGTACGCGCAGTACCAGTGGCACCTGAGCAACCCCACCGGCGGCATCAATGCGCCGGCGGCATGGGATCTGTCGCAGGGTGCGGGCGTGGTGGTGGCGGTGCTGGATACCGGCATCCTGCCGGGCCATCCGGACTTCGCCGGCAATCTGCTGCAAGGCTACGACTTCATCTCCGATGCCGAGGTCTCGCGCCGTCCGACCGATGCCCGGGTTCCCGGCGCGCTGGACTACGGCGATTGGGAAGAGGCCGACAATGTCTGCTACCCCGGTTCGGTGGCACAGGAAAGCTCCTGGCACGGTACCCACGTCTCCGGTACCGTGGCCGAGGCGACCAACAACGGCGTCGGTATGGCCGGCGTGGCGCCCAGGGCGACCGTGCTGCCGGTGCGCGTGCTCGGCCGCTGCGGCGGTTACACCTCCGACATCGCCGATGCCATCGTGTGGGCCTCCGGCGGCACGGTGCAGGGGATCCCGGCCAACACCAATCCGGCCGAAGTGATCAACCTGAGCCTGGGCGGTGGCGGGGCCTGCGATGCGGCCACCCAGCTGGCGATCAATGGCGCGGTCGCGCGCGGCACCACCGTGGTGGTGGCGGCCGGCAACAGCAGCGACGACGCGGCTGACTACTCGCCGGCCAGCTGCAACAACACCATCACGGTGGGTGCGACCCGTATCACTGGCGGCATCGCCTACTACTCCAACTACGGCAGCAAGGTCGATCTGTCCGGTCCGGGCGGCGGCGGCAGCGTGGACGGCAATCCGGGCGGCTATGTCTGGCAGGCCGGCTACACCGGCGCCACCACGCCGACGTCCGGTTCCTACACCTACATGGGCCTGGGGGGCACCTCGATGGCATCGCCGCACGTGGCCGGCATCGTGGCCCTGGTGCAGAGCGCAGCGATCGGTCTGGGCGAAGGTCCGTTGACGCCGGCCGCGGTGGAAGCCCTGCTCAAGCAGACCAGCCGCCGTTTTCCGGTGACCCCGCCCAGCGCAACGCCGATCGGCAGCGGCATCGTCGATGCCAAGGCCGCACTGGAAGCGGTACTGGAAGAGCCCTGCGATCCGGAGACCGAGAGCTGCGCACCGACCGCCATCGCCCTGACCAACAAGGTGCCGCTGACCGGCCTGAGCGGCGACTACGCCAGTTCCACGCTGTACAGTTTCGAAGCCAAGGCCGGTGCGGTGCTGAGTTTCATGACCTATGGCGGCACCGGCGACGTGTCGGTCTATGTCAGCCATGAAGCCGAGCCCAGCACCACCAGCTTCGATGCCAAGTCGACCCGTCCCGGCAACAGCGAAACCGTCCGTTTCACTGCGCCCAAGGCAGGGACCTACTACATCAAGCTGGTCGGCGCGATGGACTATGCGAAGGTGACGCTCGTCGCGCGACAGTAAGCTCGAGCAATAGTGTGACCGATGCCCCCGGCCAATCACCGGGGGCATCGTTTTTCAGGGTGATCGAACGACGCGCGCTTGATCGTCGCGGCAAACTGCTACAGTCGGCGCCGGACCAGTGGAGACGAGTGTGAACGCGGTTGCCGTCGATCCAATTGAGCATCGAAGCGCGGAGACGCGCATCGTCGAAGCGCTGCTTGAACGCCGTCGTCTGAAGGACACCGATCTGTTGCGCGCGCGTCAGCTGCAGGCCGAATCGGGGATGGGGCTGCTGGCCTTGCTGGGCCGCCTGGGCCTGGTGTCCGAGCGCGATCATGCGGAAACCTGCGCCGATGTGCTTGGCCTGCCGCTGATGGATGCGCGCCAACTCGGCGATACCCCGCCGGAAATGCTGCCCGAAGTGCAGGGGCTGTCGCTGCGCTTCCTCAAGCAATTCCACCTGTGCCCGGTGGGCGAACGCGATGGCCGGCTGGATCTGTGGATCGCCGACCCATACGACGATTACGCCGTCGACGCAGTGCGTCTGGCCACCGGCTGTGCACTGTTCCTGCAGGTCGGTCTGCGTTCGGAAATCGACGACCTGATCGAGCGCTGGTATGGCCAGGGCCGCAGCGCGATGGGCACCATCGTGGAAACCGCCGATGGCGATGCCAACAGCAGCGACGATATCGAAGCCTTGCGCGATCTGGCCTCCGAAGCGCCGGTGATCCGCCTGGTGAACCTGGTGATCCAGCACGCGGTGGAGCTGCGCGCCTCCGACATCCACATCGAACCGTTCGAAAGCCGGCTCAAGGTGCGTTACCGCGTGGATGGGGTGCTGGTGGAGGGCGAAAGCCCGCCCGCCAAGCTGACCGCCGCGGTGATCAGCCGCATCAAGATCATGGCCAAGCTCAATATCGCCGAGCGCCGCCTGCCGCAGGACGGACGCATCATGTTGCGCGTACAAGGCAAGGAACTGGACCTGCGCGTCAGCACCGTGCCGACCGCGCATGGCGAAAGCGTGGTGATGCGTCTGCTCGATCGCGAAACGGTGGTGTTCGACTTCTACAAGCTCGGCTTCACCGAAGAATTCCTGCCGCAGTTCCGCAAGGTGCTGGAGCAGCCGCACGGCATCATGCTGGTCACCGGCCCCACCGGCTCGGGCAAGACCACTACGCTGTACACCGCGCTGAGCCAGCTCAATACCGCCGACGTCAAGATCATCACCGTCGAAGATCCGGTGGAATACCAGATCGAAGGCATCAACCAGATCCAGGCCAAGCCGCAGATCGGGCTGGATTTCGCCAATGCATTGCGCAGCATCGTGCGCCAGGACCCGGACATCATCATGATCGGCGAAATGCGCGATCTGGAAACCGCGCGCATCGCGATCCAGTCCGCGCTTACCGGCCACCTGGTGCTCTCGACGCTGCACACCAACAACGCCGCCGGCGGCATCACCCGCCTGTTGGACATGGGGGTGGAGGATTACCTGCTGACCTCCACCATCAATGGCATCCTGGCGCAGAGGTTGGTACGCAAGCTGGATCTGGCCAATGCCGAACGCTACGCCGCCGCGCCGGAGGAGATCGAGAAATTCGATCTGCGCCGCCTGCAGCCGGAGGGCGAGATCTTCCTGTATCGCCCGCGCCCGTCGGCCGCCGCGCCGACCGGTTATCTGGGCCGCACCACCATCGTCGAATTCCTGGTGATGAACGACGAACTGCGCCGTGCGGTGATGCGTCGCGCCGGCATGGGCGAGATCGAACAACTCGCCCGCCAGGCGGGCATGCGCACCATGTACGAAGACGGCCTGGCCAAGGCCCTGCGCGGCGAAACCACGATCGAAGAAGTGCTGCGCGTGACGGAGGATGCGTGATCTGTCCGGTTGATGCTGTCGAAAGGCCGGGAAAGCCGGGAAAGCCGGGACCCGGGACCCGGGACCCGGGACCCGGTAAACGCAACAGCGAGAAGCCGGCGACGGCGTCGCTCGCTAGCGAACCAAGCGCGGCCATCCTTCAGTTGCGCAGCGGCGCGCTTCTCACGGGTCCCGGGTCCCGGATCCCGGGTCCCGACAAGTGCAACAACAAACCGTCGGCCCTAGCGTCGCTTGCCAGCGCGGCCATCGTGCCGTTGCTCAGCGCCCGGCTTTTCACGGGTCCCGGGTCCCGGGTCCCGGGTCCCGGCTTTCCCGGCCTTCCAGCCTGATGCCCCTCTACCGCTACAAAGCGCTGGACGCGCACGGCGAAATGCTCGATGGCCAGATGGAAGCGGCCAGCGATGCCGAGGTGGCGCTGCGCCTGCAGGAACAGGGCCACCTGCCGGTGGAAACCCGCCTGGCCACCGGCGAAAACGATTCGCCCTCGCTGCGCATGCTGCTGCGCAAGAAGCCATTCGACAATGCTGCGCTGGTGCAGTTCACCCAGCAACTGGCGACGCTGATCGGTGCCGGGCAGCCGTTGGACCGCGCCCTGTCGATCCTGATGGACCTGCCCGAAGACGACAAGAGCCGGCGGGTGATCGGCGACATCCGCGACACCGTGCGCGGCGGTGCGCCGCTGTCCTCGGCCCTGGAACGCCAGCACGGGCTGTTTTCCAAGCTCTACATCAACATGGTGCGCGCGGGTGAGGCCGGCGGCAGCATGCAGGACACCTTGCAGCGGCTGGCCGATTACCTGGAACGCAGTCGCGCGCTCAAGGGCAAGGTCATCAACGCCTTGATCTATCCGGCGATCCTGCTGGCGGTGGTGGGTTGCGCGCTGCTGTTCCTGCTCGGTTACGTGGTGCCGCAGTTCGCGCAGATGTACGAAAGCCTGGATGTGGCGTTGCCCTGGTTCACCCAGGCGGTGCTGAGCGTGGGGCTGCTGGTGCGCGACTGGTGGATCGTGCTGGTGGTGGTGCCGGGCATGCTGGGACTGTGGCTGGATCGCAAGCGACGCAATGCGGCGTTTCGGGCGGCGCTGGACGAATGGCTGTTGCGCCAGAAGGTGGTCGGCAGCCTGATCGCGCGGCTGGAAACCGCACGCCTCACGCGCACCCTGGGGACCTTGCTGCGCAATGGTGTGCCGTTGCTGGCGGCGATCGGCATCGCGCGCAACGTGATGTCCAATACCGCCCTGGTCGACGACGTGGCCGCCGCTGCCGACGACGTCAAGAACGGCCATGGCCTGTCGATGTCGCTGGCGCGCGGCAAGCGCTTTCCGCGGCTGGCGCTGCAGATGATCCAGGTGGGCGAGGAATCCGGCGCGCTGGATACCATGCTGCTCAAGACCGCCGACACGTTCGAACTGGAAACCGCACAGGCCATCGATCGCGCGCTGGCCGCGCTGGTGCCGCTGATCACCCTGGTGCTGGCCTCGGTGGTGGGCCTGGTCATCATTTCGGTGCTGGTACCGCTGTATGACCTCACCAATGCCATCGGCTAGTCGCGGCGGCGCGGCCGACCTGCAGGCACGCGCAGTGCGCAGCTGCGATGTCGCTGTGGGCAGCGCGATCGCCATGCGGCATGCTGGCGCGCGTGCGCTGCACCGTGCCGGTCACAGGCAGCGGCCGACGATGGTGCCCCATTTTTTCGGCGACCGTCCTGTCCATGGGCGGGAACCATTGCTCTGGTCGCCCTGTCTTGTATTGGCGGCAGCATTCTTCATCGACGTGCAAGGAAATCGTTCATGATCAAGCGTTCCATCACCCGCAGTCCGTCGCGTGCAGGCCAGGCCGGTATGAGCCTGCTGGAAATCATCATCGTCATCGTGCTGATCGGTGCGGTGCTCACCCTGGTCGGCAGTCGCGTGCTCGGCGGTGCCGATCGCGGCAAGGCCAATCTGGCCAAGTCGCAGATCCAGACCCTGGCCGGCAAGATCGAAAACTTCCAGCTGGACACCGGCAAGCTGCCGAGCAAGCTCGACGACCTGGTCACCCAGCCCGGCGGCAGCAGCGGCTGGCTGGGCCCATACGCCAAACCGGTCGAACTCAACGATCCGTGGGGCCACACCATCGAATACCGCGTGCCGGGCGATGGGCAGCCGTTCGACCTGATCAGCCTGGGCAAGGACGGGCGCCCCGGCGGCAGCAGCTACGACGCGGACATCAAGTACCAATAAGCCGCGTCCATGTGCCGTGCGCGTCCGCCGTTGCGTTGCCCTCCCGCAGTGTTCGGCCCCGGCCGCAGACGCGCGCGCGGCACCTCGTTGCTGGAAATGCTGCTGGTGATCGCGCTGGTCGCCATGGCCGGCGTGCTGGCGGCGGCCGCCCTGAACGGCGGCATCGACGGCATGCGCCTGCGCACCGCCGGCAAGGCGATCGCCTCGCAGTTGCGTTACACGCGCACCCAGGCCATCGCCACCGGCACTCCGCAGCGGTTTCTGATCGATCCGATGCAACGCCGCTGGGAAGCGCCCGGCGGTCATCATGGCGATCTGCCGTCTTCGCTGGACGTGCGCTTCACCGGTGCGCGCCAGGTGCAGTCGCGGCAGGATCAGGGCGCGATCCAGTTCTTTCCCGATGGCGCTTCCACCGGCGGGCGGATCGATCTGCAGGTCAAGGACGCGCGCTGGCGCGTGGACGTGGGCTGGATCACCGGCGAAGTGCGTTCCGGTCCGTTGCGGACGCCAGCGCCATGAGGCGACAACGCGGCTACTCCCTGATCGAGGTGATCGTGGCCTTCGCCTTGCTCGCGCTGGCGCTGAGCCTGTTGCTGGGATCGTTGTCCGGTGCCGCACGTCAGGTGCGTGCGGCCGACGAAGGCACGCGCGCCACGCTGCACGCGCAATCGCTGCTGGCTGCGCAAGGCATGGAGAAGCCGTTGGTGCCCGAACAACAGCAGGGCAGCTTCGAGAACGGGCATTTCCGTTGGTCGATGGACGTGCGCCCGTACGAGGAGCCGCGCCGCAACCCGCAGGCGCCGGTGGCCCCCGGCGCGAACCGGCTGCTGCAACTGACCCTGGTGGTGCGTTGGGGCGAGGCGCCCAGCCAGAAGCTGCAGTGGCGCACCTTGCGGCTGGTTGCGCCCACCGCGCAGGACAGCGCGCTATGACGCGTGCGCGCAGCGCCGGCTTCACCCTGATCGAAGTGCTGCTGGCCACCATGCTGCTGGTCGGCGGGCTGGCGCTGGCCTTCGCCACCTTGCGCTCGGCCAGCGCGGTGAGCCAGCGCGGCGAAGCCATCGCCCAACGCAGCGAGCGCATGCGCGCGGTCGAGGAGTTCCTGCGCCGGCGGCTGGCCGCCGCGTTGCCGCTGGCGATGAGCATCGATCCGCAAAGCCAGCAGCCGATGCTGTTCGTCGGCGAACCGCAGCGCATGCGGTTTGCCGCCGACGTGCCGGACTACCTGGGTCGCGGCGGCCCCTACCTGCACGATCTGTCGGTGGCCGGCGACGGGCAGCGGCGCAGCCTGCAGATTGCGCTGACCATGTTGCAATCGGGCAAGTCGATCGAAGAAGGCAAGGCATTGCCGCCGGAGACGCTGACCGATGGCGTGCAGCAGGTGAGCTTTCGCTATCGCGGCATGGATCCGCAGAACGGACGCCTGAGCGCCTGGTTGCCGCAATGGGAGTGGCACGACCGTCTTCCCCTGCTGGTGCGCATCGAGATCCGCAGCGACGATACGGCCTGGCCGCCGCTGGTGGTGGCGTTGCCGCAATCCAGCAACCCGGGAGCCGGGCAATGAGCGCGATGCGCGGTGCCGCGCTGGTGCTGGTGCTGTGGTTGATCGCGTTGCTCACCGCGATGATCGGCGCGTTCGCGCTGACCGCACGCGTGGAAGCGCTGCAGGGCAACATGCTGCGCAATGGCGCGCAGGCGCAGGAATACGCGCGCGCCGGCCTGGAGTACGCGCTGTTCCGCTTGCGCAGCGCCGATACCCAGGCGCGCTGGCGCGCAGACGGCCGGCGTTATCGTTGGCAGATGGACCAGACCAGCGTGGAGATCCGCATCGTCGACGAAAGCGGCAAGGTGGATCTGAACATGGCCGAGCCGGCATTGCTCGCCGCGCTGGTGCGTGCGGTGGATGGCGAGCAAGGCCGCGACACGCGCATCGCCGGCGCCATCGTCGATTGGCGCGATGGCGATTCGTTGAGCCAGCCCGGCGGCGGCGCGGAAGATCGCGACTACGCCGATGCGGGCCTACCCTATGGCGCCAAGGACAGCCCGTTCGAAACCCTGGGCGAATTGCGGTTGGTGCTGGGCATGGATGGCGAGCTGTATCGCAAGCTGCTGCCGAACCTCACCTTGTACAGCGGTCGCTCGCGTCCGGAAGCGCGCTTCGCGCCGGGCCCGGTGTTGACGGCGATGGGCCTGGACGCACGGCAGCTGCTGGCGCAGCGTGACGCGCCGCTGGGTTTGCCGGGCAGCGAGGCGACGGTCGGTGGCTCTGACACTTATAGTATCGAGAGCCGGGCGCGACTGAGTCAGGGACGCGAGGCAGTGTTGCGGGCGGTCGTGTCCATCAGCGCGTCCGCGTTACCGGGGTCGGCCTATACCGTGTTGCGTTGGGAAGAGGGAGCAGCAGTGCAATGACCGCATGGCGGGACACCTTGGGTCGTATCGGCGTACGCGCCATGCCGGGCGCCGGCGGCTTCTGGCGTTGGTGGCAGCAATCGCTGCTGGCGTGGCTGCCGCAGCGCTGGCAATGGCAGCTGGGTCTGTCGCAGGCGCGCCTGCTGTTGCAGCTCGACGGCGACAGTCTGCAGCTGTTGCGTCAGCGCGATCAGAGCCGCGAGACGATCGCCAGCCTGCCGTGGCCGGTGCAGCCGCACGAGGTCAACGGCGTGCTGCCGACCGCGCTGGACGGCCTGCCGCGGCATTGGCTGCTGCCGGCGGCGCAGGCGTTGCGGCGTCCGTTGCGGTTGCCGGCCGCGGCGGCGGCGCGCCTGCAGGATGTGGCGCGCTTCGAGATCGACCGGCAGACCCCGTTCACTGCCGACCAGGTGTATTTCGATGCGCGCGTGCTCGACGTGCGCGAAGACGGCCAGCTCGATGCCGAACTGGTGGTGGTGCCGCGGCGCATGATCGATGGCGAGGCCGGCGTGCCCGATGCCTGGGCGACCGCGTTGTCCGGCATCGACGTGGCCGATGCGCAGGGCGCGCCGCTGGGGGTGAACCTGCTGCCGCCGGCGCGCCGGCTGCGCCGCAGCGACCCGATGCAGCGCTGGAACCTGCTGCTCTCGGCCACCGCACTGGTGCTGTTGGCGGTGGCCGGCTGGCTGCTGCTGGACAACCGCCGGCAGGCCGCCGACGAGCTGCGCGCCAAGGTGCAGTCCAACGCTGCGCGCGCACGCCAGGTGGCTGCCGAACGCCAGCAACTGATGGACCTGGTGGAGGGGGCGACGTTCTTCCAGCAACAACGTGCCACCCGTCCGACCTCGGTGGAGATCTGGGACGAGCTGAGCCGGCGGCTGCCGCGCGGCACCTATCTGGAGAAATTCTCGGTCGAAGGCGGGCAACTGCAGTTGATCGGCCTGAGCAACGAAGCCTCCTCGCTGGTGCGGCGGCTGGAAGGCTCGCCGTTGTGGCACACGCCGTCGCTGACAGGCGTGCTGCAGAGCGATGCCGGACGTGGTGTCGATCGTTTCACCATCACCGCCGAGCTGGTCGGCCCGGATGCGAAGGAGGCCGCCGATGCCGCGCAGCGTTAAGCGCGATCGCTGGATCGCTCTGGGCCTGCTGCTGCTGGTCCTCGGCGTGGCCTACTTGGTGCTGGTGCACCCGTGGTTCACCCAGCCGATGATCGCCGCACAGGACGAACTGCAGGCGCTGCGCGAACGCGAGCTGCGTGTGCGCGTGCAATTGCAGCAGGCGCCGCAGGTCAGCCAGCGCTTGCAACAGGCACGCCAGACCCTGGAGAGCCGGCCGGGGTTCCTGCCGGAAACCTCCGCCGAGCTGGCCTCGGCCGGGCTGGTGCAACGGCTGGAGCGCGCCGTGGTGGAAGCCAGCCCCGGCAACCGCAGTTGCGCCATCAGCAACCGTTCGCCGCTGCAGCCGGAAAGCAAGGGCCGCTTCACCCGCGTGGCGGTGCAGGTGCGCCTGCGCTGCGGCACCCCCGAGCTGGCCTCGGTGCTGTACAGCCTGGAGAACGGCACCCCGCGCCTGTTCGTGGACAATCTCAACGTGATGGCGCAGCGCTACCAGCTCTCGCCCAACGAAAGCGGCAACGGCCTGGATATCGCGTTCGAACTGGCCGGCTATCTGCGCCCGGGCGCCAGCGCTGCGCCGTTGAACACCGAGGCCGCGCCGGCTGCCGCCGAGACTGCGGAGGCCAGCGATGCGTCTTGACCTGATCGGTCTGAGGACCTGGCTGCTGGCCACCGTGGTGGGCTGGGCCCTGTTGGTGTGCATCCTGGCCGTGGCCGGCCTGGGCAAGCGCGTGGAGCTGCTGCCGGACGATCCGGCACTGGTGCAGCGCCTGCCCACGCTGCCGGCACCGGCGCCCGAGCGACTGGGGCAGTTCGGGAAATACTCGGAGATCGCCGCGCATCCGGTGTTCGCCGAAGATCGTCTGCCGCATCCGTTCTTCCTGTCCGGCAACGACGGCAGCGGCGCCGCCTCGACGGTGCGCCTGACCGGTGTGCTGCTGACCGACAACTTCAAGATGGCCACACTGACCCTGGACCCGCAGGATTCGGTGCGCGTGCAGCTCGGCGGCGAGGCGGTCAAGGGCTGGCGCCTGCTCGCCCTGCAACCGCGCAGCGCCACCATCGAGGGCCCGGGCGGCACCCAGACCCTGGAACTGCACGTGTTCAACGGCCAGGGCGGGCAGCCGCCGACCGCCAACGCGTCCGCGCGAGGTGCGCCCGCTGGCACCCCACCGTTGCCGGCGCCCGGCGTGGGTGCGCCCGCCGATGCCGCCGCGACGATGCCGCAGCCGCAGCCGCAGCCACAACCGGCCGCGCCGCCCGAGCAACAGCCCGGCGGCCAGCCCCCGCCGACCGTGCCGCCGCAGCGCAGCGATGGCGCACAGGAAGCTCCACGTCCCTCCGACGATCAGATGCGGGCCATCCGCGAACGCATCGAAGCCCGACGCCGCCAGCTGCAACAGCAGCGCCAGAGCGGCTCTACCCCCGGTCAGACCCAATGAGTGAACGCATGACGCCGCGCCTGTTTCCCGTGTCCCTGCTGATTGGCCTGCTGGCCGGTTGCGCCACCACTCCGCCGCCGGACGTGCGCCGCAATGCGCGCCTGGATCCGCAGGTCGGCGCCGCCGGCGCCACCCAGACCCCCGCCGAGCAGCGTGCCGACGGCAATGCCAGCGCCAGGCCCGGCCCGGTGATCCGCCGCGGCAGCGGCACCATGATCAACCAGAGCGCCGCGTCGGCGCCGGCGCCCACGCTGGGCATGGCCAGCAGCGGCAGCGCCACCTTCAACTTCGAAGGCGAATCGCTGCAGGCCGTGGTCAAGGCGATCCTGGGCGACATGCTCGGGCAGAACTACGTCATCGCCCCCGGCGTGCAGGGCACCGTAACCCTGGCCACGCCCAATCCGGTGTCGCCCGCGCAGGCGCTGAACCTGCTGGAAATGGTGCTGGGCTGGAACAACGCCCGCATGGTGTTCAACGGTGGCCGCTACAACATCGTGCCGGCCGATCAGGCGCTGGCCGGCACGGTGGCGCCCAGCACCGCCTCGCCCTCGGCCGCGCGCGGTTTCGAGGTGCGCGTGGTGCCGCTGAAGTACATCTCGGCCAGCGAAATGAAGAAGGTGCTCGAGCCCTACGCGCGCCCGAACGCCATCGTCGGCACCGACCCGGCGCGCAACGTGATCACCCTGGGCGGCACCCGCGCCGAGCTGGAAAACTATCTGCGTACGGTGCAGATCTTCGACGTGGACTGGCTGTCGGGCATGTCGGTGGGCGTGTTCCCGATCCAGTCCGGCAAGGCCGAGAAGGTCGCCGCCGATCTGGAAAAGGTATTCGGCGAACAGAGCAAGACGCCCAGCGCCGGCATGTTCCGCTTCATGCCGCTGGAGAACGCCAATGCGGTGCTGGTGATCACCCCACAGCCGCGATACCTGGACCAGATCCAGCAATGGCTGGACCGCATCGACAGCGCTGGCGGCGGCGTGCGGCTGTTTTCCTACGAGCTGAAGTACATCAAGGCCAAGGACCTGGCCGATCGCCTGGCGGAAGTGTTCGGCGGCGGGCGCGGCAACGGCGGCGACTCCAGCGCCTCGCTGGCACCGGGTGCAGAGACCAGCGTGCTGGGCGGCCAGCTGGGCAATCGCGACAGCAGCATGGGCGGCAGCTCCGGCCTGACCGGTGGCAGCATCGGCGAAAATGGAGGTGGCACGGTTGGCGGTGAGTTCGGTGGCGGCAGCGGCATGGGCGGCGGCAGTACTGGCGGCGGCCTGGGCAACGGCAGCCTGCAACTGTCGCCGCGCAGCAACGGCAATGGCGCGGTGACGCTGGAGGTGGAGGGCGACAAGGTCGGCGTGTCGGCCGTGGCCGAAACCAACACCCTGCTGGTGCGCTCCACCCCGCAATCCTGGAATTCCATCCGCGACGTCATCGAAAAGCTCGACGTGATGCCGATGCAGGTGCATATCGAGGCGCAGGTGGCGGAGGTCAATCTGACCGGCGAGCTTGAGTACGGCGTCAACTGGTACTTCGAGAATGCAGTGAATGCCCCGGTGGCGTCTGGTGGCGCCGGATTGCCGCCGGCCGCAGGGCGTGGCATCTGGGGCGATATCGCAGGAACCGTCACCAACACGGGCGGCTTGGGTTGGACATTTCTTGGCAAGAACGCAGCGGCGGTCATCAGTGCGCTGGATACCGTAAGCAATGTGCGTTTACTGCAGACACCTTCGGTGTTCGTGCGAAACAATGCCGAGGCCACGCTGAATGTGGGCTCGCGCATTCCGATCAATTCGACGTCGATCAATACCGGGCTGGGCAGCGATAGCAGCTTTTCCTCGGTGCAATACATCGACACCGGCGTGATCCTGAAAGTACGTCCGCGCGTGACCAAGGACGGCATGGTGTTCCTGGACATCGTGCAGGAAATCAGCACCCCGGGTGCACGGCCTGCAGCGTGTACGGCAGCGACCACAACCACCGTCAATAGCGCTGCCTGCAACGTCGATATCAATACGCGTCGCGTCAAAACCGAGGCGGCGGTGCAAAGTGGCGACACCATGATGCTCGCAGGCTTGATCGACGACACGACGACCGATGGCAGTCAAGGCGTTCCCTTCTTGAGCAAGCTGCCGGTCGTCGGCGCCCTGTTCGGTCGGAAGACCAGAGACACCGGTCGCCGCGAAGTCATCGTGCTGATCACCCCGTCGATCGTGCGCAACCCGCAGGAAGCGCGCAATCTCACCGACGAGTACGGCCAGAAGTTCAAGGCCATGGAGCCGTTGAAACCCAGCCAGAAGGCGCAATGAGTGCAGCACTGCCCGTCGTGCTGGTGCCGGTGGGCACCGACGACGAGGCGTTGGATGCCTGCCTGGGCGCGCTGGATGCCGCCACGCCCGCCGGCACGCGGGTGTGGCTGGCCGACGATGCGCAGGCCGGTCCGCGCGGGCGCGCGGTGATCGAACACTGGCTGGCGCGCACCCAGTTGCAGGCACATCACACCCGCCGCCAGCGCATGCTCGGCGCGGTGGCGCATCTGGACGAAATGCTCAGCGCCTGCGGCGATGCCGATGTGGCGGTGCTGGGTGTGGATGCCTGCCCGCTGCCGGGCTGGCTGGGCCAGCTGAGCGCGTGTTTCGCACGCGACGCCGCCATCGCCACCGCCACGCCGTGGAGCAATGTGGGCGAAGCCTGCAGCTGGCCGCGGCTGGGCGAACTCAATCCGCCGCCCGACGCACCGGAACGGCTCGCCGCCGCCTGCGCGGCGATGCCGCCGCTGCACCCGGAACTGCCCTCGGCGGTTGGCCATGCGGTGCTGTTGCGTGGCAGTGCACGGCGCAAGGCCGGCGGCCTGGATGCCAGCAGCTACGGTTCCTGGTATGCCGCGCTGGTGGACTTGAGCCTGCGCATGGGCGGCCTGGGCTGGCGCAACGTGCTGTGCGACACGGCCTTCGTGGCTTCGCCGCACGAAGGCCTCCCGGCCGACGGCGACATGGAAGCGCTGGCCACGCGCTGGCCGGCCTGGCACGCGCGCCTGGCCAGCTTCCTCATGCACGACCCGCTACGCGCCCAGCGCGAGCAGCTGAGCCAGTTGCTGGCCGACCTGCCGCCGCCGGATCCGCAGCGCACGCTGTTCGACGCGTAATCGTCCCGCAGAAAAGATGGCAGCACGAGCACGCTCGCCCTCGAATCCCGAATCCCGGCGCTACAGCGCCACGCGCATCGGCGCTTCGGTGCGCACCACCACATCCAGCGCATCGTGGCGCCAGGATTCGATGTCCAGTTCCACCGCCTGGCCGTCCTCGGCAAAGCTTACGCGCTGCAGGCGGAAGCACGGCGTGCCGGTGGTGGACTGCAACAGCGTGGCCTGCGTGGCATCCAGCCCGGCCGGATGCATCGACAGCTGCGCGCGGCTCAGGAACAGCCCCAGCTTCTGGTTGAACACCGCCGAGAGCGAGCCGGCCAGGTCGTGTTCGAGCAATCCGGGTGCCCAGGCGGCGAGCACCACGTTGGTTTCCAACAGCACCGCGCGGCGGTCGATCCAGCGCCGGCGTTGCAGCACGAAGACATCCTCGTAGCGCGACTGAAGCCTGAGCGCTGCCGCGAAGGCGGCACCGGCGGGCTGGCGGGTCGCGCTCAACAGTTCGGTACGCGGTTTGCGCCCCTGCGCGGCCACGTACTGCATGAACCCGGCGATGCTGGTGGGGTCGTAGCGCACGCGCGGGGCGCTGACGAACCAGCCACGGCGGTTCTCGCGATAGATGCGGCCCTCGGCTTCCAGTTGCTGCAGGGCCTCACGCAAGGTGATCCGGGTGCAGCCAAAGCGCTCGGCCAGCTCGCGTTCCACCGGCAGGCGGTGATCCGGGCCCCAGGCGCCGGCAGCGATCTGAGCGCTGATGGCATCGGTGATGGTGGCTTGGCGCGAGACGCTCATGCGGCGCTCGGCCGCGGGATGACACACAGCATGTGCAAGGCGATGACCAGGAACCCGAAGGCGACGATGGTAAAGAAAGAAAGCGGCCGCGAACCGGCCTTGCCTCACGGTGCGAGGATCGGCTGCGATGCGCGTTGCGCGTTCCAGCTGCGCCAACCATACACGGCCAGCGCAACGAAGCCGGCGTAGAGCAGGGCAGTGGGGTATAGCCCTTTGCTGAGGAACACGCCCACGTAGATGCAGTCGAGCGCGATCCACAACACCCAGTTGGCGATGCGCTTGCGCGCGGCCCAGACGCTGGCGACCAGGCTGAAGCTGGCCAGCGCCGCATCCAGCCACGGCAGCACCGCGTCGGTGCGATGGTGCATGTAGGCGCCCAGCGCCGCCGCGAACGCCGCGCCGATGCCCAGCGAGAGCCACAGCTCCGGTTGCGGCATGGGCAACGGGCGAATGCGCGGATCGGCGGTGCCGCGGTCCTGCCAGCGCCACCAGCCATACAGCTGGGTGAGCACATACACTCCCTGCAGCAACATGTCCGAGTACAGCTTCCACTGATAGAACAACCACGCATACAGCGCCACTGCGACGATGCCGACCGGCCAGCACCATCGGATGCGTCGGGCGGTCAGCCACACGCCCAGCAGATTGATCACGACGGCGATGGATTCGAGCAACGACATGCAATGCCTGATGGAAAGTGGACAGCGGTGGGAGAGGCGCACCCCGTGCAAACATCCTTCCCCCGCCTGCGGAGGAAGGTGCCCGAAGGGCGGATGGGGGTGGCAGACCTCAAAAATCCACCTGCACCGTCAGGCGTGCGGTTCGCGGTGCGCCGGGGAACAGGTAGGCATCGCCCTGATACTCGCCGGAATCGCGCCAGTAGCGCTTGTCGAACACGTTGTCCACGTTCACGCGCCAGGTGGTGGCCAGGCCGCCGATGGGCGCCGCATAGCGTGCCCCCAGGTTGGCGACGGCGTAGGCCGGCACGCTGGCATTGCCGAGCCGGTCGGCGAACTTGCGTCCGCTGTACTGCACTCCTGCCAGCAGCGCCAGGCCCTCCACGCCGGGGACGCGGTAGTCGGCCTGCACGCTGGCGCGCAGCTTGGGCACGTTGATGGCCTGATGCCCTTCGTAATCGGCAATGGCGGTGTCCTCGGCGCGCGCGCGGATCGCGGCGATGCTGGCGAACAGGCGCAGCTGCTCGGTCGCCGCGCCGTCGGCCGACAGTTCCAGGCCGCGGTTGTGCAGCCGGCCCTGCTGCACGAACAGCAGTCCGCCATCGGCCTGCGGCTGGGTGAACTGATAGGCCTGGCGGATGTCGAACAGCGCCGCGCCCAGGCGTACTCCTGCCAACGCGATCTTGGCGCCGGTTTCCAGCTGGTAGGCGTTGGTGGGCGGCAGGATCTCATCGGCGTTGTCGGCGAACCACGGTGCGGTGCCGCCCGCGGCCAGGCTCTTGGCGTAGCTGGCATACAGCGACACGTTCTGCTGCGGCTTGAACAGCAGCGCGGCCTGCGGCAGCACGGTGTCCTTGCGTGTGCGCCGTTCCAGCACGCCATCGCGGTCGAAGCTGCGTTCGTCCAGGCGAACCGCACGTGCGCCCAGCGACAGTTCCCAACGGGTGCCCAGACCGATGCGGTCGGCCAGCACCAGCGCGCGTTGCCGGCTGTCCAGGCGGCGTTGCTTGGGGTCCAACGGCACCTCGGTCTGCGCGAAGACGTCCGGATCGCGGTCGATGCGGCCGCTGCCGACGAATTCGTTGACCGAGCCGAAGCGATCGATGGTGCGGCGTAGCCAATCGCCGCCGATGCTGAGGCGGTGTTCCAGCACACCCGTGGTCAGCTTGCCTTCCAGGGTGGCACGCAGTTGATCGTGCACGCGGGTGTCGTCGGGGCTGCGATAGTCGTAGATGTCGTACTCGCCCTGCGCACTGAAGACGTTCGGCGTGACGATGTCGGCGCAGCCGGCCGCGCCGTAACAGCCCCAGGCGAACGCGGAGAAATCGTTGATCGCCGAGCGGCTGTGCGCCGCCTCGGCCGTGGCGCGCCAGTCGTCGTTGAACTGGTAGGCGTAGCGCAGCTGCGCGTTGAGCGTATCCATCTGCACCGGGCGCGCCCACGGCTGGTAGCCGAGCAGGCGGCGCACGTCGATGCCGCGCGGTACCTCGGTGCCGCCGAGCAGCTGATAGCCCGGCACCGAGCGTTGCTGGCGGTGCTGGTATTCCACATCGAGCTGCAGCAGCGATTGTGGATCGATCTTCCAGTCGCCGGCCAACGACAGGAAATTGCGATAGCCGTCGGCGTGCTCGACATAGCTGTCGATGTCTTCGCGCGCGGCATTCACGCGCAGGCCCAGCGCGCGCTCGGCACCGAACCAGCCGCCCAGATCGGCGGCGAGATAGCGCGAGCCCTGCTCGTCGGTTCCCACGGTCACGCTGCGGACGGGCTCGGGGCGTTTGGTGCGGTAGTCGATCAGGCCGGCCGGTTCGTTGACGCCGGACTGCAGCCCGGACAGACCCTTGAGAATCTGCACCTGCTGTTTGTTCTCCAATGCGATGGATTGTTCGCCCACCGCGCTCAGCCCGTTGATGCGGTAGCTGTTGGCCGCATTGAGCGAGTAGCCGCGCAGCACGAAGTTTTCGTAATAGCCGATCGGTGCGTACGCATCGCCGGCGGACGCCTCGGCACGCAGCACGTCGCTGAGCACGCGCGCCTGGCGATCGAGCAACTGCTGGCGGTCGATCGCGGCGATGGACGCTGGCGCATCCAGCAGGCGCGTGGATCCGAAACCGCCCAGCGCGGTGGCGGTGTCGTTGCGTTCGCCACGCACGTTGACCGCGTCCAGTTCGACTGCGGTGGTGTCGGCGGGTTGTTGCGCCAGCGCAGGTGCGCTCAGGCAGAGCGTCAGTGCGAGGGTGAGCGGGCAGCGGCAGAGCAGTGGGGGGCGTGATGCGTACATGCAAAGGACTCGAGAGAAGAGGGCGCTCATGGCGAGCGGCGCGCCCGCGCAAGCAGATGCGCGAGCAGATCCTGGCCATCGGCGCTGGCGAACCAGTCCGCATGGCCGAGCAGATAGCGGTGATAGGCGATGTCCACGTTCTCGCGCGAACGGGTGATGCCGGCGAAGTATTCGATCTCGCTCAAGGCGAAATCGGCATGCACGATCGGCAGCAGCGCCGCCAGGCACTGCAGCTGCGCGGCGCTCAACGGGCGGTGCAGGGTGTAGCCATCGAGCAAGGCATCGAGCTGGGCGAGTTCGGGCTGCGCGCGCGCACCCAGGTCCAGCTGCAACCAGGGGATGAGATTGCGTTCGATGGCGGTGGCCAGGTCGAACAGCGCGCTGCTGCGATCGCTTAGCCCGAAATCGAAGATCGCGCTGACCTCGGCGTGGCCGGCGTCGCGCTTCCAGAGCAGGTTGGAGGCGTGCCAGTCGCCGTGCGTCCACAGCGGCGGCAACGCGCCCGGCGACGACAACCGTGGCCACGCCTTGGCATGCCAGGGCAACAGGTGGGCGGCAAGATCGCGTTGCCAGGGGTAGTCGTGCAGTGCCGAGGCCAGGAAGGGGCGAGCCGGCAACGCGCGTTGCAGCGCCTGCAACGGGTCGGCCTGCGCGAACAGCCGCAGATTGGCGACCAGCACGGTGGTGGAGCGGGCCGGAGCGTCGAAGCCCTGTGCGGCATGGTGCAGCCGCGCCAGTGCCGCGCCGGCAGCGTGCGCATGGACAAGTTCGGTGAAGGGCGTCCACGACAAGGCGTCGCGATACAGGTCGCATCCGGCGCCGACACGCTGCACTTCGTAGACCCATTGCGCCTGCGCCAGCGCGGTCTGGCCGTCGGCGGTATGGAGCACCTCCACCACCGGCGCGCCGGCCCAGCCCAGATGCGCCATGAAGGCGTGTTCCTCGCGCAATGCGGCGACATTGCGCACGCTGGCATGGTGACGTTTGACGATCACCGGCCCGGTGGCGGTATCGACGCAGGCCGCAGCGGAAAACGGGCGCGCGCTGTGCCAACGCACGGTCTCGCTGGCGTCGGCCAGGGCGAACTGGCGCAGCACGCGCTGGGTCTCGTCCATCGTCAGCGCAGGCCAATCCGGCAGCGCCAGCTCCAGGCTCATGCCGTGCACCTGGTGGGGCGCGCTCACGACGCTCCCCCTGCGAGGCCGGTGACCACGCGTGAGACGTACAGTGGTATAGACCAGGCTGGGTGGGCGATCCCGCGTCGTCCGACGACCAGGCCGGCATTGCCACGGACGGCGCTGCCAGGCCGTCGTTGCCGCGCAGGCCGCATCAGGCCGTCGCGTAGCAGAAAGTGAAAAGGCAGCGGCAAACCGGAAGGTCGCTGGCTGTCATCTCGGAGATCGAGGGTGGGTGCGCCGCAGGCGGCACTGACGCAGCCGCATCGCGGCTGTCGGGCGCGCAGTATGCCCGCTCCGGGCGGCAGCCGCCATGCCGGCCCGCTGGCATGGATGCGTGGAGTTTGCAGGCAGCGCCTGCCGGCGGCTGCTGCCGCAGGTCGTGCGCGGTCGGCAGCCGGCGTTGCGCCACGCCTGGCCAAATGCGATGCGTGCGCCGACGTTCGGCCATCGCTCGCCGTTTCGTGATGGCGCCGTATCGCCCGGTCGCCGGATAATGCGCGCATGAGCCCTGTCCAGATCGCCGCCGTCGTCGTCACCTACCAGAGCGCCAGCACCATCGATGCCTGTCTGTTGCGGCTGCGCGCGGCCGAGGGCATCAGCGAGATCCGGGTGGTCGACAACGCGTCCAGCGACGACACCGTGGACGTGGTGCAACGGCATGCGTTGGCCGATCCGCGGGTGCACTTCATCGCCAATCCCGACAATCCCGGCTTCGCCACTGCCTGCAATCAGGGTGCACGCGATTCGCAGGCGCCGTGGCTGGTGTTCATCAACCCCGACCTGATGGTCGAGCCCGATACCCTGGTCCAGCTCTGCGCCCGCGCCGTCGGGCACGCCGCGGTGCTGCTGGGGGTGGAGCAGGTGGACGAACAAGGCCGGCCGGACGCGGCGGTACGACGGCGCGACCCGGACTTCGCGGCGATGTTGCGCGCGCCGCGCGCTGCTGCCCAGCTGGCGGTGCCGGCCGACCCGGGCATGCCGCTACAACGCGTGGATGCCATCTCCGGCGCATTGATGCTGATGCAGCGCAGCCTGTTCGACCGCCTGGGCGGCTGGGATGGCGGGTACCGGTTGCATGCCGAAGACCTGGACCTGTGCCGGCGCGCGCGTCAGTCCGGCGCCCTGGTCGCGGTGGCCAACGATCTGCAGGTGGTGCACGTGCGCGGGGTTTCCAGCCGGGCGCGTCCATTCTTCGTGGAATGGCACAAGCATCGCGGCTTGTGGCGGTATTTCCGCAAGTTCGAGGCAAGCCGGCGGGGCTTGCCGACCCGGTTGGGGGTCTGGTTGGCGATCTGGACCCACGCCCTCGTGCAGGTGCCTAGATTGTTACGGGCGAAATGAGTTTGCGCCGTTAAATTAGTGATAAATCCGTGATGGGGAAGCGTTCGCAACTGTGATACGTTGCGCGACGCAATGTGATCCAGCCCGTGCTTCCTGTCCCTAACGGGTCCCCCATCAGGAATCGTACACATGTCTTCAAGCAACGACCCGCAACTGCGGGTGCGTCAGTCGCATCTTGCCTTCCTGCAGTCCAGTTCGGTTAGCCGTTCCGCGTTATTGCACCGTCGCCCCTGCCGCCTGCCGATCGCGGCGGCGGTCATGCTGTCGCTGGGTGTCACCGCATCCGTGCTACCGGCCACCGCTCTTGCCGGTGCCTGGACCCAGCCGCAAGGCGACACGCTGCTGATCGTCAAGGCCTTGCACAGCGATGGCACCGGCTGGTTCGACGATGCGCACCACCGTGGCGATTTCGCCAACAATGGCCGCAGTCGCCAGGATCAGCTCAATGTCTATCTGGAGCATGGCCTGACCGACCGCTTGAGCCTGATCGGCAATTTCTATTTCACCGAGGTCGGCTTCAGCAACGACAGCAGCCGCAATGGCGTGCCGCTGCGTCAGCGCACCACCACCACCGGGTTCGCCGATCAGGAAATCGGCTTGCGTTATGCGCTGTCCGGTGCGGCGGACGATGCCTGGCGCAGCGCGGTGCAGGCCCTGGTGAGCATCCCTGCCTATGGTCGCAGCAAGACCTATCACCCGAACAACCCGGGCAGCGATCCGGCCCTGGGCCTGGGCGATTACGGCCTGGAGCTGCGCTACAGCCGCGGACGCGGCTACACGCTGGGCAGTCGCAACGGCTACGTCGACCTGAGCGGCGGCGTGCGCCTGCGCGGCAGCGCCGCCTCCGACGAAGTGCGGCTGGATGCCTCCGCCGGGCTGAGCCTGACCCCGCAGTGGCTGTTGCTGGGCGAGGCGAACGTGATCCAGGGCCTGGGCAACGGGCGCAACAACGTGGCTGTGCCGGGCCAGAGCGGTGGCGCGGGCTTCGTCGCCACCGGCACCAATTACGACCTCACCAAGCTGCAGCTGTCGGCGCTGTACACCGCGCCCGGCGGCAGCCAATGGCAGCTGGGCTACCAGCAGCCGGTGATGGGCCGCAACACCGGCGCCGCAGGCGGACCCTTCGTGGCCGCCTGGTGGCGGTTCTGAGGACGCCGCGCCCATGACGGTCACCTGCGACATGGAGACGCTGGGACGGGCGCCGGACATCGGCCGCGAACGCGGGCTGCTGGGCCGCGCGCTGGTGTCGGCGGGCGTCATCACCGATGCCCAACTGCGCGCCGCGCTGGCGCTGCAACAACGCTGGAACTCGCGCCTGGGCGATGTGATCCTGGCCCAGCGCGGCGTGCCGGCGCAGCGCTTCTACGCCATCGTGGCGGCGCACTTCGGATTGGAATTCGTCGACCTGGTGCAGCAACCGCCGGATCCGACCCTGCTGGTCGCCGGCGACCTGGACAGCTACGCCCAGCGCCTGCTGCTGCCGTGGCGGCGCGAACACGGCGTCCTGGTGCTGGCGGTCGCCGATCCCGACCCGGCGTTGTTCGCCTGGGCGCGCGCGCACTACGGCGAAGAGGTGCGCTTCGTCGGCACCGCCAAGTTCGACGTCATCTGGAGCCTGCAGCGCTATGCCGATCAGCAGCTCACCGACAACGCCCTGAACCTGCTGGCGGCGCACGCGCCCACCTATTCGGCGCGCCAGGTGGTCACGCACGGGCAGAAGGTCGCGCTGTGGGGACTGGCTGCAGTGCTGGTCGCAACATTGGCGGTGTTCCCGGTGCCGGCGTTGATCGCCATCAACGTGCTGGTGGCGCTGGGCTTTCTGGCCACCTTCGGGTTGAAGCTGCTGCTGGTGTGGTTCGGCTCGCGCCACCGCATCGACATCAAGGTCACCGAGGACGAAGTGGCCGCGCTGCGCGACGACGACCTGCCGGTCTATACCGTGCTGGTGCCGATGTACAAGGAGCCGGAAGTCCTGCCGATCCTGGCCAACGCGCTGCGCAAGCTGGATTACCCGATCAGCAAGCTCGACGTGAAGCTGGTGCTGGAGGCCGACGACTTCGAGACCATCGAAGCGGCCAAGAAGCTCGGCCTGGAAGCGTTCTTCGAAATCATCCGGGTGCCGCCCTCGCAGCCCAAGACCAAGCCCAAGGCCTGCAACTACGCGCTGCATTTCGCGCGTGGGCAGCTGCTCACCATCTACGACGCCGAAGACAAGCCCGAGCCGGATCAGCTCAAGCGCGTGGTGGCGGCGTTCCGCAAGGCCGAGCAGGATGTGGTGTGCATCCAGGCGCGGCTGAACTACTACAACGCCGACGAAAACTGGCTGACGCGGATGTTCACGCTGGAGTACACGCTCTGGTTCGACTTCTACCTGCCGGCGCTGGAATACCTGCGGATTCCGATCCCGCTGGGTGGCACCTCCAACCACTTCCGCCTGGACGTGTTGCGCCAGGTGCGCGCGTGGGATCCGTACAACGTCACCGAGGACGCCGACCTGGGCGTGCGGCTGATCCAGAACGGCTACCGCGTCAACGTGGTGAACTCCACCACCTTCGAAGAAGCCAATGTCAGCATCCCCAACTGGATCCGGCAGCGCTCGCGCTGGCTCAAGGGCTATATGCAGACCTGGCTGGTGCACATGCGCGATCCGGTGCACCTGTATCGCAGTACCGGCTTCAAGGGCTTCTGGGGGTTCCAGTTCTTCATCGGCGGCGGCTTCTTCACGGCGCTGGGCGTGCCGGTGCTGTGGGCCTTGTACGCAGTATGGATGCTCACCGGTACCAGTGCCTTCGATCGCTTCTTCCCGCCATGGCTGGGGGCGGTGTCGTTGGTCAATCTGCTGCTGGCCAATGCGTTCTTCATCTACATCACGCTGGTGGCCGCGTTCAAGCGCGACTACTTCAAGCTGGCGCCGTACGCGCTGACGGTGCCGCTCTATTGGGCGTTGCAGTCCATTGCCGCCTACAAGGGGCTCTGGCAGCTGATCCGCAATCCGTTCTACTGGGAGAAGACCACGCATGGCATCAGCAAGCATTCGGAAAACGAGCGCCGCGCCGCACTCGAAGAGTGAGCCGGCTGCGGCGCGTCGCGACAGCGGCCTGCCGGCGTTCCTGGTCGCGGTGGTGGCGCTGTCGCTGCTGAGTCAGCCATTGCTGCTGCAGTCGCTGGGCGGCGCCGCACCGGCCGCAGCGCCTGGCGTCGGCGTGCCGGCCAGCGGCCTGCTGGCGTGGGCGGTGGAGCTGGCGCTGCATCGCTGGGAACTGCCTTTCCAGGTCTGGCCGTTCCTGGCGGTGGCCGCCAACGCCTTGTTCCTGTCGCTGCTCTGGCGCGATCTGGCCGGCGTGTTCGGGCGCGGCTGGGCCAGCGGGCTGACCCTGCTGGTGGGCGGCAACCCGCTGTTCCTGCTGCCGATCGCGGCCGGCGGCAGCCAGGCGGTGGGCTTGCTGGCGTTCTACGGGCTGTGCCGCACGCTGCGCCGGCTGCAGGCGCCGGTGGAAGCCTTCACCTACCTGCGCATCGCCGGCTGGCTGTGCATTCTGCTGTGCCTGGACCTGCAGACGCTGGCGCTGTCGACGATGGTGGCACCGTGGCTGCTGCTGGTGATGCCGCCGCAGATGCTGCGCAAGGCGCCGGGGTCGTTCTACCTGGTGTGCTACCTGCCGTTCGCGTTTCTGGTCGGTATGTGGGCTTACGTCAATCTGACCGTGTTCAATGCGCCATGGCCGACGTTGTCGAGCATCGCGCAGGGTGGGCATCCGCTGCCGTTGCCGCTGGCCGCGCAGGCGGAGGACTGGCTGCCGGCGGTGCGTTGGGGCGTGGCGGCAGTGGCCTGTTACCCGGTGCTGGCGCTGGTGCTGCGCGCGCGCAGTGCCGCGCTCGCGCGGGGTGTGGTTGCCAGCACCGGTACGGTGATCTGCGCGGCGGCGCTGTCGTTTGCCTTCGGCTGGGCCGGGTTCGATGCGTTGGTGCTGCTGTGGGTACCGGCCTCGTTGCTGCTGCGTGCCCTGCAGCCGGACCAGCGCGGTCAGGCGGCCGGCCTGCTGTTGCTCGGCCTGCTGGGTGCGGCCTGGGTGCAGCCGCAGGGTTGGGGGAGCTGGCTGCGCGCCACGCCGGCCGACGAACAGGCACTGCTGCGGGGCGAGGCAGTGGTGATGGCACCGCCGGTATCGCTGCCGGTAGATCGCACGGCAACGGTGGCGGTCGAGTCGCCACAGGCCGACGCCGAGGCAGCAGGCGATGTCGGTGCCTCGACGCTGGCCGGTGCGCCGGCCACGCAAGCGCCGACGGCAGCGCCGCAGACCGTGCGGGCCACCCAGGGCGCGACCACCTGCGGGCAGGATGCGGCCGCATCCACCACCGAGCCAGCAGTCGCATGTTCAGGCGCGTTCTGACGCTCGCTGCGGTGCTGGGCGTGTGCCTGCTGGCGAATGGTTGCAATGCGGCCGCGCCGATGTGGATGGGTGCCAACGTCAAGGTCTCGGCCAACGCGCCGTGGGAAAGTCCCGCCGCCGGGCAATCGCTGCAGGCACTGGCCGCGACCGGCGCCAGCAAGGCGCTGCTGGTGGCCTTCGTGTGGCAGGCGACCCCGCAATCCAGCGACCCGGTGCTGGGCAGCGACAGCAGCCTGGAGGCCATGCGTGCCGCGCTACGCCAGAGTCATCGCGCGGGTCTGGATCCGACCTTGAAGGTGCATGTGTGGATTCCCGGTCATTGGGCCGGTGAGCTGGCTCCTGCCGATCAGGCCGCCTGGTTCGCCGCCTACCAGAAGGCGGTGTTGCCGCTGGCGCAGCTGGCCGAGGACGAACACGCCGAGGCGCTGGTGATCGGCACCGAGCTGCGCAAGCTCCAGGACGCGCCGCAATGGCCTGCGCTGGTGGCGGCGGTGCGCAAGGTCTACCGCGGCAAGCTGCTGTATGTGGCCGACGGAATGGAGCATGCCGAGGGCTTTCGCTACTGGTCGCTGTTCGATGCGGTGGGTACCAGTCTGTATCCGCGCCTGTCGGAGGCGGCCACCGCACGCACGGCGGAGATGAACGCCGCCGCGCAGCGGCTGCAGCGGCTGGGGCAGCGTGTGGGCAAGCCGGTGTGGGTGGCCGAGCTGGGCCTGCGCTCGGCGCGCGGCAGCCTGGCCGCGCCATGGGAAAGCCCGGAACAGCGAAGCGCCGCAGTGGACACGCAGCTGCAGCTGCAGGTGCTGCAACAGTGGCGCACGGTGTTGCAGACGCACGGCATCGACGGTGTGGCGCTGTGGTGCTGGTACACCGACCCCGAGGCCGGCGGCCCGGGCGATAGCGACTTCACCGTGCAGGGCAAACCGGCGCAGCAGGTGCTGGCACGCTGAGGGCGGGCCGGCGGCGATCGTCGGCGATCGTCGGCCCACTGGCATGTGCACGGCGGTTGCGCGCGGCG
Organism: Xanthomonas sp. NCPPB 1067; assembly: GCF_020783795.1. Taxonomy (NCBI): domain Bacteria; kingdom Pseudomonadati; phylum Pseudomonadota; class Gammaproteobacteria; order Lysobacterales; family Lysobacteraceae; genus Xanthomonas; species Xanthomonas sp. NCPPB 1067. The sequence goes on from NZ_JAJGQG010000002.1 coordinate 349,226, forward strand.
GCGGGCATAATCGGGCCGCATGATCATCCATTCGCTGCTCGACACCGATCTGTACAAGTTCACCATGATGCAGGCGGTGCTGCATCAGCACCCGGCCGCCCAGGTCGAGTACCGCTTCAAATGCCGCACGCCCGGGGTGGACCTGGCCCGGTTCATCGATGAGATCTCGCGCGAGATCGACGCACTGTGCCGTTTGCGCCTGTGCGAGGACGAGGTGGACTACCTGCGCGGCCTGCGCTTCATCAAGCCGGACTTCGCCGACTTCCTGGCGCTGTTCCAGCTGGATCGCAAGTATCTGCAGCTGTCGGCATCGGCTGCCCACCCCGGCGAGATCGAGCTGACCATCCGCGGGCCGTGGCTGCATACCATCCTGTTCGAAGTGCCGCTGCTGGCGATCGTCAACGAGGTGTGGTTCCGCAATACCTCCGAGCCGGATTTCGAGGAAGGCCGCTGCCGCCTGCGCGAGAAGATCGCCAGCCTGCGCAGCATGCCGGCCGGCTGCAAGATCGCCGATTACGGCACCCGGCGCCGTTACTCGCGGCATTGGCACGGCGAGCTGCTGCCGCTGCTGCGCGATGGCCTGGGCGGGCAGTTCGTGGGCACCAGCAATGTGTACTTCGCCAAGCATTACGGGCTGACCCCGCTGGGCACGATGGCGCACGAGTACCTGCAGGCGTTCCAGGCGCTGGGACCGCGGCTGCGCGATTCGCAGGTGGCCGCGCTGGAGTCGTGGGCACGCGAATACCGTGGCGATCTGGGCATTGCGCTGTCGGACGTGGTGGGGCTGGATGCCTTCCTGCGCGACTTCGATCTGTACTTCTGCAAACTGTTCGACGGCATGCGCCACGACTCGGGCGACCCGTTCGAATGGGGCGAGCGGGTGATTGCGCACCTGGAAGCCCATCGCATCGATCCCAGGACCAAGGTGCTGGTCTTCAGCGATGGCCTCAACATCGACAAGGTGATGAAGCTGTACCAGCACTTCCATGCCCGCTGCCGGCTGGCCTTCGGGGTGGGCACCAGCCTGACCAACGACCTGGGGCCGACGCCGCTGCAGATCGTGATCAAGATGGTCCGCTGCAACGGCCAGCCGGTGGCCAAGCTCAGCGATTCGCCGGGCAAGAGCATGTGCGAGGACGCCGGCTATCTGCGCTATCTGCGCGCCGTGTTCGGGCTGGCCCCGACCGCCGAACAGGCTGCCGAGCAAGGTGACTGCGCGCGGCAGTGAGCGACGCAGGTTGGCGCAATCTGCCGCTGGTGCGCAGCCGCTGTCGGGGGATGGCTGAAAAAGTGAGATGTATCTCTCAATTGGCAGTTGGCAGGCGTTAACATTGGCATCACGCTTGCATCACTTCTGGTGCATCTGTCGTATGTGGTGTCCCTCCTTCGCGAAAGCTCCCGAAATGCCAGCACCGGATCCGTTGTCGCTGTACCGCACTCGCAGCTGTTCCCGGCAATGGTCGGGATTCGTGCGTGCGATGGCCGAGGAGTTCGGCGCCGAGCTGCCCGAGCAGGATCTGGCGATGCTGATGGCCCGCATCGGCAGCCGCTTCGCGCGCGCGCACCGGTTGCTGCCGTGTGCGACGCTGGAGGAGCTGCAGCAGGCCGCCAATGCGGTCTGGGACAGCTGCGACTGGGGCCGGTGCGCAATGGACGAACAGGCCGATCACGTGCAGATCCTGCATGCCGGTGCGCCGTTGAGCGTGGTGCTGGAGGGGGCCGCATGGAGCGACGGCTTCCTGCAGGGCGTGTATGAAGGGTGGTTCCAGCAATTGGGGATGCTGGCTGGCCTGGCGGTGCAGACCGTGCCGGGCGACACCGTCGATCTGCGCCAGTTCGTACTGGCGCGAACGGCATGAGCATGTGCGATCGGGTAAGGGGAATGTGATGGCACCGAAGAACACCAGGAACGCATCCGGGCACGACGACGTGTCTGGCCTGTTCGCACGGCTGGGAACGCAAGCGGGCGAGGGGTATCACGACTTCGCGTATCCCCAGCTGCCGCCGCGCAAGCCGGGCGCGGCGGCGCCCGATGCGGCAA